>CAZKRK010000093.1:0-21321 GCA_964555035.1 uncultured Victivallales bacterium | reverse complement strand
TCGCCGATATCGTGCGAATGCTCGTAGCTTGGGAACGGCATCTGGAGGAAAGATAACGGTTCTGATTCGGAAACAACGTACTCGTACACATACTCGTACACGCAAATCTCCCCTGCATCATCAGGGGCCGAGGCATACATCTTGACCCACAGATTCTGCGGAAGACCCAAAAATGTATTGGCGCGATGCGGCGCGACACCCGATCCCGTGCGGTGAGTGAACACCGGAAGTCCTTGTGCCACACCGATTACCGATCACGGATTACCGGCAACTGCACCTCTCGGGATCAATGGAGACGGCGGTCCCCACCGTTGCACTACCGACGGGGGGACCATGCCGGCGCGGGACCATACCGGCGGCGACCGCCGGCTCATGTTCCCTCAATTCCCGCAGGAACGGATGGGGGAGAGTTTCCGGTCACACGCGCGTCAACAGTCTCCGCACCTCTTCCGTGAGTGCGGCACGTGTGAAAGGCTTGTTTATGAAATGCACGCCTTTATCCAGCGCACCCATATCCTCGATGAGCTCGGTGGTATAGCCGGACATGTAGAGGCATTCCACGCCCGGACACCGCTCTTTCACCATCGCAGCCAGCTCGCGTCCACCCATGTTGGGCATAACCACGTCCGTGAGGAGCAGCTCTATCCGGCCGGAATGCTCGTCGACCATGCGCAACGCTTCCTCGGGGGACTCCGCCGACAACACGTTGTAACCGGCTTCCCGCAGGAAAACGCCGGTCGTGAAGCGAATGGCCCTCTCGTCTTCAACCAGCAGCACGGTCTGTTGTCCCCCCCGGTCTGCCTGCGCGCTGTTCTGTCCGTTCACGGGCAGTTCTCCCATCTTTTCAGAACATCCACTCGTCTTCGGAGCTCTTCTCTTCGTAGATATTCAGTTCGATCAACCTGAGAGCACCCAAGGGCATGCTTATGTCACCGAAATTCTCGCTGAACCCCTCCACGCGTCCATCGACAATCGAAGTCAGTCTCAATGTTATCGTGCCGCGGTCAACGAAATGGCCCCGGATGTCCCCCGAGTTGCGGCGCGCACGCTCAAGCGATTTCGGAGACAGGTCTACACGCTCGATCCGCGGCAGGGGAATCGGCAATGTCGTGTACGGTGTTTTGAACGACGCCTTGGAATCGACGATCGACATCAACGTGCCCGACACCTTGTCGCGGTTGACGAAGTGAATCAAGTCCTCCTCGATCGCTTTCTCGTCGGAAGCCTGTGAAGGCGCTTTGCCGTCCCACTTGGCGATACTAATGTTGGAGACCTTGAGTTCGCCCTGGTTCTGGGGCTGGAACAGGATGCCCGTTCCGCGACCGGCAAACTCCTTGGAGTCGGTCCATTTGCGCACCAGGCTGCCGTTGATCGTCACGGAGAACTCGCGTTTCGCCTTGTTGACCAGCAGGGCGAAGCGTGCCCGGTTGTTACCGTCGTGCGTAAACTGCCGGATGCTGACGCTGCCGAGGTTCTGCGACCCCATGTTCTGGCTGTAGCGATAGAGATACATCGACGAGCTGCTCACGCGCAACGCGTAGCAGTTGCCCGAATACTGCTTCAGGTTGTCGGTATAGAAGGTGAAGTAGAAGTACGGCGATCCTCGCCACGACACATCGAAGCCGATGTCGGCATCGTCGGGGAAGTTCTCGATGTTCCTTCCGATCGGCACGGGAGTGCGGGTATACAGCGCGCCGTCACGCAACTGCCACCCCCGCCCGCCGCCGAGCACGCCGAAGGTCCAATTGGCGATATCCACGGGACCCTCGTACAGGACCGAAGAGGTCGTTATGCTGGGATCCAGCGATGCCACCATCACGCGCTTGATCTTCATCTTGCCGGCGTACCATGTATCGAGGACAAGATTGGTGCCGTCCAGCGATACGATGTCGCCGCACAGCGAATCGCCGTTTGTGAGTTCGACCACGGCTTCGTGCGCACGATGGGCGTTCGCCTGCCGTCGCGCCAGTTTGACCAGCGAAACCCCTTCCGTCGAGAATTCGATCGCACGCTTGACAGCGCCGTGTTTCCACCGGATTCCCTCCTCCTCGGGCACGACACACTCCAGCATACCGTGAAGCTTGTCGCCGTTGATGAAATCGAGCACATCCAACCCCTCCGGCACGAGTACCCCCATGTCCTTGTTGTCCGGGGCCGCGTATTGCCCCATGCCGGAAGGATTTGCGGCGCCGGCGGCGACCTTCGGCACGGGTTTGCGGGGGGCTACAGGCGGCGGTCCGTCAATGGCAATCTCGGCCAGGGCGGCGGTCGTCGCGACGCACACCGCCAGGCTCAGCATCTTCTTCGCATGTCGCGTAGTCATGAACAATTCTCCGTTTTCAGCGCTCGTAGATCGGAAGGAACCGGTAGTTCACGGCAAGGGAGAGCAGCGCAGTCCCTGTCGAGAAAACCGCCCCGTGACTGCCGGACCAGCTTCCATCCATGGACTGCGTCGTTGAAAGCAGCTTCACGTTCTTGGCACTCCATTTCTCCCAGCCCTTCATGTCGGCGTGGAAATGGGCCTGGGCGGCGTAGTACATGTAGTAGAAGAGATAGCTGCCGGCCTGCTCGCGCGTGGTTGCCTGCAGGTTGCGCAGCGCGGCCTGGAAGGCTTTGGTCTGTTTGCGCCGGCTCAAGGCGAAGACGAGCGTACCGATAGCGGTGCGCGGTGCGCTGTGTCCCGACGCACTCGTGTAGCCGAAAGCACCGTCGCCGCCCTGGCAGGCGCGAAAGAACTGCAGCGCCTTTTCGATCGACTGGTCCGGCACGTGAATGCCGGCATTGCGCGCGGCAAGCAGCGCGACAACCTGGGCTCCGCTGACCGTCGTATCCGCATCACGGCTCTCGGGGGAATACCGCCATGCGCCGCGCCCATTGCTCTTCTGCGACGTCAGAATGAGCTCCACGGCCTTCTCGAGCGCCGGCCCGATCCGGGAATCGTCAACCGCACCGTAGGCTTCCGCCAGGGCCAGAGTGGCAAAACCGTGATTGTACATCGTGTTGCCGATGTACCCGTTGTCGGGACGGGCGATGCTCACGATGTAATTCACGCCGCGCTTGATCTGAACGCTGTAGGGTCCATAGTTCGGGTCATCGCCGTGCGCCAGCATGGCCAGCACCGCAATCCCGACAACGCCGGCTTCGTTGCCGCGTGAACCCGCCCACGTGCCGGCGTCCGTCTGCGTCGCTACCAGGTAGCTCAGCCCCCGAACGTACATCGCTTCGATCTCGGGCGGAATCGGATCGCCATGATACTGAAAACCGCGCTGCCCCAGGGCGGGAATGGCAACCAGTAGAACGGCGAGCAGGGCCGATATCGCGCGACACCGTACCCCTACTCTCACCCCTACTCTCGCCCAACATTCCACAGTGGAGTCCCCCCGCCTCATTCCATCTCCTCCACGGCTTTGAAGTAGGCTTCGATTGCGTCGCGAAACTCGGTGGGGAGCTCGCCACTACCGAGGCCGCCGGCTTTGTCGATCTCACGCGCTTCGCCGCCGGGACCGGCAGCGACGCCGCCCGATTTCAGGTTCCGACGGTCGGTCGAACCCCCCGCGTTCGACCCGGTACCCGCGTTCTGCCCCATGGCCATGCCCTGCATGACACCCTGTGCCGGCGATGAACCGGAGCTGTTGCAGGTCGAGTTGAGCGCGGCGGCGATAAGCTCGATGATCTCCGTCTGGATCGCAATGGTCGTCTTGTCGGTTTGCGGACGCCGCAGATACATGCCCGCATTCATCATTTCGCCCCCGATCTTCTCGACAAACGCCCGCACCTTGTCGCTCTTGACACGCCGCTCCAGGGGACGCGCCTGTTCCGCCAGCTCGTTCTGCCGCTTGGAGAGACGACGCGCGTCCGACGAGTAGCGCCGGTTCTCCTTCCTGATCTTCTCGAGCACGCGCGTGTTCTCGCGCAACGCCTCTTCCTGCACCCGCAAACGCATCAGGGCGATGATAACCTCCACGTCGACCTGCTCGGGGTCGCCGCCGCCACCGCCGCCGCCGGACTGCTGTTGCTCTTCCAGCATCTCCGCCCACGCCAGCAACTGCTTCTCCCACTGGGACGCGGCCTTCAACGACTGCCCCGTCTCGTTGCGCCGGATGCGCTCGGCCAGCACCCCGAGCTCTTCCACGATGTTGGTGGCCTTCATCTCGGTGTGGATCTCGTTGAAAACCTCCTGGCGCGTCCGATTGTAGAAGCCGGACAGATCGTCGGAAATGTACGACACCTGCTCGCGGTTGTCGCCCTGCCGATTGGCTGTGACTTCGAGAGACGCCTTCACCTCCAGGGAAAGCTCCTCCATCCTGATACCGACGGATTTGGGCAGGAGCTCGTGCAACGCCCCGCCGATCGCGCGTTCGACGTCGGCCGCGGCCCGCAGACGGTTGATGAAGCTCTGCGCCAGCATCGACTCCATCGTTTCATTCATGTCCGATTCCATCTGGCGCAGGGCTTCGAGTGCCCGTTTCTCGGCCGCGATGGCATCGTCAAGCTTCTCCTTGCGCTGTCCCGGCTGCGTGCGGGCCTCGGACATCGACTGGGCCGCCTGGGACATGTCGCCGCTGGACACGTCGCGCATCGACTGCACCATCTCGGCCCACTCGCGCAGGGTCTGCTCTGAAATGTCGGAGTTTCGCAGGGCCTCCTCGATCAGGTCCTCGCCCTCGCGCGACATCTGCTCGAGGTTGCGCGCGTTATCGACCTCCGCAAGCTCGTTTTCCCGAATATCGGATGTGCTTTTGCTGCTCGCGAGTTCTTCCGACGGGCGCAGCTGCAGCTCGGAGTTGGCCTGAATCAAGCGCTCTTCTTCCCGGGCCAGATCCTCGATTTTCGCCTGCAGCCGCTGCATCTGCTCCTGGATCAACCGCGCGTGCTCGGCGCGGCTCAACACGTAGATCCGGTACTGCCGCGAGCGGGCGGGATCGCGCCCGGGGAAATAGTCGCAGGCCAGGGCCTCAAACGCTACGGTGCTCTCCTCCGGCACGTGGAAAGCGATCGGCGAAAAGGAGAATGTGCCCTCGACGGCGTCGACCGTCGGGCCGCCGCCGAACATCGTCACCGACCCGTTCGTACTTGCAATCCCTTTCTCAGGTTTGCCGATCGAGTGCCAGTCGACCCAGAGCCGCTTGACGCCGTAGTCGTCGGTCACCGTCAGATCGAGCTCGACAACTTCATCCTCGAGAATCGCAACCACGCGCGACATGCCGCGCGCCTCGATCAGCGGCGCCTCGTCTTCGACCGACACAGTTTCCAGCAGATAAGGCGCCGCACACTTCAGCTCGTGACGGTCCGTCCAGGCAAACTCGCAGGCGCCCACTTCCTCGGCCGGCAGCTCTTCAGTGGCAAAGGTGCTGCCGGACACGTCGAGCGGGAGGGTCTCGACCAGGCGCCCGACGGTCGCGGACTTGATTTCACGGTCGGCATTGCCCCGCAGGGCGACCTTGCTGCCGTTCACGAAACTCGCGTTTCCGTTGGCAAGCACCAGGTTGGTCACGCCGCGTTCCAGGTAGTCCGGATAGCGCATGGTTGCAGTCATGCGCACAAGCTCCGACCTGAACACGGGCACGATCCGCACGGCCCGAGAGACGTCGCCGATGCGAATCCTGAGCACACCGCTCTGCGTTTGCCCCGGCACGCGGAACTCCGCCCGCCCCTCGCGCAGCGTGGCCACGATCCGCGGCTGGTCTTCGACCCGGCAGCTGGCCTCGACCGGCCGCCAGCGGGATTCCTCCGCCAGGGCGCACACGATCTCGAAATCCTCCCCGTGCGGCACGACCTGCTCGTCCGGCATGTCCTCGAGGCTGACGAAGGTGTAGCGCGCCACGTCGCCGAGGGGTCTGAACCAGCGCATCAGGGCATTCACGCCCGCGCGCGGGAAGAGCAGCAGCGGCAGGATCACCGCCGCCAGCAGCGCCACGAAGAGAACGGTCACGGCACGCGGCTTCGACAGGTTCACGGCGCCGCGAAAATCGAACGCGGCGGACTCGCCGGCGACCTGGCGGATCGCGGCACGGCAGAGGGCCGGGGACATCTCGCCGGGAACGGCGCCGCGCTCGGCCAGCTCGACAGCCCCCAGCAGCCTGTCGCCCAGCCGCGTGTAGCGGCGCTGGACCAGTTTGACGAGGTCGCGGCGGCTGCGGCGGTGCCAGAGCCAGTACTTGAACCAGTGATACAGGAACGCCGCAAGCACCAGTGCGCCGCCAAACGTCAGCGGGAAGCGCAGCCAGACCGGCGTGTCCCAGAGGCGGTCGGAAACAAACACCATCAGGTAGGTCAGCAGGAGCGCAGCGAGACCGCCCAGCACGGCCACGACCGTCTCCGTGAAGCACAGCCGTTTCTCGAAGGCGCGGATCTGTCGCAGCAGTTCCGGCGGCAGCTTCACCTCGGGAACACAGATATCGTTTTGCGCAGGATTCATGATTCGCCTACTCTACACTTTTAGATCCGTCCCTGCAACTTCCGTCCAATCCAGTAAACGCAAAGCAGACCGACAAGTAACGCCCCCCACAGCGGGTGACACCACAGGCGAAGCCGCGTTTCGCGCGGAGCGGGCTCCGGCAACAGACGGATCGCCTTGACGGCCTCGGCCAGCTCATCGGCGGCATAGCAATTGCCGTCCGTGATGCCGGCAATCTCGCGCAAAACGTTGGCCCTGGCGGGCCGGCCCACCACTTCGCGGCGCGGGCTATCCACCAACATCTCGGCGCTGACGGTCCGCCCGGTCTCCTCGCAAGCAACCGTGACGGTGTGCTTGCCGCCACGGCGAGGCACGAACGTCCCGGTGAACACTCCCCAGCCGCCCTCGGAAGGGCGCAGGGGAATGCTCGTCATATGGCCCGATTCGTCTTCGACATCGACGCGCACGGTACCCTCTTCCAGCGGCAGACCCGCGCTGTCGAAGACGGTGGCGTGCAGGAACACGCGGTGGTCGCGCACGGGCGACTCGGGGCTGTAGAAGAAGCGAATGCCCTCGTCGTGGGCCAGGTGGCGCTGATGCGACATCCAGCGCACGACCTGTCCCCAGAACCGGTAGTGGAAGGTATCCTCGACCCCGCGCCGCCAGCGCCAGGCGGCGTCCGTACCCATGAAAAGCACCTTGCCGTTGCCGTAGGTGCGCGTCACGAGCAGGGGAATGCGGCCAAACTTGTTGCGTGCCGTGGCGTGAACGGACAGCACTTCCGAGCCGGGCTTGGCACGCAACACGGGCGCATGCCAGAAGAACCCCGGCAGCGAACGCCACACCATGACGTTTTCGGCGGCGGAGGGCGCCAGCATGGTCAGGAGATGGTCCTGGCCGCGCGTAGTCAGGGCCAGATGGGACTCGATGTTGATGCCGAACCCTTTCGGATTCTCCGTGTCGAGCGTCACGGGCATCAGCTCCTCCAGCTCGGAATCGAGGGAAGTGACGACCCGCCCGCGCGCGCCCGGCAGGAACACGAGACCGCTCCCCTGCTGTTGCACAAGCCCCTTGAGCAGCGCAGCGCTTTCCTCCGGCAATTCCTCACCGCCCAACCCGACGTCGCCCAGGAATACGACGTCGTACTCGGACAGGACCTCACGCGACTCGGGGAAACGGGGCAGGTAGTTGCTGCCGCGCGCGGGGCCCAGCTCGGGACGCAGCAGGACGCACTCGGCAATGACTCCCGGGTCGCGCACGAGCGCGTTACGCAGGTAGCGGAACTCCCAGCGGGGCAACGAATCCACCACGAGCACTTTGAGAATCTCGCGCCGCAGCGCCATCGTGAAAGACTTCTCGTTGTTGTTGTCGAGGATTTCGTCCTTTTCCACCGGAAGCCTGACCTTGAAGGTCGCCGACCCCTCTGCCTTGGGCACGAGCAGGATCGTGCTCTGCAACTGCGCCATGGGCGGAATGACGATGTCTTTTGTCGCTTCCGTGCCGCGTGGCCCCACCAGCGAGACCGTCGTCTTCACCTCGCGCGGCAGGCGGCTCTGGATCGTAAACGGTATCGACACGTGCTCGTCCATCAGCCCGTAGGCCGGGGCGGACACGGACTGCAGCTCCAAATCGGGCAGGAACTCCTCGCTGCCGACAACCACCGGATAAACGGGAACGCCGGCCAGCTTGAGTTTCGTCGCCGCGGTCACGGGTGACTGACCCTCGTTCCAGTCACCGTCGCTCAACAGCATAATCGCGCGCAACTGGCGGTGCTTCTGAAGCGCCTCTTCGAGCGCCGCGTTCAAATCCGTGCCCGGATTCGCCTCGGGATCGGCGGGGGGCACGGCAAAGTCGTCGACGGCAACACCGTACGCCTGTTCCAGCGACTGCCAGAAACTGTTGGTGACCTGGGACGCGAGCCAGTCGCTGCGCGCCGTGGGGACCTTGCGCCCTGCCAGCACGTCGACCGTCGCCATGCTGCCGGAGCCGTCCGTAAGGACCGCCACCAGGGGCCGCTCGAGCTGCCGCGCCAGCCGCACGAACTCGGGACGCGCCAACGAGAACAGCAGCAGCGCGACCACCAGCAGCCGCAACAACTCCAGCGCGAGCGCTCCGCGCGCATGCCGGTTGCGCCGGACCAGCCTGACGGCCAGCCAGACGCTCACAACCGCGATCAGGGCGCCCACTACGATCGTCCAGATGCCGATCGAAAAACTCCAGAAAGCCGTCCTCATATCATTCGTGTCGCTTTGGTTTCACCCGTTCGCCAAGCAGAAGCATACTCTCACCGACCATGCACAGCAGCGCCAGGTAGATGAACTGGCGCCAGATCTCGCTTTGCAGGCTGGACTTGCGCGAGCGTTCGAGCCTGGCGGCAATCTGAACCGGAAGCGCGCCGAAGAGCTCCGCGGCCTCTTCGGTAGCGAGGACCTCCGGCAGGTCTTCGGCCGCCGGCCGGTTCAGCGCCACCAGCCGCGTGCCCGAGCGGTAAATGCCCGACTGCCAACGGGGATCCTTGTACGTTTCCACATCGACCGCCGTCCACGTCTGGTCGTCCTCGGGCGCCCACTCGCCGCACAGCGCGCTCTCCTGTGACCACAACCGATTGGCGCCCTCCGCAATGATGCGCTGGACCAGGGGCACCAGGATCCAGTCCTTTCCCAGCGAAGACCAAGCCGTTTCGGGTAGAGTCGTGCAGGCATAGGCCCGTCCCTTGCCGAACAGACGCCGCATCAGGAAAGGCTTGCCGTCAACGAAAGAGGCCACGTCGTGCCAGGTCTCCCGCTCGCCGTCGGGGGCCTCGGTAGCGGCTTTGTCGTCGGAAGCGGCGGGAACGGGGATGCGCCGCCGCGTGCAGGTCACGCCGGCAACGGGCAAGTCCTGTCCCTGGGCCGTGCGTGCCAGGGGGCCGTCGTACTCGTTCCACACCCCGATGCGATAGGGCCGTTCCGCATCGGCCGTCTCGACTTGCCCCCAGTCGATCCCCAGCATGCCTTGCCCGCGAGACGTCGGCAACATGAGCAGCGTACCGCCTTCACGCACGAAGCGCTCCACGGCAGAGACCGTGCCCGGCGACGGCCGGCCGGCCTGCCAGATTACGCACGCCACCTGTGTCCAGTCCAGCCTGGCCACGTCAACCGCGGGAATGACCTCGCTGCTCTGCCTGAGCAACTCCGGCGCCGGCGCGGCAGCCAGACGGAGATAGCGCGAAGCCTGTCCGCCATCCGACACGATCGCCGTCCGCAGTTCCGCGTCGCGTCCGTAGACGAAGTAGCCCGCATTGTCCCGCGAGTTCTCATCGGCGGGCAGTTCGACCTTACCCCAGCCCCCGTCGCCGCCGCGCTCCTTCAGCTCCAGTCCGTAGTGGGTGAACATGCTCTGCGCCGGCATCTTGGTGTCGATCTGCGAACGCGTTCCGTCGAGCGTGACCACGATGGGGAAAGCCTTGTCCGCCCCCGCGGCGCGCCGCAGTTCCATCCCCAAGTCGAGGATGGGGTCGCCGCCGCGCGTACGGCGGATGACCTGCCTCAGCGAAAGCGTCGTGTTCCGGCCGTAGTCTTCGTTCAAAGCCAGCAACCGGACGCGCACGTTCTGGGGCAGCGCCGCGGCCTCCGCGCTGACCCGCTGCCACTCCTCGCTGTCCGGCCGCCAGTTGCTGCGCTGCAGGTCCGAAGCAATCCATATCTCCGTGCGGCCGGTACGGTTTTCGACAATGTAATCCACCGCCTCGCGCAACATCGCCGGCAGGTCCGCCGCCGTGTCCGTCGGTCCCACCAGGTCCAACCCGGCCAACGCCGACGGACCTCCGATCTCGCGCGGCGTTCTGAGCACGTTCTCAATCAGCACAAAACGGCTCGAGGCAACCGTCTCGGCGGCCACGTCGCCGAACAGGGAGAGCGCATACCCGCGCTTGCTGCTCTGCCTCCGGGGATCGACGGCTTCCATGCTGGCCGAACGGTCTAGAACGACGATCACTGTCTCCGGCGGGCCTGACAACGTCATGCCCAGCCAACCGCCGACGATCGGCCGGCACAAGGCAAAGGCGAAACAAAGCAGCATCAGCGTGCGCGCCGCCAGAATCAGGTAGTGCCGCAGGCGGGCGTGGCGCGTCGAGCTCTTGGCGGCCTTGACGAGAAACATCATCGCGCCCCACTTCACGGTGCGGTAGCGGAGCCGGTTGAGCAGGTGGATCACGATCGGCAATGCCGCCGCGCACAGCCCCCAGATCATGAACGGTTGCAGAACGCTCATGCAGCTCCTCCCGCACCGGGCGCCTTGCGCAGGCGCTGAAGCATGAACGCGGCCAGCACCTTTTCGTAATCGCTGTCCGTCAAAACGCGCTGGTAATCCACGCCGAACTCGCGGCACCCCTGCTGCAAGGCGTCCAGGTAGAGGTCCAACTCGCGGCGATACCCCGCGTGCATCACCGACGGATCCGTGACCATGTCGAAACTTGTCTCCATGTCCACGAACCGAATCGGGCGGTCAAAGTCGAAACGCAGTTCCTGGCGGTCGAGCATGTGGAACACGGTCAGGTCGTGCTTGTGGAAACGCATATGCTGGAAACAGTCCAACAGCGACGGCACCTCGGTGAAGCAGTCCGAGAACACCAGCACGAGTGCCCGCCGCCTGACCTTTTCGGCCAGGTTGTGGATCGTTTCCACGATATCGGTCTTGCCGTGCGGCTTGATCTCCGCCAGCGTGTCGAAGATGTTCTTCAGGTGGGCCGGCGAACGGCGCGGCGGGATGTCGACCACGGTCTTGTCCGAAAAACACAGCAGTCCGACCGAGTCGCCCTGGTGCACGAGCAGATAGGCCAGCGTGGCCAGCATTTTGCGCGCATAGGCCAGCTTGCTATCGTGCCTGGCGCTGAATCCCATCGACGCGCTGGTGTCGAGCACGAGGTAGCACCGCAGGTTCGTGTCGGCCTCGAACTCCTTCATGTAGAAGCGGTCCGTGCGCGCGTAGACACGCCAGTCGACGTGCCGGATGTCGTCGCCCGGCACGTACTTGCGGTATTCCGCGAATTCCACGCTCGAGCCGCGTGTCGCGCTCTTGTGGATGCCGCTCACGCCGCCGACCATCGGCAAGCGGGCATTGACGGTCAGGCGAGACAGTCGCGACAGAACGGCGGAATCGAGGAATTCCCTATGGGGGACTTCCGCCAATGTCTCACTCCTCCCTGGCTTCGGCGGTCAGACGCGCAACGATCTCGCGGCTGGAAATGCCTTCGGATTCCGCATGGAAATTCGTCAGGATCCGGTGCGAGAGCACGCACTCGGCCACGGCGTCCACGTCTTCGACCTGCACGAGATAGCTCCCGCGCAACACGGCATGTGCGCGCGCCCCCAGTACGAGATACTGCACGGCGCGGGGACCGGCGCCCCACATGACCCAGTCCTTGACGAAGTCGGGCGCTCCCTCCAGGGTCGGCCGCGACATTCGCACCAGGCGCACGATGTAGTCGTATACGTGGTCGGGCACGGGCACGCGGCGCACGACCTGCTGGTACTCAATGATCTTCTCGCCCGTCAGTGCCGCTTCCAGCGTAGGCATCGCCCCCGCGGTCGTCTCGCGCGCGATGCGCATCTCCTCGCCCTCGGTGGGATAGTCGACGTGTATCAGGAACATGAAGCGGTCGAGCTGCGCTTCGGGCAGGGGATAGGTGCCCTCCTGCTCGATGGGGTTCTGCGTTGCCAGCACGAAGAAGGGCTGGTCGAGCTTGAAGTAGTGTCCGCCGGCATTGACGGACATCTCCTGCATCGCCTGCAACAGGGCCGCCTGGGTCTTGGGCGGCGTCCGGTTTATCTCGTCGGCCAGGACGACATTGGCAAAGATCGGTCCCTTCACGAACTCGAACGCCCGCCGCCCCGGCTGGTCTGTCTCCTGGAGGATATCCGTCCCGGTGATGTCCGACGGCATCAGGTCGGGCGTGAACTGGATTCGGCTGAACTTGAGCGCCATCAGGTCGCTCAAGCTGTGGATCAACAACGTCTTCGCCAGACCGGGCACGCCCATCAGCAATGCGTGGCCACGCGCGAATATGCAGATCAACAGCTTGCCGATGACATCGTCCTGGCCGATGATAACCTTGGCCAGTTCCGCTTTCAATTGATTGTACAAGTCTCGCAGCGCATCGATCGCCGCAACGTCCTCTTCGCCGGCCTGAGCAATCCGCGGCTGCTCTTCGACCGATTTCTCTTCCCGTGTATCCTCAGCCATTGACCCCCTCCTGCTTGTTGAATGTATCGCCCCTAGTATCTTGTCTCACAAGTAGACCACATAAGTCGCCAGCGGGCGGCTCGGCACAGCCTCGCCCTCCATCTCCTTGAGCAAGCGCTACTTACGCGACTGTAGGGCGAACCTGTGCTGAGCCGCAAAGCCCTCAGCCGATGCCAAGAATTTCCGGGACATGACACTGGGACGGATTCCTGTCCCCTACTCTCGCCCTTAATCTCTCGCCCCTAATCTCTCCCCTACTCTCGAGGATTACGGCCTACGAGTAGGATTACGATTGAAGACAGACAGCGACCCTCTTCAATCTCAATGCGGACGTCGCCCACGCCCCAAGTGTGGCATAGGCCAAATCCAAGCCACGGACTCCACATCACTCAGTTCGCTGGGGATGCAGGTCCACGAAATCGGCCAGGATCGCCATGGTCTCCTCCAGCACGATGTCCAACCTGCCGCCGTTCCCCTCCGCGATCTCCTTCTGAGCTTCCGACAATCGCTGACGCTCGTGGTAGCGCTCAAGGCGCTTGTCGAGCTGCAGCGGCATCTCCACCACGTCGTTCAACTCCTCGATTTTGGCCAGGATATTGGTGTACGAAGCAAATCTGGCGTCGGCAGCCCGGCGAACCTCGGCATCGTCCATCAACTTGCGCACCGCGGGCGTCAGTTGTGCCAGGGGACGATAAGGGAGCCGCCGCACGCTGGTCCAATCCATGGCGTAATCCCGGAAACACTCCCCCACCTCCATGGATTCCGAAGCCGAGGGGACAACGATGTCCGACGATACGCCCTTCAGTTGCGTCGATCCGCCCGATATGCGGTAGAAAAGGGCATTCGTAATCTTGATCGACCCCAGTTCCCGGTTACCGGCCAACGGTTTGACGCCCTGCACGGTACCCTTGCCGAACGTGTGCGAGTCGCCCACAATCAGCGCGCGTCCATAGTCCTGCAGGGCCGCGGCCAGAATCTCCGAGGCCGACGCGCTCAAACGGTTGACGAGCACGATCAAAGGCCCGCCGTAGAGGATTTCCGGATTCTTGTCGGGCAGCACCGAGATGTCCCTTATCTGCCGAACCTGGACTATGGGGCCACGCGGAATGAAATGCCCCGTCATTATGGCCACCTCGCGGAGCGAACCGCCCCCGTTGCTGCGCAGATCCAGAATCACACCGTCCACGTCATTGGTGCGGATACTCTTGAGGATGTCGCCGACATCGCGCGCGCAGCTCTTGTAGTTATCGGGATTGTCCGCGGCCCCGGCCAGATCGGCGTAGAACGCGGGCAAATCAATCACGCCAAAGCGGTTTGTCTCGCCGTCTTCGTCCTCGTACTCCTCAACTTCGTACTTGGCTGCACGCTCCTCGAGCTTGATTTCGTCACGAATGAGATCCACCAGCCGCGTTGTCGATTCGGTCGGGTCCGAAGCGGAAATCACTTCAAGCACAACCTTGGTCTCCTTCTCTCCCCGGATGAGCTGGATCGCCTTCGTCATGGGCCAGTGGATGATGTCGACGCGCTCTTCGTCCCCCTGTCCCACCGCGATAATCTTGTCGCCCGGCACGAGCTTGATGTCGCGCTCGTCCCTGTCGGCCGGGCCGCCGGGGAGGATCTTCTCGATCTTCAACGCACCATCTTCCTGCGTCAGCAGGGCGCCGATGCCTACCAGCGAGAGCTTCATGCTGATGTCGAAGTTCTCCTTGCTGATGGGAGACATGTAGGTGCAGTGCGGGTCGTACGCCAGCGTCACCGCCGTTAAGTAGCGCTGCAGCACACTTTCCGCGTCGGAATGGTCCAGAACCTCCCGGATGCGACGGTAGCGCTTGAGAATCGTCTCCTCCGGAGAGGGCGACGGTTTGGCGGGCTGCTCTTCTCCGTTATCCTCCCCCTCATCCTCCCCCTCATCCTCGTCCGAGCCCTCGTCCTGCTCCTCGTCCGAACCCTCTCCCTCCTCCCCGTTCTCCTTGTCTTCCTCGGCGCTCTTCTTCTTGATAACAGCCTGGAGATACTGGTTCTTCAGAGACTTGCGCCAAAGGGTGTCCCACTCCTCGCGGTTCTTGGCCCACGGCAATTCACCGCGGTCCCATTCGTAGGCCTCGTCAAGCGTGAGGTCAAAGCCCTTCGCAAGCTGCTCCTCGATGAACTCGACGCGGTCGCGCACACGGTCGCGCAGGAGATCGAACACTTCGAACGCGAATTCGACGTTCCCGACGCGCAGCTCGTCGTCAAGGACCAGCTGTTTGTCCTCGAAACGTTCGACGTCGGGTTCCATAAGGTACAACCGCATCGGGTCCAGCGACCTGAAGTAGTTGCGCCAGGCGCGTTCGGACATCTCGTCGTCAACAGGCCGGTGCGTCAGATGCTCCTCCGGCAGCACCGCATGCAGGGCCATCGCGACTTCCTTGAAACGCGGCTCAATCGTCAGTTCGCTTACAACCGACGTGGTCCCATCCACGCGCATGCCGAACGCCAGAAAGGCGGTCAGGAGTACAAACCTGAACCCGTGCATTGCTCTTCTTCCCCGTTTGCGGAGTCCGTTTTCCACCACCCAACCGGCGGGCAGAGGCCACTAGGTGCTATAGAAAGAACCCGCAGTGTACCACAACCGTCACACCGGTAGCACGGATTATCATGCTCCTTTTTTGCTTGAACCGGGCGCGTAACCTGTAATATACCTCGCCCTGCTTTTTTTGAGCAGCCCTTCCAAGGCGCTCGGGTGGTGAAATGGCAGACACGCTAGCTTGAGGGGCTAGTGGGCGTATTAGCCCGTGGAGGTTCGAGTCCTCTCCCGAGCACCAGTCCGAAAGAAACCGATCGAGGAGGCTAGGATGCGGGAATGCAGGTCGCTTCGGTCGACGCGTTCGTCCTGCTGTCTCAGGTCTTCGAGGTTTGCGCGGCAGAAGCAACAGCCCAGCGTGTTGAGATGGAAATCCACGTACTTGGTCCAGTCGTCGTCCAGCGTCTCAAGGAGATACGCGCCAACCGTACTCCGCTTGGGGCAGCTCAACCTGCGCGTCTCCCATACCTCGCCAAGCAACCCCTCCAGCACCGCCCCGTCAGGCACGTTCGGAACACTCGCCTTGAGCACCTCTTCGCGCACACGGCTGACCCATCGGTGCTTGGCAACCGCAACGGCATTGCTCGTCATCGACAGAAGCCGGGCCACTTCCCGATTCGGGGCCTGGCAGTAAAAGACAAGCTCGGCCGCCTCGATGTCGCGGAGCTTCACCGCTCTCTTGAGTTCTCCGAGAAGCTGCTCCAGCGCATCGGCCAGCACCTGGCGAACCACGTCACGGTCTTCGACGCGTTCCAGGCTCTCGGTGGCAGTGGGTGTGGGGTCCACGAGCCGCGACAACATCCTCTCGCCGGCCTCCGAGCCGTCGTCACCCAGCGAATCATGCAGCAGACAGATGTGCTTTCGGTGTCCAGACCGAAAGACATCCACGACGCGACGGCGCAGGATCGTGAAAAGATACGTCTCGATGCCCGCCTTTCCCTTGTATGCAGGCAGTGACTTCAGGAAACTGACAAAGGTGTCCTGAACGAGATCCTCCGCCTCGGCCGCGCTGCCCCCGATGCGGCCCCGAGCGAACGCCAGGAGGCGTCCCTGGTAGCGCGCTACGAGCTGAGACCACGCCTCCTCGTTTCCCCTGCGCACCTCGTCGAGCAGGTACTGTTCAGCCTGGTTGATTGCGGTCATATACCAACGCCATTTTGTGAATCAGGAGATGCAGCAGCGCGATGGCCACCAGCACGCCGACGACCCTGACCATCCGATGCCACCATGTGTCCGGGTGAATGCGCGACGCGCCACGTTGTTTTGCGGCGTACGATGCGATCTTTGCCGGCGAAACACCGACAAGGAGCGCTTCCCGCCAGATGCTGCCGGCGACCCCCTCGAAGCACTGAGCAAAGCGATCGACAATGCCGAAGTGCCGCTCGACATCCCGGCTGCTGACCGGATCGAGTGCGCCGTCGTGTCGCCCTGGCTCTTCCTTCAGCAGAGCGTCTATGCGTGCCGCGGCTGCGTTCACTGCTTCCGCGTGGGCCTCTTCCGCGCTTGTGCACGCGTTGCACGAACGCACGCAGATCAGTGTCGCGTCGGGATGCGCGTCGGTATAGTCCGAGAAGTCGGACACCCACGGCTTGCCGGCGCAGTTGACCCGGTGGAGTTTGTCCGCGTCACCCAGCCGCAAACGTGCCTCGCAGGCACCCTCCTCCGCGTCGCCTCCCGCCGCGGGTCCCCGCGCTATGGCCGCGGAAAAGGTGAGTTCGACGGTATTCGCGCCGCCGCCGTCCGCTACTGCCCCGCGACTGACTCGCGTGGACGGCATGAGTCGGGAAAGAGCGCCTTCAAAGTCGCTCGCCAGGTCGAGTCTGGACGTGTGCAGCACAACCAGGCGAGAAGGTCCATCCAGGTCCCCGCTCACGAGGCACGCGCTCTCCGCAACGCGCGAAGCGAGGGCCTCGACGGCTTCGCCTGCCGTCGCGTACACGTCCGCCTCAAACCCGCGCGCCATACCGTCGCTCCACACCGATGGAGTGCCGGCAGTCGTTCCAGCCTCCGGAAGCGTCTCCGCGGGACGGGACGCCGGCGCCAATACGGCCGCCTCCGGCGCGAACAGAGACCACGCCCCGATCCCCGCAAACAGGAGGACAACTACGGCCAAGCCCAGCGGGCGGGTCCGCCTGCAGGCGAAACAGAGAAGCGCGGCGGCGAGCACCGCCAATCCGCACACCGCCAGAATGAGGTCATTGCTCATAGTACTTGCTCCCAACCATTCGTACCGACCCATCCTGCCACAGCCACACTAGCCGTCCCTGCTTGTCACGAAACGCGCCCATAGCGATCATGACCAGGTCTATGAGCTGTCCTACTCCCAGCAGCCCGCCCGTCAGAAGCCAGAGAATCCCGGTCGCGATCTTGCCCACGTAGAAACGATGCAGGCCGGCAACACCGACAGCGCCCGCGGCGCACAACAGCAGCGCCCACAGACGCCTGTACGGAGAGACCGGCACGGAGGGAGACGTTCCCGTGGCCGATGTACCTCCAAAGCCCGTCTCCAGGCCGCGGCAACCGCGGGGTCCCGTGTGCCGTGTGGCACCGCAGGTCCTCGTTCCGGCAACACCGGCCGGGGGCACGCCCTGCACCGGGCACAGAGCCTGGACGCTCAACGATATCCCGCCGAGCAGGCTCATCACGAGGACCGTCGGGGCTCCAAGCACCACCGAAGCAACGCCGCCCAGAACGGCCAGGCCAATGGCTCTTCCCAACGCGAGACGCCGCCTGCGCGCGGGAAACGTGGCCTTCCACCAGTTGACCACGAGAATCGGCAGGCACAGAGAGCCCCACAACCGCAAGGTGAAGCCTTCGCGCCATGCGAAAAGCGTCAGCATGGTCCCAATCAGGAGACAGGCGGGACCGCCGGCAGCAAGATTGCCGATGGGGGGCGTTTCCCCCTCGCAGTTCCGGTACCCGATGCGAGTGGCAAACCAGGTGGCGACCGCCGCTCCGTACACCATGAAGGCATGCAACAGGAATGCACGCCAATCCGGCGGCATGCCCGCGAAAGAATGACCGATGAGACCGGCCGCCAGGGCCGCGCCGCATGAGGCCGTGGCGGCCAACACGTGGCGCTGTCCCACGCTGATCCTATCCGGCCCGGCGGAACGCGAAGCGGGCGGTGCGGCCCGCCTCGCACGCCCGAGAGACGCTTGATTCACCGAGCGCACAACGGACGACGGCACTGGCGGTGGACAGCGCTTCTCACTCGACACCACCTCCGCCCGTCGTGCCGGTCGCCCGGCTGCGGCCGAAAGATCGCCGCCCTGTTGCAGGACATCCTCGCGCGCACACTCGACTCCAAACGCCGCCTGGAGCATCTCCGGGACGCTCTGAAAGCGCTTCGCCGGGTCCTTTTCCAGCGCCTTCTCAATCACGCAGTCAAAGGGTGCGGGAATGCCCGACAGGTCAGGCTTGGCGGTCATGTGCTTCATCAACACCTCGCCGTAGCTCCTTCCCCGGAACGGCACTTCCCCCTTGAGCAGCTCGTAGAGCAGAATCCCGAGCGAATAGATGTCGACGCAACGGTCGTAGACGCCGCTGCCTATCTCGGGGGCCATGTAGCTCACCGTCCCCACCGTCACGGTCTGACCCTCGCAGCCGCCTCCGTCCAGACGCTTGCTCAACCCATAATCCCCGATCTTCACGACCCCATGCTCGCAGAAGACGTTGCTCGGTTTGAGATCGCGATGCACTATGCCGGCGTCGTGCAGACAGGACACGCCCCTGGCCAATTCCCGCAGGAAGAACGCCGCTTTCTCGACGCCAAGCCCCTTCGGGGAACCATCCAACAGATCGCGCAGTGAGGCGCCGGTCATGTACTCCATGATTACAAAGGGACAGCCTTCCCCGTTTCGCTTCACGTCGAAGATCGTGACCAGGTTGGGGTGCTTGAGGTTCATGCACTGCCGTATGCCGCGCAGCTCAATATCCTCGAAGCTCTCCACGCACTTGAGCGCCACGTGTCGCCCACCGTCGCTGACGGCATGGTACACCTCGCCAAACCCACCGAACCCGATCCCGCGTTCAATCGTGTACCCTTCCAGCGGGCGGTCGCCGTATCTGTGCCTGTACGTACGCATCGCTATCTTTCGTTCCCGCGAGCCGGGGCCTCGCCCGCGAGCTCACCGTGTTGCAACTCCTTCAGAACAAGCGACACGACCCCGATGCGGATGGAGACGTGCATGGGCAGCGGCTCATCCGGAGCAAGCTGACGGCCGTCCACTTGGGCAGGCAGGCCGGCGCGAACATGCAAACTGCCATCCCGCAGGAAGAGCGTAATGGGATCGTCGACTCCACGAACACGAACGTGGTTGGCACGACCTCCCCCGATCAGGACATCACGATCCATCAGCAGCACGTGCGTGACCCCTTCCTCGGCAAGACGAACACCCGTCGGCGTCAACAAAGCCGTTCCGCTGGCTGCGTTCGGGCGGCCGAAGCCGAGTTTGCAGTTCCCCGGCATCGCGATCGTTTGCCCGTCGGTCAGCAAACAGCGACTCGTCGCTCTTCCGGCGACGTCAACCGGCCGCTCGGCCAGCAGCAGGTACTCGTCCTCGCTTCGTTCCACACACAGAATCGGGATGCCGGAGCGTGCCTGCAGACGCAAGACGGGGCGAGGGGCCGCCGCCAGCGCCCCAATCGTCACACACCGGGAGCGCAGGACGAGGTAGCTGCCCGCGCCGTCGACCATGAGAATGAAGCGGTGAGGCAGAAGCGCGCGGGCACGGCACCCTCGGGGGGCGGCGGCATTCCGTACGTCCGGCACGGCCCTCCGGCAGTCGGATGCCACGCTGTCTTGTCCCGAATCGCTCACTGGGTTCTCCTCTCAGGAACACGACCACATTCTCCGCTATGCGCGGCGGCATGGCCGTGAGCCGCACTGACACTGTGCATCTTTAGTCCGCGCGGTGCAACCGTCCACATGGGACCTCACATCCCGGCATCGTCACTATCGCCGGCGCTCTGCGCGAAGTGCGCATCGACTTCGGCAAGCAGCTCCTTTTCATTGACGACGTCGATGTCGATCTCGGCAACGAAACTGTTCTCATGCGCCAACACGCGTTCCGCAACATCGAGCCGTTTCTTGATGTCGCCGATGAGACGCTCCGTCTGCTCCAGCTTGCCGCCGTCTATGCGCACGCGCGTGCCCACGGCCGATGCTTTGACCAGTCGGTACTGGCTTTCCAGCGTCTCGATCTTCTGCTCGAGTTGTCGTTTTCGTTCGCGGGTGCGTTCAAGCAGAGAAACCGCGGCGTGAAGCGACTTCTCGCGACTGGTGAGCAGGCGGCGCTTTCCCGCCAACCCCAGCTCTGCTTCCTTGTACCGCTCGAACCACTGTGCCAGCCGGAGTCGCAGTTCCTGCGACGTGAACGTACGTGAGCCAAAGCGATACGTATCGCGCGCAGAGCCCAGTTCTTCGCGGACCTTTCGAATCTTGAGCTGTTGTTCCGCCAGTTCTTCCTCTGTTTTCGAAATCTCGCCCTTCAGGGCCGCGATCTCGACCTCCTCCTGCGCGATCAGGCGGATGTTGGCGTGCATCTCGGGTATGATCTCGTCAAGAAGGTCGCGCGCCCGCTTGAACTCGAACTCCAGCGGAACCGAATCCTTGACCGCCGTCCGCACTGTACGAGCCGAGCTGCGCACGTAACTGACGAGGTCCTTTCCGAATACGGCCCCACCGATGAGACCCAGGCATGCTGTCGCGATCGCTCCTCTCTTCACCCACTTCATCATCTCGCCACCTCTCCTTCTTTTGCGGCGCCATTCCCGGTCACTCGGTCGCTCCCGTCACCGGTCGGGGAGGACGTGACCATCATCGCCGTCAATTAGGTAGTCGGAGCAGGAGGTGAGGTATTACAGCAGAAGATGGATCTTCCGCGGAATCTGTGGGCAGATAGAATCACCGGGTGACGCGGATGTGGCCTGTTGGCGGAGGTATTCACCCAAAACCGCGGACTCGACGGGCGTTGTCTTGCTCGCCGTACAGTTCCACTTCGTCCGCGACGGCTTGCGAGGAACGCGGAGAACGATATAGAAACTCCCTTCCCCCCCTCCACGGACGGCGGATTACCCGCCAGCAGGCCCCCAGAAAAAGCCCCCACCGGGCGCGCCCGGGGGGGGGGCGGGGGGG
>CAZKRK010000092.1:0-21363 GCA_964555035.1 uncultured Victivallales bacterium | reverse complement strand
CGGCCCATGACCTTTCAACAACCAAAAGGTGTCAAACGGAAATCAGGACGTGACACCCAGGAGTTAGGACGTCTGAGTCTACGAAGGATGGGGACGTCCTCTCGCCCCTACACTATGTACGTCGAGGCCGCCGTTGTCCCACCGCGGCCGGTCCAGTTGGTGTGGAAGAACTCGCCGCGCGGTTTGTCGACACGCTCGTAGGTGTGGGCGCCGAAGTAGTCGCGCTGCGCCTGCAACAGGTTGGCGGGCAGGCGTTCGGCGCGGTAGCCGTCATAGTAGGCCAGGGCCGAGCTCATCGCCGGCATCGGGATGCCGAGCTTGACCGCGGTCTGCACAACACGCCGCCAGGCATCCTGGGCCTTGATCACGGCGCGCTTGAAGAACGGGTCGAGCAGCAGGTTGGTGAGCTCCGGGTTCTTGTCGAACGCGGCCTTGATCTTGCCCAGAAAGACGGAACGGATGATGCAGCCGCCGCGCCACATCAGGGCGATGCCGCCATAGTTCAGCTTCCAGCCATAGCTGGCCGCGGCGGCGCGCATGAGCTGGTAGCCCTGCGCGTACGAAACGATCTTGGAGGCGTAAAGCGCTTCCTGCAGGTCCTTGACCATCTGCTCCTTCTGCTTCTTGCCACGGACTTTGCCGGTCGGTCCCTGGAGCACTTTCGATGCGCCCACGCGCTCTTCCTTGATGGCGGAGAGGCAGCGCGCGAACACGGCCTCGCCGATCAGCGTCAGCGGCATACCCTCGTCCAGGGCGGCGATGGCGGTCCACTTGCCGGTGCCCTTCTGTCCGGCCGTGTCGAGGATAAGGTCGACGACCTCGTTGCCGTCTGCGTCCTTGTAGCCGAGAATGTCGCGCGTGATCTCGATCAGGTAGGAGTCGAGCTTGCCGCGGTTCCACTTCGCGAAGACCTTGTGCATTTCGGCGTTGGTCATGCCCAGGCCGTGCTTCATCATCTGGTAGGTCTCGCAGATCATCTGCATGTCGCCGTACTCGATGCCGTTATGGACCATCTTGACGAAGTGACCGGCGCCGTTTTCACCCACCCAGTCGCAGCAGGGCTCACCCTCGTCGGTGTGCGCGGAGATCTTCCGCAGGATGCCCTTGACCGAGCGCCAGGCCTTCTTCGAGCCGCCCGGCATGATCGACGGTCCCAGCAGCGCGCCTTCTTCGCCGCCCGACACGCCCGTGCCGATGTAGAGCATGCCCTTGCTCTCGGCATAGGCCGTGCGGCGAATCGTGTCGGGGAAGTGCGAGTTGCCGCCGTCGATGACGATGTCGCCCTTGTCGAGATGGGGGATCACCATGTCCATGAAGGCGTCCACGGCCGGCCCGGCCTTGACCATCAGCATGACCTTGCGCGGCCGTTTCAGGTTCTTCACCAGCTCCTCGATCGAGTGACAGCCGATGATCTTCTTGCCGGCGGCGCGCCCGCCGATGAAGTTGTCGACCTTGCTGGTCGTGCGGTTGAAGCACGCCACGGTGAAGCCCTTGCTCTCCATGTTGAGAATCAGGTTCTCGCCCATTACCGCGAGACCAACGACGCCGATATCGGCCGGTTTCTTCTTGGTTTTCTTCTTCGCTGCCATTTTCTTCCTCTCCTCTTTTCACACATCCGCATTGTCCAAGGCCCCAGCGCCTTGGGGCGGGGCTGACCCGAAACCCTACACACCACTGAACGCCGAAAAACCCCCATCCACCGGGATAACGGTTCCCGTCACGAATCCTGCCGCCTCGTTCGATGCCAGCCAGAGCAGAGCGCCGATGAGGTCGTCGGGGCTGCCGAATTTGCCCATGGGCGTCTGGCTGACGATCGTATTGCCGCGCGGGGTGAGAGAGCCGTCTTCCTGCGTCAGGAGCGAACGGTTCTGATCGGTCAGGAAGAAGCCCGGCGCGATCGCGTTGACGCGGATGCCGACCTTGGACATGTGTACGGCCAGCCACTGGGTGAAGTTGCTCACGGCGGCCTTGGCGCCGCTGTAGGCCGGGATTTTCGTGAGCGGCGTGAAGGCGTTCATTGAGGAGACGTTGATCACGACCCCGTCGCCTTTCGCGGCCATGGCCTTTGTGAAAGCCTGGGTCGGGAGCAGCGTTCCGAGGAAGTTCAGGTTGAAGACGAACTGGATGCCGTCGGGATCGAGATCGTAGAAGGTCGTCACGCTCTCCGCGGCGCCTTCCAGGTCTTCGGCCGTGAGGTACTCCCTGCTCGTGGTTCCCTTGGGGTGGTTGCCGCCGGCGCCGTTGATCAGGATATCGATCGGCCCGAGCTCCTCTTCCACCAGTGCATTGGCTTCGCGCAGGCTGTCCATTTCGAGCACGTTGCAGGCCACGCCGATCGCCTTGCCGCCGGCGTCCACGATCTCCTGCGCGACCGCGTCGGCCGCGTCCTTGCGCAGGTCCGCCACGGCTACCGCCGCGCCCGCCTCGGCCAGGGCCCTGGCCATGCACCCGCAGAGCACCCCGCCGCCACCGGTGACCATCGCCACCTTACCCGTCAAGTCCGCCTGAAATCCTCTTGGCATGTGTCTGTCTCCCTTCGATCTCTCACTCTCTCCGCCGCGTCGCCCAGGCGGCCGCGGTCCCTCGTTCGATTCCCAACCGGAAGTCATCTACTGGAGACGGCGGTCCTCCGCCGTTACGTGCAAGTGCAGGTGCACTCGCCGAAACAAGGCAGGAACTTCGTTCATCTCTGTCTCCAAGTCTCGTGCTCGCCCTTGCCCGCAACGGCGGAGGACCGCCGACTCCAGGGCACGTTGTTAGCGAACCCCACTACTGCTCAAACCTCCCACGATAGGCCCACAGTCCAATTGCGGGGTTCGATATGTAGAAGACCCGTTCGCCGTCCGGCAGAATGTTGAACCCGTCCTTGAGCGTGTCGGTGTTATATCGCGCGGACATCTCCGTCAAGTCAGCGTAGCGGTAGTTCACCGATTCGATTTCATCACGGGAGAGGTGGCCGGGGCAATAGGTGACGGTGAAGCGTCCTTCCGAGGAGCCGTGGATCAGGTGTGCCGCCGCGCTCAGATTGTCCGCCAGCTCGGGGTTCTCTTTGAGGGCTTTCAACACCGCCGGCGTACCGACGTAACCATACTTGCGGATGAGGCGGTCGATCTCCTTGTCCTCGCCGAACTCCGCCACGCCGGGACCCAGCACAATCAGCTCGCCGCCGTCGGCAATTGCCATGCGGGTGCGGTAGATGCTCTTGTTTCCGAGCCAGGTGCTCTTGAATTCGGACGGATCCAGGTAGACGACCACCTTGTCCAAGGGCTCCTCGAGCATCTCGAAGTTCACGGCCAGGGAGAGCTCCGCGGCGCGCGTGAAGCACTCCTCGTCGTCACCCACGAAAAGCCCGCGCACGACGAGCTCGCCGCTACCGTCGCGGGCGACGACCGTGTGGACGTAGACGATCGGCATGTCCTTGAGGAAGTGCTCGGAGGCGTAGTTCAATACGCTGCGCACGGGCGTGTCGGCGCGGCCCATGATCCGTTCCATGCCGTAGGCGGCGCCGATGAAATGGCTTTTGTTGATGCCATCGGGGCCGCCGGTGCCGACGAAGATGTTCTTGTTGTAGTTGGCCATCCCGATCACTTCGTGCGGGACGACCTGGCCGATGGAAAGGATCAGGTCGTAGTCGCCTTCGACCAGAAGCTTGCCCACCTGCGCCGGCCACGCGTAGTCGACGGCGCCTTCCGACACCTCGCGCACGTAGTCGGCCGGGACTTCACCGACGGTCGCCACCCCTTCGCGCCAATCGTGCCCGCGGAACAGGTTCGCCGGCACACCGGGGAACATCTCCGCGATCTCGGCGTCCTTCATCGGGTAGTGCGTCCCCAAGGCCGGCAGGATGTCGGTCAATTTATCCCCGTAGTAGTCCCAGGCCATACGCGTCAGGCGGCCGGCCTGTGAATGCAGCCGTGTGAAGTCCGGCGGCAGGGCCAGGACCCGGTTCACGGAACCGATTCGTTCGAAGACTTCGTTGAGTGCGTCACGCAGCACGTCGTCCGTCAACGCTACGTCCCGTCCTCCCAGTGCGGCGTACAGCACGATGGTCTCCTCTCTCAAACAGCGATCCGCAACTATAGCGTGCCTTGTCGGCGGGGCAAGAGGGAAGTGCGGGGAGACGAGTACCTGAGACGAATATCGAACAGAAGGAACAGGCGAACGGAAGAAATGTCGAAGGAGACGAGAAGACCCCTTCGACATTTCTGCCGTTTCCACCTCGAATTGCCTCGGCAGCGCAGCGGGGGCGGGACCAGCCGGAAGCTTCAACTCCTGCCTGTCATCCCTCGACTCCGCTCTGCTTCGCTCCTAATGACATACCGTGCATCCCCAGGTTGTCCGGCAAGGAGTTGCCCGCAGATCACGCGGATCAGCGCAGATCGTTCTACCAAATCCATCTGCGTCCATCTGCGTGATCTGCGGGCAACCCCTTGCCGGCGAGGAAGATGTCATGCCCGCGAGCCAACGGGTTCCGCCCGTGGTGGCCCTCGGGATGACAGGGCGGGGGTGCGGTTTCCTTTCCGAATTGGCCAACACGCCGCGCGGCTTGGGGCGGGGCTGGCCAGGGACTTCCGTCCTCTTACCTGATTGACGATTCTCGATTAGCGATTGGTGATTCTACGATTTCAGAAATCAGGAATCATCAATCGCCAATCATCAATCACATCCCACGCGCTACCCGCGTTTTTCGTTTACGCCCCGCGCACGAAATCCCCTCGTTTTCTGTTCGACTTTGGCGGCATGTTGTCCGATAGTCTTGCGGTTTTGCGGGGGGAGTTTGGCTGGTGACGTTAAGAGAGGCGAGGACCCCATGAATGAATTTGTGACAATCGATGGCGGCGTGACCGCGCCGAAGGGATTTCGGGCGTCCGGGATTCACTCGGGATTGAAGGCAAAAGGCCTTGATCTGGCATTGCTTGTTTCGGACCAGATCGCGACCGTGGCCGGTACTCTTACGACCAACGCGATCCAGGCCGCACCGGTGCGGCTTTGCCGGTCGCGCTTGAGTCTGGGCAAGGCGCAGGCAGTCGTGATCAACAGCGGATGCGCCAACGCGTGTACGGGCGATGACGGCCGCAAGAATGCCGAGAAGATGGGCGCCATTGCGGCCGAAGCCTGCGGCGTCGACGAGCAGCACGTGTTCGTGTGCTCGACCGGCACGATCGGCAAGCAGCTACCCATGGACCGCATCGAGCCGGGCATCAAGGTCGCGGCGGATGAGCTGGCGGAAGACGGCGGCAGCGACGCGGCGCGGGCGATCATGACGACCGACACGGTCCCGAAGGAGATCGCGGTCGAGGTCTCGATCGATAATGTGCCGGTGCGGATCGGCGGCATGGCCAAGGGCGCCGGGATGATCGAACCGAACATGGCAACGATGCTGGCATTCATCACAACCGACGCCGATGTCGATACGCGGGCGCTGCAAAGCTGCCTGACAGCGGCGGTCAACGAGAGCTTCAACAAGATCACGGTAGACGGCGACGAGAGCACGAACGACACGGTACTCCTCCTGGCCAACGGAACGGCGGGCAACAGGCTGCTGACGCCAAAACACCCCGACTGGCAGACGTTCGTGGACGCCGTACTGGAGGTCACCACGCATCTGGCGGTGGCCATCGTCAAGGACGGCGAGGGCGCGACGAAGTTCGTGGCCGTGACCGTGGCCGGCGCGGCGACGGCCGACGACGCCCAGAAGGCGTGCCGCGCGATCGCCAACTCGCTGCTGGTGAAGACGGCCTTCTTTGGGGGCGACCCCAACTGGGGACGCATAATCGCGGCGGTGGGGTATTCCGGGGCCAGGGTCGAAGAGAGCAAGGTAGACATTGCGTTCGATGGAGTGGTGGCCATCAAGGGCGGACAGCGTTCGCCCGACGTGTCGCTCAAGGACCTTGAACGCGTTCTGAAGCAGAAGAGTTTCTCGGTGAAGGTCGAGCTGCACCTGGGTAACGCAAGCGACACGGTATACACGTGTGACTGCAGCTACGACTATGTGAAGATCAATGCCGAGTACATGACGTAGAACCATGCATGAAGTGATCAAGAAGGCGGCCGTGCTGATTGAGGCGCTCCCGTACATCCAGGAGTTCCGCAACGAGATCATTGTGGTCAAGTTCGGCGGCAGTGCGATGGAGGATCCCGAGCACGTTCGGAGCGTACTCCAGGACGTGACTTTCATGGAGTGCATCGGCATGCGCACGGTCATCGTTCACGGCGGCGGCAAGGCCATCTCGCGCGGCATGGAGGCTCACGGCATCGAGTCGGAGTTCCTGCACGGGCTGCGGGTGACCTGCGAAAAGTCGATCGACGTCGTGGCCAAGGTGATCAAGAAGGAGGTCAACCCGCGCGTCGTGAACGCGCTGCGGAAGATGCGGGCCCGGGCGGAGACCGTCAACGGCGAGACAATTTTCAAGGTAACCCGCAAGACGGGCGTGGACTCCGAAACGGGGGAGGCCATCGACTGGGGTTTCGTCGGCAAGCCGGGCAGCGTTGACGCCACGCCGCTTAATGCTCTTTTACGGGGCCATGTCATCCCCGTGGTCACGCCGCTCGGCAAAGACGGGGACGGACGCCTGCACAACATAAACGCGGACGAGGCCGCGGCGGCGGTTGCAAAGGCTCTCAAGGCGCGCAAGCTGGCCTTTCTGTCAGACGTGCCGGGGCTCTTGAGGGACGCCGACGATCCGGAGTCGGTCATGACAACGCTGAAGGCGAGTGAAGTGGAGCTTCTTATCGAGAAAGGGGTGATAAGCGGCGGCATGCTGCCGAAGGTCCAGAGCGGACTCGAAGCGCTGCATGCCGGTGTCCGCAAGGTACACATGATCGACGGACGCATGACTCACTCGCTGCTTCTGGAGATCTTCACGGACGAGGGCGTGGGGACCCAGATTTTGCGCGGTTGAGCTCGGGCGTTCCTGCCGATGCGGCTGGTGCCGCGTTATCCAAAAGGCTTTTTTGTATCCAGAATACGCAGTTAGGAAAGAAAGACAGTAATGAGCAAAACACAAGAGATCGCCGATCTGTTCAACGCCAATGTAATGCCGACATATTCGCCGGGTCCGACGCTGGTACGCGGTAAAGGAACAAAGGTCTGGGATGCCGACGGCAAGGTGTACCTGGACTTCCTTGCGGGTATATCGGTCGTCAACGTCGGTCATTGCCATCCCATGGTCGTGGAAGCGATCAGGGAGCAGGCCGGACAATTGATGCACGTGTCGAATCTCTACTACACCGAACCCCAGGCGAAGCTGGCCGAGAAGCTGGTCGAGATTTCGCTCAAGGGCAAGTGCTTCTTCGCCAACTCCGGCGCCGAAGCCAACGAGGGCCTGATCAAGCTGGCACGCTTGTGGGGCCATGACGACGGCAAGTACGAGATCGTCTGCATGACCAACTCGTTCCACGGCCGGACCCTGGCGACTGCCGCCGCGACCGGTCAGGAGAAGGTCAAGAAAGGGTTCGAGCCGATGCCCGAGGGGTTCGTGCATGCGGAGTTCAACGACCTCGATTCGGTCAAGGCGCTCGTCAACGAGAAGACCGTTGCCGTGATGCTGGAAGCAGTCCAGGGCGAAGGCGGCGTCGTACCCGCGCGGCCCGACTTCATGAAGGGCATCCGGGAACTGTGCGATGAAAAGGGCCTGCTGATGCTCTGCGACGAAGTCCAGTGCGGCATGGGCCGCACCGGCAACTGGTTCGGGTTCCAGGCCTACGACATCGAGCCCGACGCGTTCAGCGTCGCCAAGGCGCTTGGCAGCGGCTACCCCATCGCCGCCGTGGTGAGCGGACCGAAACTGGCGGACGTGTTCCAGCCGGGCAAACATGCTTCCACGTTCGGCGGCACGCCGCTGGCGTGCGCGGCGGCGCTGGCCACGATCAACGCCATCGAGGCCGAAGGCCTCATGGCGCGGGTCTCCCGGACGGGATTCCTGTTCAAACAGGGACTGGAGGCAATGGTCGAGAAGTACGAACGCGTTGTGGCCGTGCGGGGACTTGGTCTCATGTTCGGTCTGGTGCTCGATCAGCCCGCCAAGGGACTGTGCGAAATGATGACCGATATCGGCCTGCTCACGCTGGCTACGGCCGGCAACGTTGTCAGGTTCCTCCCGCCTTTGAACATCACCGATGACGAGCTCGAAGAGGCCCTGGACATTCTGGACGACTGCCTGGCCGAGCTGCACGGTGTCGGAGAGGAAGAAGAGGAACCCGCCGCGGAGGAGCCCCCGGCACCGGCCGAGCCTGAAGCAGAGGCGCCTGAAGCGGAGACGGAGCAAGCCGAACCCGAACCCGAAGCCACAGCCGAGCCTGAAGCCGCGGCCGAGCCTGAAGCGGAAGAGGAAGCCGCTGAAGCGCCCGCGGAGACGGTAGAGGCGGAGGAGAGTAGCGATGTTGCTCAATGAACTGACCAACGAGAAGCTTGGCGTCTGCGTGTCCGGGGGACTGGACAGCAAGACGATTGCCAAGAAGCTCGCCAGTGAAGGCATTGAGGTTCTCTGCTTCTCGGCCGACCTCGGCCAGCCTGACGAGACGGACATCCGGGACGTAGCCCACAAGATGGCGCCCTGCGGCGTCGAGACGGTAATTGTCGACCTGAAGAACGAGATGGCCGAGGCCTGCTTCGAGATGCTCAAGGCCCAGGCGCAGTACGACGGCGGCTACTGGAACTCGACCGGAATTGCCCGCGCGGTAACCACGAAGGGGCTGATTACGGCCATGCTGGAACGGGGCTGCACGGTGCTGGTTCATGGCGCCACGGGACGCGGCAACGACCAGATGCGGTTCGAGCGCTACACCAACGTGCTCGCGCCGGACATGAAAGTCTATGCGCCTTGGCGTGACCCTCAGCTCCTCGAGCAGTTTCCGGGACGGAAGCAGATGGCCGACTTCCTGGCCGGCCACGGTATCGAAGCGTTCGTGGGCGGCAGGAAGCCGTACTCCACCGACGCCAACCTGGCCGGGATCTCGTACGAGGCCGAGGATCTGGAGAGCATCGAGACGCCCTGCACGATCGTGGAGCCGCAAATGGGGGTCTGGCCCATGGATGCGCCCGAGGAGGGCGAGACGTTCACGGTCAGGTTCGAAGAGGGACGCGCCGTCGAGATCGACGGCGCCGCGGTGGACGCCCTGACGGCGATGCAGCAGGCCAACGATATTGGCGGACGCAACGGCGTGGGGCTCAAGAACGCGCTCGAGAACCGCATCATAGGCACCAAGAGCCGCGGCGTCTACGAGTCGCCCGGCATGGAGCTGCTGGGCTCCTGCCTGCGCTTCGTATACCAGGCCACGATGGACCGCCGGTCGGCCGTACTGTTCGGCAGCCTGTCGAGCCTTGTCGCGCACCAGGTGTACGACGGGCGTTACTTCGACCCGGTAACGAACGCGGCCCGCGCGGCGGTCGACGTTATGGCCGAACCGGCCTCGGGCACGGTGACGGTCAAGCTGTACAAGGGGCATGTCCTGTTCCAGGGCTTGACTGACTGTCCCGCCTCACTCTACAACGAGGAAGACTCCTCGATGGAAGAGAGCTCGGGGCTGAACCCGGTCAGCTCCCAGGGCTTCGCCGAAATCCAGAGCGTGGAGGCCAAGGCGCTGGCGCGGGCCGGACAGATCGTTCAGTAGGTGCGACATGGAAGCTGCTCCACAGACACCGGTGGCCTTGACGATCGCGGGATCGGACAGCGGTGGCGGGGCCGGCCTCCAGACGGACATCAAGACCTTCACGGCGCTCGGTTGCTTCGGCACGAGCGCCGTGACTTGTATTACGGCCCAGAACCCGGATGAAGTCATCGACGTCATCGCGGTCTCCCCGGAGATGGTGACCAAACAGATCGACGCCGTATGCGACGCGTTCCCGGTCGCCGCCGTCAAGACGGGAATGCTCTACTCGGCCGACACCATCCAGGCCGTAGCCGAACGGGTAGCCGAACGCTCCCTGGTGAAGCTCGTCGTCGACCCGGTGATGGTGTCGACGTCCGGAGCCCGCCTGTTACGCAAAGACGCCGTGGACGCCCTGTGCGAACTGCTGCTGCCCAACGCGCTCGTGACTACGCCCAACATCCCCGAGGCGGAGATCCTGTGCGGTCACGAAATCACGGAACTGGACGGCCTGAAGCGCGCCGCGGCCGCCATCGGCAAGCGGTTCGGAACCGCGTGCCTGCTCAAAGGCGGACACCTGGAGGAGGCCGGCGTCAAGGAGCGCCTGGCCGGTCGGTCGGTCGTTGACATCCTGTGGTGCGACGGACGAACCTACGAGTTCACGACGCCCAGACAGGAGACCGAAGTATCGCAGACGCACGGCACCGGGTGCACGTTTGCCGCCGCTCTGACCGCCTACGTTGCACGCGGGGCGTCGTTGCCCGGCGCCGCCGCGCAGGCCCAGGCTTTCGTAGCCGCCGCCCTGGCGCACCCGTTGCGGGCGGGGCGTCACTCCCCCCTGGGCATCGGGCGAGGTGTGTAAAATGGCGGCGGACTTCAAGTTGCCGGAGCTCGGTGAGAGTATCGAGTCAATCCAGGTCGCGAAAATACTGGTCGCGCCCGGGGACTTACTCGCCGTAGATCAGCCGGTGCTGGAGTTGGAAACAAACAAGGCCACGATCGAAGTCCCCTCGTCCGTTGCCGGTACGGTGACCGCAATCCACGTCGCGGAGGGCGACAAGATAGAGGCGGGATGCCTCATCCTGAGTGTTGAGGGGGACGCCGCAGACGGAATTCCGCAAGCCGATGGCGAACTCCAGTCCCCGTCCGTCACCCCGATGGCGCCGGCCGTTGGCTCGCCGACACGACACGGAAGTGCGCCGGAACCGTTCTACGAGTTCCGGCTCCCCGACCTGGGCGATAGCATCTCCTCGATTCAAGTGGCCGGAGTCCTCGTCAAGGAGGGCGACACCGTCGCGCCTGAACAGGCCGTGCTTGAGCTGGAAACCGAGAAGGCTACGATCGAAGCGCCCTGTGCCGCGGCCGGAACAGTCAAGCAGGTGCACGTATCCGAGGGCGACCGAATCCGGGTCGGGCAGCTCGTTCTTACGCTTGCCGATGCCGGCCCGGCCGCGGAGCCGGCTGCCGCTCCCGCACCGCCCGCCCCCGAGCCGGAACCGGCAGAAACGGCCGCGGCGGAGCAGCGGCACGCCCAGGTGCTGGTGATTGGCGCGGGCCCGGGAGGATACCCGGCCGCGTTTCACGCCGCCGATCTCGGGTTGCAGGTTACGCTCGTAGACCTCGCGCCCAAGCCGGGCGGCGTCTGCCTCTACCGCGGCTGCATTCCTTCCAAGGCCCTGTTGCACGCGGCGGCCGCGGTCGAGACGACCAAAGAGGCCCGTGCGTTCGGCCTGACGTGTGAGAACGTGAATCTCGACATCGACAAGCTGCGCGGATGGAAGGAGTCCGTTGTCAACCGCCTGACGGGCGGGCTGGGGCAACTGACGAAGCAGCGCAAGATCGAGCTCGTGCAGGGGAGGGCGAGATTCGAGGACGGACGGACGGTCTCGGTTGCCTGCGCTGACGGCAGCGAGGCGCGTATCACCTTCGACCACGCCATTCTTGCGACGGGGTCGGTGCCGGCGCGTGTGCCGTCTTTTCCCGACTCGCCACGCATCATGGATTCCACCGGCGCGCTGGAGCTGCCCGACGTGCCGGGGAAGATGCTGGTTGTCGGCGGCGGGTACATCGGGCTGGAGCTGGGCCAGGCCTATGCGTCCTTTGGCACGTCGGTTACCCTGGTGGAGATGCTGCCCGACATCCTGGCGGGCGCCGACCGGGACCTGGTGCGTGTTCTCGAGCAGCGTCTCAAGCGGCAGTTCGCGAAGATCATGGTCAACACAAAAGTAGCCGCAATGCGGGACCTGGGCCAGTCGGTCGAAGCCACGTTCGAGACCGGTTCGGGCGAGAAGACTACCGACACGTTCGACCGCGTGCTCGTCTGTGTCGGCCGCAAGCCGGTAACCGAAGACCTGGGGCTGGAGAACACCGGTGTGCAGGTTGACGAGAGCGGGTTCGTCGTGGTCGACGCGCAGCGGCGCACCGGGGAAGAGAGGATCTTCGCCGTGGGCGACGTCGCGGGGCAGCCGATGCTGGCGCACAAAGCCACCTGTGAAGGAAAGGTCGCGGCTGAAGCCGTTGCGGGCAGAAAGACCGCGTACCAGCCCCGCGCGATCCCGGCAATCGTGTTCACGGACCCCGAAATCGCCTGGACGGGCGTAACGGAGGCCGAAGCCAAAGAGCGCGGACTGGACGTGAAGGTGTGCCGGTTCCCGTGGGCCGCATCCGGTCGGGCCGCCACCCTCGGTCGCGGCGACGGCATGACGAAAATCGTCGCCGACGCCGGGGACGGCCGCGTTCTGGGCATCGGTATCGCCGGCCCCGGCGCGGGCGAGCTCATCGGCGAAGCCGTGCTGGCAATCGAAATGGGTGCAACCGCCGAGGATCTGGCCCTCACGATTCACGCCCACCCGACGCTGTCCGAAACGATCATGGAGGCGGCCGAGTCCTTCAGCGGGCACAGCATTCATTTCGCGAGGTAGCTCCTGTCTCTCACCCAGTTCCCTCTCCATGCGCATGCGCGGAGCCGCATTCCGTAGAACCGTTCTCCAGGACGGTTCCGTCCCGTGCGGGGTCGCCGAACACCCGCCAAGGCTCTGCTGAACCGTCCTGGAGAACGGTTCTACGGAATGCAAGAACTCCACAACATCTTTGCACGGCCATGACAACTTCTACCGGCCGTTGGTGGTAGTCTTCGAGTTAGAAGGAGGACGCCACTATGAAAACGCTGTCCAAGCAACGCTCGTTTCCGCCAACTCTCCCCTTTTCATGGGTGCTCGTGGCAATCCTGCCGTTGATGTCGGTACGAGCCGCGACCAGTGGGGAAGTACCGGGTGTTTTTCTCTCAAAGAACGCCTTCAACACGCAGTATCGCGAAGACCCGCTCGCATTCACGTCGGCGCGTCATCCTCAGTACCTGCCGTTGGACCTTGCGACCGTTCCCAACGCAGGGAGAATATGCAACCGCTTCCAACTCAACGCCAATGCACGGGAAGCGATCAAGCAGAATGGGTTCGTGGTCCTGGCCGGACAGCATGACGATAGCATGTTCACTCTCCTGCACGAAATGAAGGAGGAGGGTATTCCGATCTTCCTGACATCCGACATGATGCTTCACCTCTACTACTTGCTTTTCGATGCTTTGGTTCAAGAGACGGAGGAGCGCGTGCTTTACGATTACCTTGTCCATATGACCAGGGATCTGCTCTCGGTTTTCTGCTGCCGGTATGAGCATCTTGACGGCGAGTTGAAAGAGGCGGCACGGTTGAATGCTGCGTACTTCAGTGTCGCTGCGCAACTGCTTGGAGAACCTGATCCCTGGTATGGGCCTGACCCCACTCCCGACTACGTGACGACCATCGTCACTCAGGAGCTTGCCAGAATCGAAGCCCACGCCGGTTTCGCCGAGAGTCCACTCTTTGGGTACAGTGAGGACTACTCCCAGTATGCACCGCGTGGTCACTACACACGAACCCGGAATCTCCAGCGATACTTCAAGACCATGACGTGGTACGGTCGGATGACGTTCCTCCTGAAACCGGGACTCGTGACGGAGGAGCGGGCGCGCATGCAGACGCTTCAGGCGGTTCTGATTGCGGAAACGCTCAATAACCCCCATCCCGAGTATCCCGAACCGTATTCAGGGCTGGCCGAACTGTGGAGCGACATTTATGGCGTGACCTCATTCCTTGTCGGCGAATCGGACGATCTCACCCCCTACGAATACGCCAACGCCTGGCACATGGTGGCCGACGACGCTACGAATCTGATCGCCCTCACCGCGGACGACGTATTCGACGCGTTGCGCTTGCGGCTCGCGGCGCTCAAGCCGCCACGAATCTATGGTGGAACCGGCGAGGTGAAGCTTCGGCCTGACGCGGACGAGGATGACTTGTATCGTGTCCTCAATGCCACCACCGGTATGCGGTTCATGGGACAACGGTTCGTCCCGGACGCCTATATGTTGCAGAAACTGGTCTTCCCGGCGGTCGGGTCATACGTGGGGAATGGCGCCCCCTTCACGAGAGTGCTGACACGCGGCGGCCCCTTCCGGTGTCTACCCCGGGGATTGGACGTGATGGGTGTATTGGGGTCGCGAAGAGCGCTTGGGATTCTTGACGGCGAGGGCGACACCGAATACGTCAACTACGCGACGCAAGTGAACGGTCTCCGTCGCGAGTTCGCCCAATGGACGCCGGGTGAGTGGAACCGGAACCTGTATGGCGGCTGGCTGTACGTGCTTGCCTCACTGCTCGATCCCATGGAAGAAGCCCATCCCGCCTTCATGCGCACGCCGGCGTGGGTCGACAAACAACTCCACACCGCTCTTGGCTCGTGGACCGAGCTCCGGCATGCGACGATCCTGTACGCGAAGCAGAGCGGGACCGTCGGGTCGTTAGGCGGCTACCCGGATCGCGATTGCAGCTACGCGGAACCGGTCCCGCGTTTCTACAATCGACTGCTTGCTCTTACGCGCATGATGCGGCAGGGACTGGCGGAAACGGGCTTCGGGATAGGTGGCTTGCAGGCATTGGAGACGCTGTTGTCGCGATTGCGTTGTATCGCCGCCCGGGAATTGGAGGATGTGCCCTTGTCGGACGGAGACTACGCATTCCTTGAAGGCGGTTTCCTGGAACATATCCGGGACATCCTTGCCTACATAGACGATGTACCACTCAAGGATGGACCTCTGGTTGCCGACGTGCATACGGACATCAATTCGAGAAGAGTAGTGGAGGAAGCCGTAGGCAAGCCGGGGATCGTCATCGTGGCCTACCGTCTGCCGGGCGGCCGGAAGGTGCTGGGCGTCGGCGCCGTCTACAGCTACTACGAGTTCAAGCGGCCGATATCGGACCGGCTTACGGACGAGGCGTGGCGCGAGATGCTCGATCAGGGGACACAACCCGAGCGACCGCGGTGGACGCGCTCCTTTCGCCAACCCGTTGAGTTTCGGCCGGACCACGTGGGAGACAGTGACCGGGATGGCGACGGGATGTCGGACTTCCACGAGTTCGCGGCGGGAACGGACCCTGATGATCGAACCTCTTGCCTGCGGACCACCGGTGTGGATTTCCGCGGAAACGCGCCCACGGTCAGATGGCAGAGCGTACCGGGGAAACGTTACCGTTGCGAGTACTCCGATGACCTGCGCACCTGGTATCTGCTGGGAACGCCCGTATGTGCTACGGGCGAACAGGCCGCCGGTGTGGACGCCGACCCACCCAAGGCTGGACCACGCTACTATCGGGTCAAGACGATTCCGTAGCGTACGGGGGGACAGACGCTTCCGACTGTGTGGAGACAACCGGGTTCGGGTGGAGAGGTAGTTCCGACTTCGTAGAACCGTTCTCCAGGACGGTTCCGCCCCGTGCGTGGCACCTAACAGCCGCCGAGGCTCTGCTGAACCGTCCTGGAGAACGGTTCTACGGAATGGAAAGACTCCACAACATCTTTGCACGGCCATGACAATTCCGCCCGTGGTGTGTGGTACAAACCGCATTGACAGCAGTTCATTCGTGGCTGTGATTGAGATCGTTTTGGTGGGCCGTTGCCCCTCGTGGAGGGGTGTGCTACTCTCGATGTCGTATGCAAACGTGGCGAACAGCGTTGATTCTGCTTCTGACCGTCGGGTTGGTTGCATGCGTGCTGTCGCGATGGCGGCAGGAGCCCATGCGGAGTGACGGGAGGACGATATGTCCCGTAGGTCCGAGTTGTACTCGGACCAACGGACGACCGGCGGCGGTATGCGAAACGGCAAAGACCGAGAGCTCTACCGCTTCCACGGAGCGTCCTGCTGTCCCCGATGGTCCGAGTGCAACTCGGACCTACGTTGCCGCGAACTACGCCTTGCCGAACACCCCCGACCTGAGGCTGAATCGCGACCCGGAAATGGGGACACCGCGATTCGTGGGGCGGCGATCCGCTTTTCTCTCGCCGCGCGCGCCGGGGGCGACGGCGGAGGAAATCGTGACGCGACTCCTGGATGCGAACGGGCGCAAGTTCACGCTGCACCACTCCGATATCCTCGATCCGGCTAACGGCAGAAAGGTGCGCGATTGCGTGACCAAACATAACGGTATGCGCTCGTTGACCTGGCAGCAGCAACACGGCGGGATCGATATCTACGGCGCGCGGTTTGCGATGAACCTGACGGCGGATGGGCGGATCGTGAATGTGTCGAGCCGTGCCCTGCATATCGCCTGTCTGCGCTTTCACGACGTTGTGAAGGTGACGGCTGAGGAGGCCCGTAGGACGGTCCTCCGGGCCGTCCTGAGACAGTGTGGAGGTAGAGACGAGAGAACGTCGAGCGAAGCTCCGGAACTCTCTCCCGAACTACCTCTCGACTGTCTCAAGGACGGCCCGGAGCACCGTCCTACGCAAGCCATCTGGTATCCCCTCGACATGATCTCCGTCGTGAAGGCATGGGACCTGATCGTCGACACGCAACACTCGCCACGCGAGACCCACCGCTTCATCGTTCGCGCCGACACGGGTGAGATCGTCGAAGACATCAACCTGACGTGGGGGGCGGCGGAACCGGCGACGTTCCACGTCTACACCAGCGACAGCCCCGAGCCGCTGACGCCCGGGCCGGACGCGCCCACGAACGTCGTACCGGTGGAAGTGGCACGCGAGACGGTCGTGCTCACCGCGCTGGACACGAACGCTTCCCCATCGGGTTGGATTCCCGCCGGCGGCAACGAGCTTGTCGGCAACAACGCCGAAGTCCGGCTCGACCGGAACGACGACGATCTGCCTGACGGCGGCAACGTGGCCGGTTCCCCCCATCGTACGTTCGACTTCCCTCTGGACCTGAACCATGAACCCGAAACCTACGCCGACGCCGCGCGGGTGCAGGCATTCTACTGGATCAACTGGTTCCACGACCGGCTCTACGGTTTCGGGTTCGACGAAACGGCCGGGAACTTCCAGCGCGAGAACTTCGGACGTGGCGGCCGGGGCGGGGACCGGACACAGGTCGACGTGCAAAACGGGTCCACATTCGGCGAGTACAACCAGGCCAACATCACCGTCTTCGGCGACGGAAGTCCGCCGCTGCTGCAACTGCACCTGTGGACACGCATGCTGGGCGCCGGACCGAAGCGCGACAGCGCCCTGGACGCGGAAGTGATCCTGCACGAGGCGGCGCATGGGGTGTCCAGCCGCCTGATCGGTGACGGGTTCGGGCTGAACGGCACGCAGCCCCGCGGCATGGGGGAAGGGTGGAGCGATTTCATGGCGCTGAGCCTGCTGAGCGAAGCCACGGACGACCCGCACGCCTGCTACCCCTTCGGCAACTACGTCGGCCGCTGGGCCACTTCGCCCACCAGCGGCTACTACGGCATCCGACGTTTCCCCTACTGCACCGACACCAACAAGGCGCCGCAGACCTTTGCCGACACCGATCCAAACCAGATTGCGTTTCCGTCCGAGGTCCCCATGAACCCGACGCTCTTCCAGAACCTCGAAGCCGATCAGATCCACCGTGTCGGTGAAGTGTGGTGCCTGGCGCTGTGGGAATGCCGCGCGAACCTGATCGACCGCTACGGCTCTGACGGAAACGAGACCATGCTGCAGCTCGTCGTCGACGGCATGAAACTGACGCCCGAGAACCCCACCTTCGTGGAGGCCCGCGACGCTATCTTCCAGGCCGACCTCGTGAACGGCGGCGGCACGAACCAGCTCGCGCTCTGGCGGGGGTTCGCCAAGCGCGGGTTGGGGTACGGGGCGTCCGTCCCATCCGCGTCGTCCACGGCGGGGATCGTGGAGTCGTTCGAGCTGCCCTTCGACGTTGCACCGCGGGTGGCGGAGTCCGCGGGGGATGGGGACGGCTGCGTCGAGCCGGGGGAATCGGGAGAACTGATGGTCGTGCTCACCAGCCACGAGATGACGCTGTCCAACGTGACCGCCACGCTCACCGTGATCTCGAGCAACGTTCTGATCGTGTCGAGCAACGCGGTCATACCGGACGTTCCGTCGGGCGGCTCAGTCACATCGTCGCCCGCGTTTCGTTTTGCCGTCGACGCCGCGTTTCCCGGTTTTGCCGACGCGGTCTTCGCCCTACGCATCGGGAGCGACCGGGGCTGGTTTGAGCAACCGTTGAGCGTGCGTATCGGCAATCCGATCGACTATCCGCCGGAGATCATGGACGTGACCGTCACGAACCTGACCGAGAACGGGGCGACGATCGCGTGGCACACGGGGATTCCGGCCACGGGGCAGGTGGAGTATGGATTGACCACGGACTACACGGGAGGCACTGAAGAGGGAGAGGCCGGAATCGGGACGAGCCATGCCGCAACACTGACGGGTCTGACGCGCGGGACGATCTACCACTACCGTATTCGTGCTTTGGGAACGAACGGTCTGGAGTCCGTCTCCGGCGACTTCCAGTTCCGCACGCCCTCACGCGTCTATGTCTATGCGGACAGCACGGCGGCCGAGGAGCTGGGCACGCGCGAGGCCCCATTCAAGAGCCTCCAAGCCGCCGCCGAAGCCGCTAAACACACCGGCGACCCCATCCTGGTCGCCATGGGAACCTACACCAGCAACACGGACGAAGCCGTGCTGGAGCTGGGTGGTTCGGACTGGGACTTGACGATTGAGGGCGGCTATGCGCCCGACTTCTCCTCGCAAGACCCACAGGTCTTTGTCACCAGGCTGGATGGGCAGCGGGAACGAAGAGGCATTTGGCTGGACAACGGCGCGACTTTGACAGTGAGAGGGATCACCATCGCGCGGGGCGAACATCAACACGGTGGGGGGATGGGGGTCAGAAGGTCAGCGTGCAGATTGGACCGTTGCAGGTTCAGTGGCAATACTTCGACTGCGGGGATAAACGAATATGGTGCAGGGCTCTATGCCGCGTTGGCTTCAAGGGTGACGTTGGTAGATTGTACCCTCAGCCAGAACCGGACGAAGTCGGGCGGGGGACTGTATGCTGTTTCGCCTGATACGGAAATCTCTCTGAACCGGTGTCTGGTCGAACACAACACCGCGCATTATCGGGGGGGCAGCCTGGAACTTGCCGGTGGCGCACAGGCTTTTCTTCGAGATGTGGTCATCTTTCACAACGTATCGGGAAGTGCCGGGGGAGGAGTCGTTTTGCTGCCGTTTAGCCGTGGCACTTTCGAAACATGCACAATTGTCGGAAACACCGTGACGAATGCGACGAGTCCTGTGTACGACGGTGGCGGAGGGATTCTGGTTGCGGGTTCGTCAAGCACTGCCACGCTTTGGATGGACAACTGTATTGTGTCAGGAAACGCCTCCGTCTTCGGTGACGACTTGCGATGTGCGCCCTTGGCCCAAGTCCATGCGGAGCACTGCAATATTGGCAACACCTACGGCGCGCTGGCCACCAGCAATCATGTCACCAGTGTCGATCCGCTCCTAGTTCGGGGCGGTGTCGGGGATTTCCACCTTCTCCACGGTTCGCCCTGCATAGACGCCGGCGACCCTCACTATGACTCAGGGGGAACGGACATGGACGGTGAGCCACGTCCGTTCGGTGCCCGTGTCGATATCGGGGCGGACGAGTTCACGGATGCCGACGGTGACCGGATGGCGGATTACTGGGAAAAACGAGAACTCGGCAGCGCTGGAGCTTCAGATGGTACGGATGACGGAGACGGGGATTCGTTGGTCACCTTCGACGAGTACATGCACCAGACCGATCCGGAACGACGCGACACGGATGGGGACCTGGCCGACGACGGTTGGGAGGTGGCGCACGCTTTCGACCCCCTCGACCGCGACATGGACAACGACGGGATGTGGGACGGATGGGAAGCCGTGCACGGGTTGAATGCGTTCACCAATAGCGATGCCTCGGTTGATTGGGACGGAGATCTAATGGACAACCTGGCGGAGTTCACGGCGGACACGGATCCCACCAACGCCGCGTCTGTTTTGCGAGTGCTTGAGATCGGCGAGTTGTGGGGCGGCACGCGCATTGACTGGCAGGGCGGCGTGAACGCGTGGCAGTTCCTGGAGGCGGGCGATTCGCTGACCGATGCGGACGGCTGGGAGACGGTCGTGGTGTTCCCGCCGCCGAGGCCGGTCACGAACGCGGTGGTCGTCTGGGAAGAACCACAGATGGACACGGATGCACACGGATCCAGGAAGAGGTTCTACCGCGTTCGGGTGGAGAGATGATCCGCATTCCGTAGAACCGTTCTCCAGGACGGTTCCGTCCCGTGCGGGACACCGAACATCCGCCGAGGCTCTGCTGAACCGTCCTGGAGAACGGTTCTACGGAATGCAAAAACCCCACAACATCTTTGCACGGCCATGACAACTCCGCCCGCGGTGTGTGGTACAGATTGTGTCGACGTTTGGTTAGAACTCATCCAACGGAGACCAGATCGTGAGAAGTGTCACCGCGGCCTTGTTGCTCGTGTTCGCATGTCGTCCTTTGGGGTTCGCTGAACGGCCCAGGATTGTCGGCTTCGTTCACGACGGCACCATCCGATGGACCAACGCGCAAACAGGGCTGTATTACGGCATCCAGTTCACGATGGACGCTTCCTGGTCATGGATACCGTGGCCGAAAGGTCCATGGAACGTTCGCGCGACCTCACTCGTGTCGGAAGCCCGAGTCGATCTCCACCACTATTCGAGAATGGACCTATCGCACATCCAGGAACTGGAGCGTCGCAAGGAGCAGGGTTTCTATCGGATCGTCGTGTCCGGCAGCAGACTTGAAATCCCGCTGATGACGCATCGCGTGCGTGTCGTCAACGAATCTGCAGGTCCCGTCAGCAACATCTCCTTCTGGGCAACGGACGGCGGCGGCCGCCATGACTACACCAACATCTCGCTCCTGGCGCCGGATGGCGCGACTCCGTATGTTGACATCACTGCACGAGTCCTCACGAACGAAGTTGTCGTGATGCCTCCGAGTAGTGGCTGGCGCGTCTCGTTTGAAAGGAAAGGTGTGCGAAAGTACGTGGGCACCTACATGTTCGGGTTCGGGCCGCCGCGAAGCAAGATTAGCACTGCAATACGCGACGATGATTCAGCCCGCGTCTGTTTCGAATGGCTTCAGTGGTCGATGATCTGCTATGCACGAGAGTTCTCGCCCTGGCAGGAGTGGCGGGTCGGCGGCAGTATTGATAGAAGCGCGCCTTGCCATGATTTTCCACTTGCGAAAAGCGAGAAGGATGGCTATTGTGACCCGTAAGTTTGGCTTTGGCTTTTTCCGCATAGAGAAGGGACTGTATCGACAGATAGAAGATTCTGAGATTGCAAAATCGGTTTTGTTGCGTTTTGGCAGCAGTCGTGAACTTATCGCCCTTCGGGCGGACTTTTCCCCCGATCCCTCCCTTGCTCTTC
>CAZKRK010000091.1:0-21370 GCA_964555035.1 uncultured Victivallales bacterium | reverse complement strand
CGTTACAACGCGGATGCCGTCACGCGTCACGATAGAGAAGTAAGGAGGTCTGAGACTGCGCGAACGGCAGGAATGCTGAAGGGAATGTAGAACGAGTTCCGTTTCTACGTTCCCTTCGGCGTTTCTGTCATTCACTTGTTTTCCCTGTTCTGTGTTCCCCTCGCGGCAGGAGGCGGTAGAGGTTTGGGATTGACGCGGGTCGGCGGTATCTGGCTCTTGAGATGATATGCCTCGCAGGTTTCGCAGTAGTAGTACCTGCTTGCCGCCCCTGCCGGAAGTCTGATGCCGCTGTCGATGTGGACCGTTGCGGCCGGTTTGGGTTGAGCTTGTTTGCCGGGCGGCGTTTCTTTGCGCAGATGGTAGGCCTTGCAGGTCTTACAATAGTAGTACTTGTCTGCAATGTCGGGCGGGAGTTTGGCGCCGCTGTCTACGTGGTTCACCGCGGGGGGAGTCTTTGCGGGCGCATGGATCTTGCCGCACTTCGGGCAGGGCTTGCCGGGGGTTGACACGTGCCCGGCGGGTTGAGGCGTACCGTGTTGCCCCGGCGGATGCACTTTGCCGCACGACTTGCACACCTGCCCGGCGGCCGGTTGTGCCTGCGACTTGGGCTTCTTCACCAGACCCTTGACCGACTCCGTCACGGCGCGTTCGTAGAGCGGCGATCCGCCCTCGACGATTTCCTGGGCGCAGAGAACGGCCGGTATGAACCACACGAGTGCCCCGGCAAAGAAGCGGGTAGTGGGCCGGATTTGCAATCCGGCCGCGAAAGCCCGGGAGCGTGCGGTCGCGAATGTGATGTCCAACGGTCGTGTCATTCTCTCCGTCATGCTCGGGCCTTTCTCGGCCGGATCACAAGTCCGGCCCACGATCGTGCATTTCGTGGTTACTTCTCGAAGAGCTTGTCGAACAGGGCGAATGCTTCGTCGTAATGCTCTCGCATCGTCTCGGACGGGGTCACCTTTTCGGTTATGCCCATGGATCTGTCGCTGAAACGCTCGGCGGAAAAGACGAGCAAGAGCCGACGCTCGTCCGTCTCGATCACAATGTCGCCGCCGGGCCACGCGCCGCGGGCGCGTTCGAGTGCGCCATCGTCCGTGACGAGCTCCGTTGACCGCAGCGCATCGGCTACCGTCTCCCACTCGAGTTCTTGCGAGAACATCAACATGACGCGTGGGCTTGCGGTCATCGGTCCGGCGGTCAGCTCGCGCAGCAGCTCCAGCTGATTGGTGCCTCGCAAGATGAGGGCCAGACTCGTATCTACTTCTTCGGAGGCCAGGAGGTGCTCGTACAGCTCAGGACGGTACGTGGGCATTCCCGTCACGTAGAATCCGGAGAACGCTCCCGTCCGCAGTACCCATTGGATCAGCACGTCGTAGCGTTCGTCATACGGGGTATCGCCGCCGGTGAACGCCCGCAGGTTGTACGCGAGGTCCTCCGCGTCGGCCGCGAAGAAAACCGCTCGGGCCGCGTTTGCGGGTTCGGGGAAGTCCGCGTTCCCGTCTTCACGCAGGCGACAGACGCCGCGCGCCGCATGGAAGACGCAGATCGCGCCCAGAATGACGCAGAGGCCGAGTCGGGGCAGACGCACTCTTACGAGCAGAAGACCCAACAGCAGCAGTGCGGCCACCAGGCAACTGCGCCGCAGGAACGTGCCGAAGTCGGTGTCCGCGTGGTTCAGCCAGTTGACCACATTCAACAGGTACTCGTACTTGCCCGGATAGAATATCTCGAAATTCGAGAAGACCGTACTGTCCGCGAAGGCCGCGACGCGGCCGCGGCCGAACCGTGCCGCCGCCGCCACGCAGAAACGGCCGCTTTTCATGCCGGGAACGTTGTGTGGGGGGGGATAGAAGTTGTTGACCGAGTAGATGGCCCGCCTGGCCTTGGCGTTGTCGACCGTAAGCACGCTGCGCACTGCCGGGGACCTGGCCAGGATCGACGCCGGGCCGCGGTACTTGAAGAAGGTCATGCCGTGCTCGAAACACGTCCGTATTCCCGGCATGTCCTCGAGCTGGAAAAAATCCTCGTCAAGGTCGAAGAGCACGTCGTCGCGGAAGGTGAACCCGAACGGCCGGCAGATCTCGTTCAAGTGCGAGGTGGAGCCAAACACGTTCGTGTGGTCTCCGATCAGGAACAGGCCGCCGCCCCTGCGCACGAAGTCCCTGATGGCGCGGCACTCCTCGTCGCCGAACCGGCGGTTGGGTACGTAAACGACAAATACGCTGGCGTCCTTCAGACTGTCCGGTTCTATGCGCGTTTCCAGCAGGTGTACGTCATAGTAGAGTTCGTACCAGCGTTTCAAGCAGGCGTAGTTGTAACCCGCGTCGGCGCCGTACCATTCGCGGTCGTATGGCCGGTCGCAGCGCGACCACTGGGTGTGGTAGGTATTGATGACGACTTTGCCGCTCTTTGTGCGTCCGACGGGCTGCCACATTGCTGCAACGAACAGCGGCAGGAGAATCACCAGTACCAGGGCGGCGCACCACCCCGGCACCCCCGCGGGCACATACCGCGTCGGCGCCGTGTCCGGCTTTACAAATCGCGTGACGAGCGGCCATACAGCAAGCAGAAGCGGCAGATACGTGACCGCTATGAAGCCCGGTTTGACGAAGGGCATCCAGGGGAGCTCCTCGCTTTCGTAGCCGACGAAGTCGCACAACGCCAGAAAGAGGCCGGTCGCAATCAGGAAGCGGACAACGGCGACTGCTGTCAGGACCGCGAGGGCTCCTGCCATTCCGCGCAACACGGATCGGATAGAATGGCGTCCCATGAGGAGCGAAACGCCGCAGAACGTGGCGACCAGCGCCGGAATGAGCGCACCCACGTTGTCCGGCGAGAGGCTGAACCGAAGTGGCCCGGCCATTGTCGACAGAAACAGATCTCCGCGAAAGGCCGCCACCGGCAGACTCACGGTTCGGAACAGGAAAGCCGCAACGTGGGCCGCGACCGGGCAACCGTCTTTCATGTGCATGGCGACATGGCCGCAGAGGTCGCGCACGGTGCAACCCAGAACGAGGGCGCCCACGTTCAGCATCAGCAGTTCGACGGCTTGCTGCAGCGCGGCGCTTCTCGCATTCGCCCACTGCCCCCGCACGACAAATGCATCGCAACCCATGCCCGCCAGCCAGCACAGCAGAGCTGCACCGCGCTGCGTTGGCCAGAGCACCAATGCATATGTCTTGGCAAGGATGGACAGATATGTCATGGGCGGGCTCCTCCCATGGTGTGATCGAGGAGTGACCGCACAAATCGCGTGTTCGCCGGATCGTGATTCTCGATGCCTTCCAGATTGCGGTTGTGCAGGAACTCCGAATCGGCGATGAGCACGAAGCGGCCGGCGCCGACGCGCATTTCAGCGATCAGCGGCCATTCGTCATAGGCGCACAGGACCGAGGCCGAGGAGTTCTCCACCTCAATCGGCCAGGCGCTCATGAAAGACACGTTGTTTCCGAGAGCTTGTCGGTCGAAGAACCGTCCCAGCGGTAGTCCGCGCACGCGCAACTTGAGTTGCTGGAGCAGGGGGCGGGATGCTTCCTCATGCGGGAAGCCGCACGTCATCAGTACCGTTCCCCCCCGTTTCATAAACGCCATGATGTCCAGGCGCTCGCGCGAAGTGAAGGGGCGTTGGGGGGCGTTGAGAACCAGCAACCCCGCGGCATTCAGCAGGTCGCGGTCCCATCGGTTCATGACGGCGGGCAGCTTGCCGTGCCGCATGAGGTTGATCGACAGGCCGTGCAGGCCGGACTTCATGCTTGAGTGGCGCGAGGCGTAGGGCTGGTGGGAGAAGTCGATCAAGGCCAGACGCGCGCGGGCATAGTCGACGTCGATCGCCAGTAGTCCCGTTGGTCTGTGGTCCACGAGCGACAGTGCCAGAGTTGTGGACAGTGTCATGATGGAGACATACGACAACCGCGGTGTGGCGACAATCAGCGTCAGGCAGAGAAGCACGAGCAAGCCGATGCAGACCTGTCCGAGTCTTGTCGAGCCCACCGACCATCCGTGATACTCCCCGAACCAGGAAAGAACGCCGCGCAGCAGTTCGTACGAACGTGTCAGGTTGTTGTTGAAGAAGCTGGTCGTGTCTCCGAAGACTAGAACCCGCCCCCGGCCGTACGTCTGGCCGGCAACCAGCACGAGGTCTCCCAGACGTTCTTCGGGCTGGTACTCGAAGTCGCCCAGGTAGCCGCGTTTCTCGTCAGGAAGCATCGGTCCCCGGTCCGAGTAGCCGAAACGTCCCATGATAAAGGGCTGGGCCGGTGACTTGACGGCCAGCGAGGCGCCGACGAGGATGGCCGTGCGGTTCTCGGCCCGGTCTTCCAGGCTCGCGAAAGGAGTGCCCTGGCGAAAACGGTACGAATTGAACCACCCCTGCGGATGGAATTGCGCCGAATCGTGATTGAGGGCTATGCCGGCGGGGGAGAGGAGGTCATTGATGTGATTGCGGCCGTTCTTTATGAAGGTGTGGTCGCCCAGCACCCACAGTTTTCCGCCGCGTTCGACGAACTGCCAGATGCGCTGACGGGTTTTTTGCTCAAGGGGTTCGTCCAGATTGGTAAACACCAGGATTTGCTCGGGGTGGAGCGGGTCGGGGACATCCTTGACGATCCTGGCGCGGCATCCGAACAGCCCGGCGTAGTCCGGAAGCATGCCGAACATGCCGCCGGCGGCTTTGCCGTAACGTCGATAGTCGGGCTTCGTGAAGCTGACGACGCCGCGTTCGACCAGAATCAGTTCCGATTCCGTGGGATTACGCCAGGACGTCGGCGGCGTGGCCAGTAGAACGACTAGAAGGACGGGGACTATGAACAGCAACCGTCGCGGCAGGACGTTACCAAGAGTGTTGAGCCACCGTTTCCACTTCTGCCCGTGCTTGGAAGCGACGTGTTGGGCGGGGCGCTTCTGCGCATCGTGATGGAGTACGAGATAGGTGAGCATGTAGGCGGCGAAGTGCGAAGCCGGGAACTTGAGCAATGCCAGCCCCTTGACGCGTTCGAACAGCTCAGGGCAGCCGTTCGGGTCGCGGTACTTCAGTTCCCACACGAAGTCCGCCCCAAAATCCACCATCCGAATCAGCAATGCCGACAGCATGGCATTCGTCAGTACGGCCACGACCAGGAACGCACCCGTACGGCCGACGGACACACGCGAGCGATCCCACGCGAAAACGGACAGGCAAAGAAAGAGGAGAAGGCTGCCGATGCCCTGGTACGTATACCCCAGGTCGAACGCACTGCCCGTGACCCAGCCCGAGAGCTTGCTGAATCCAGTGCACAACGCTTCCTGCACTGGATAGCCGATGGGCGACAGGAACAGCAGGATGTGCAAGACGCAGTAGAAAAGCAGCCCCTTTGCGAGATGCGTCGGCGTCGGCGACACCAGTCGCCAGACGAGCTGGTGGGCGCAGAGCAGGAGGCAGACATCCGCCACGGGGGGAGGGCGCGCGAAGGCTTCGAGCGCCATGACTGCCGCGAGTACGGCCGCTCCGGCAAGCGATTTCCTGGAAGGGCGCAGACAGAGTGGCACCCCCAGGAGGACGTACACGAAGAGCAGTCGCAAGTATGGCGTGACATAGCCCACCGCGTCAAAGATCGCGCCGAGGGGCAGCAGATACAACAGCGCGTGCCAAAGGTCTGCCGAAAACAGTTGCCCCGAGACAGTCGAAACCGCCCGGCGCTCAAGCCACTCTAGCCTACGAAGCTTCATGCCGGGTGCCAGTATGGACGCGACCGTGCCCGAGAACAAGTCAGTTCTATGTGGGCGCATCTGCGATTTGTTGCACTTGCTGGGGCCACCACCGGCACAAGGCCGGCGGTGGCCCCAGCAAGTGCAACAAATCGCAGATGCGCCTGTTTTATGTCGGGCGCCTGCTTTGCTCTTGCGTGCCAGGGTCTTTTTTGTGAGCATGAGCGCCATTCAGGGTGGGGTGGCGGTTCTTCGTTCCCTGTTCCGCGCCAGTCATCCCACGGCAGGAGTGAAGCGTGAAGAGAACAAGAACATATTGGCGTGAGACCGCGCCCGTGTGGGTGGCCGGTGGCATTGGCCTGGTGTTCGCCGTCTATCGTCTCGCCCTTCACTTCTCGCTGGCCGTGCGCGGACTTCTCCAGCAGGATACCTCATACGAGATCACGATAACCGTTGCCAACGCGATCTTCGCGGCGATAGCGGTACTGCTTCTCATCGCATATCGGCGCTGGACGCAGACGATCGCTCAGTACCGCGAGCTCGAGGACGTCTTCAACAGCATCGGCCCCGACGTGTTGCTGGTCCTCGACAATAATCGACGGGTTCAATTCTGCAACCCGAACATGCGCTCGATGTTCGGCTACAGAGCGGCTGAAGTCACGGGGAAACCTGTTGGCTTCTTGTATTCTCAGCCACAGCCCAAGGAGAAGTCGGAGCCCATGTACGGGCGCCTGCTGGAACTCGGTTTCGCGGTGCAGAGCGCCACGGGGCGGCGCAAGGACGGGGAGGAGATAGCGCTCGAGATCATCGCCGGCGGATTGCATGCCCGGGAAGGGCAGGTCGTCATGGTCCGCGACGTGACCGCGCGCGCGCGCCTTCGAGCGCCTGGTGGCGGCCAAGGAAGAGGCCGAGCGCGCTCACGAGGAGAAGTCGCGTCTGCTTGCGGAGCTAAGCGAGAACTACAGGAAGCTCGAGAAACTGGAAGCGCTTCGCGACAATCTCACGAACATGATCATTCACGACCTGCGAACACCACTCACGTCGGTTGCCGGCCATCTGCAACTTCTGCGAAACGGACTGAAAGACCGAATCGATGCCGAGGAGTATGGTTTCCTGAACCTGGCGACAAAGAGCACGTTCAGGCTGTCCGGCATGATCGACTCCCTTCTCGATATAGGACGACTGGAGAAGAACGAGATGCCTCTCAAACGCAAACCGTGCGACCTGGCGTCGCTGGCGTGCGAGGTCGCCGCCATGCTGGGACCGGAATCCAAGTCCCTCAACCTGAGGGTGGTGGAGACCGCGGATCCCGTCGTCGTGTCCTGCGACCGGGGAATCGTTCAGCGCGTGTTCCAGAACCTGATCGGCAATGCGGTCAAGTTCACGCCCCCGGAAGGGCATGTCGATGTGCGGCTCGATCCGGACGGCAGCGAGGTTATGGTAAGCGTGCGTGATACAGGTCCCGGCATCGCGCCGGAACACCACGATCTGATTTTCGAGCGTTTCGGTCAGGTGGCGCGTCAGAAATCGTCTACCGGATTGGGGCTGACTTTCTGCAAATTGGCCGTCGAAGCCCACGGCGGACAAATCGGCGTGGAAAGCGACGTGGGGCAGGGGAGCACCTTCTGGTTCAAGTTGCCGGTTGGGGAGACGGAAGACTGACCGGTAACTTCCCCCTTAATCTCATACTTAGTGGCTTATCCGGGCGATCCAGCCGCAAAGAACAAGAAGTTTTCGCGGCTGGATCGCCCGGATAAGCCACAGTCGCAGGTCGCAGGTCGCAAGTCGCAGGTCAAGTCCGTCTGCTCTACCGCGGAGGAGCGGGGCGCGGGACTCTCCACCTGCGACTTGCGACCTGCGACCTGCGACGCGGGCCGGGGCCGAGAACGAAACTGCGTCTCACAGTGCAAGTTGGGTTGTGGGCCCCGGCCCGCCTTGTTCTCTCTACTTAATCTCTCTACATAATCTCGAGATCAAGTATGAGATTAAGTGTGAGATTAAGAGGGAAGTTCCCCCATGAATTGTCCAAGGCGTCTCGCGCTTTGGAGCCCTCCTGGTCAGAGATCCCACGCCGCGCTCTTGAACCACGTCTTGCGTTGACGTACTCTATGCGACAATACGAGCACGCATGGAGGTTTCGTGGCGAAGAGAGATGAGCTGGGCACCACGGTGGACAGCGACACCGGCCGGGCCGAGACTGCATGGACGGCCCTGGTGACCGCCCTGTTCGCGCTATCACCGGTGGGATGAAATGCTGGAGGTAGTCAGAGCGACGCCGCCCGAGCACTACGGCCGTTACTGCAATCACGAGTTGAACAAAGCCCTCTACTACGAGGGACGTCTGGGCTACGACATGTTCGCATACCGCCAGAGAGTGGACGCGCTGCTCCTGTTCAGACTCGACGATCACTCCGCGTGGAAGTGGTCGCGTGTCGGTGAGCTCGCACTGAGCATGGGGGACATCTCCTGTGCCGAGAAGATGGCGTTTGAGGTGATGGAGAGCAAAGCGCCCTCTCCGGCGAGCTCGTCGACAGCGATCCATCCAACCGGATGGCGCTCGAATACCTGATGTCGTTCTACCTGTTGACGCGCCGCATCGACCGGGTTGCGGCGAACATCGGACGCCTCGTCGATTGCGGCTACACCGAGATTCCTACACTGTACGAGGAAGCCATCCTGCTCTATCAGGGGTACGACCGCGTGCGCTACGACCTGCGGCGCGTCAGCTATGACGCCGACGGGGACCGCTGGGGCGATCCGGAAACGGTCCTGTCGGCAGCCGAGACCGGAAAGAGCATCCTCCAGCCGCGCTTCTCGCCCGACGGCAGCCTGCTTCTCTTCTGCATGTGCGACTGCGGTTGCTTTCCCGCCTATCAGGAGAGCAGCGATCTCTACATGATGGAAACCGCTTCCGGCAGGTACCGCCGGCTTGACATCGACAGCCGCTACTCCGAGTCGTGGCATTCGTGGTCCAGCAATGGCCGCTGGATCGCATTCAGCAGCAAACGGCGGGGCGGGCTCTTCACCCGTCCGTACCTCAGCCATGTCGATGCCGATGGGAACGTGGGCAAGCAACTCGTCATGCCGCAGCGAGACGCCACCCACTACGACTCGCACCTCGAGACATACAGCGTTCCCGAGCTCGTTACCGGGCCTGTGCCTTTCAAGCATCGCATGCTCACCGCCGCCGCGCGCTCGGCCGACGCCATCGCCGTAAACGATGCCCTGACACGTGCAACTCCCCGCTCAGCCTTCGCCGATCGGCTTGAAGCCTGGCGGCAGGGGCGGTAGGTTGGCCTAGCCCAGAATCCCGTCCACCGTCGCCTTGAGCGTCCCCGGGTCCACCGGCTTCTCGACGTAAGCTCTCGGCTCGGCGCCGAAGTACTGGCGCATGTCTTCCCGCGAGAACCGCAGTCCGGTTTTCTGCGCGACCCCGGTCAGCATGATGACCGGTATCCCGCGCGTACCTTCATTCTGCTGGAGTTCCTGGAAAACCTGGAACCCATCCTTCTTCGGCATCTGCACGTCGAGGATGATCAGGTCCGGTTCCCCGGCCAGCGCTGCCGCCAAACCGGTCTCGCCGTCACTCGCCGAGGAGATGTTTGCGTAGTCATCCTCGAGGATGGCCTGCACAAACGACACGGAGTCTTCTTCGTCGTCCACAATTAGAATCTTCCTGTCCGACATGTTGCCTCCTTGCAGAAAGTGCCCGTTTCTGCTTTCGCTCAGCCCGCAGCATTTTCATCATGCCCCCGTACGGCACTTATGTCAATCGCGTTCAGCTTGTGTCGGGCGTAGCGAAACGGTATCGTGCGGTGCTGAAGGGGTTATAGAGGAGAAGCTGACATGAGACAGGGAGTGCAAATGAGCCACAAGAGAATCCTGGGAGTAATCCTGGTTGCGGTTGCGGTGAGTGCTGTGGCGTCGGCCGAAACAGAGGGAATCGCCGCATCCGGCTCGGGGCCGTTCTTCGCCTTCTGCATGGACACCCATGACGCGAAGAAGCGCACGTTGCCGCAACAGGCGGAGTTGCTCAAGGAGTTGGGGTATGCCGGCTGCGGGCATCTGTGGTTGAATGACGTCGAGACGCGCGTGAAGACGCTGTCCGATGCCGGGCTGCGGCTCTTTCAAATCTATCTTCGCGTCAATCTGGCCAAGCCGCAACCATTGGACGAGAAGCGGCTGGCGGCTGTCCTGCCGCTGCTCAAACCGCACCGGACGCAGTTGGCCCTGCTGGTGACGGGAGGCAAGCCGTCCGATACGGCGTTGGATGGCAAGGCCGTCGCAGTCGTCACGCGCCTGGCCGATATGACCAGGCCGCACGGCGTGACGATCGTGCTCTACCCGCACGTTAGAGATTGGCTCGAGACGTGTGGCGACGCGGCCCGAATCGCCGGGAAAGTGAACCGGCCGGGAGAAGTAGGAGCCATGTTCAATCTCTGTCACTGGATGAAAGGCGATGCAGAGAGAGACCTCGGCGCGGTCTTGAAGACGGCGAAGCCCTGGCTGCAGGCGGTCAGCCTGAGCGGTTCGGATACGCCCGAGCAGGTGCGAAGCGGAAAGGGCAACTTCATTCAGCCGCTGGGCCGGGGATCGTATGACGTGACGCATTTGCTGGATGCGCTCGGGGAGCTCGGGTACAAAGGCCCGATCGGTTTGCAGTGCTGGGGAATCCGCGGCGACGCTGCCGTCCACCTTGGACAATCGATGAAGAGTTGGAAGCAGATGGCGAACGAAGAGGGAATTCAATGAAACCGATAGCTGTCACCGTTGTTCTTGCGGTCCTGCTGGCCGGTGTGGTTGATGCCGGCATGCCGGCCATCAAGATCACGCCGGAATGGAAGGCCGAGATCGAGGGGGTTGCCCCGAAGGCGGCCACCGCTCAACCAAAGGCGAAACGCAAGGTGTTGCTCTTTTCGCTGATGACCGGCTACAAGCACTGGGTCACGCCGCACACGGCGGAAGTGCTCAAGATCATGGCCGCGAAGACGGGAGCGTTCGAGATCCTGGAGAGCAACGACGTCCACATGTTCGCCCCCGCAAAGCTCAAGGAGTTCGACGCCGTCATTCTCAACAACACCTGTTCGAAAGGTCCCGGGCGCAACATCTTCATCGACGCCCTGGGGAAGGACAAGGCTGACGAAGCCGCCGCCCTGGAGAAGAGCCTGATTTCGTTTGTGGGCGACGGAGGAGGGCTGGTTGCCATCCACGGTGCGATCGTCTTTCTGAACAACTCCAAGGCGTTCGGCGAGGTCCTCGGCGGGGCGTTCGCTTTTCACCCGGCGCAGCAGGAGATCACGGTCAACCTCGTTGACCCGGATCATCCGCTGGTCAAGGCATTCGGCGGCGAGCCGTTTGTCCACGTGGATGAGCCCTACCTCTTCAAAGGCGCCTACGAAAAGAAGAACTTCCGTCCCCTCCTGGTCATGGATACCGACAAGCTCAACTGCGGCAAGAGGCAGAAGGACGTGCAGGCGGACGTGCGCTACGTGTCGTGGATCAAGAGGCACGGGAAGGGCCGTGTCTTTTACTGCTCACCCTCGCACAACGCCCAGAGCTTCTCCAATCCGAAGCTCCTGCAGTTTATGCTGGACGGGATTCAGTATGCGCTGGGGGATCTGGATTGTGACGATACGCCGTTGACGCAACGGTGAGCAGCAAGGCGTGACAGGGCATTCCGGCGGGGACAGGGCCGGCCGAATGCCGGCGCTACGATCGTGCCGCGCATCCCCGTCAGGTCTACACTCCTAGCCGGAGACCTCAACTCCTGCCGGTCATCCCGAGCGAAGCGAAGCGGAGTCGAGGGATCTCGAGAATTGGCAACCACGCCGGACGTGCTTGGCAGTTCTCGAGATCCCTCGACTCCGCCCGTCGCTCCGCGCCGGGCTTCGCTCGGGATGACAGGGCTACGGGTGTGCGGTTTTCGCAAGCCGTTGTGGCGCAACCCCCGTCACGGTCTGCGCGCACCGACACTCGCTTCGGTTGACGATTACGGGCGACGATTACGGACTACGAGGGGACGATTCTCCCAATCGTCCGCCGCAATCGTCGCCCGCAATCGTCAACCGGCCCTCTTGGCGCCCCGACCATCGCAAACACGACGTTCAGTCGTCGGGTCCCTAATCCCGCAAGTCGCGGATGCGACATAGCTTGCGCACGAGGAACGCACTACCGTGATGACAGGGCAGGGTTGCAGTTTCCCTGCCGAATTGTCCAAGACGCCACGCGCCTTGGGGGGTTGCTGACCCGGAACACCATCTCTGAACAGTCGCCCGAGCAACGCACGGGGGCAAGGTGTCGCTTTTTTTTTTGCGTCTATCCTGTAATAATTGACCGGTCTTCTGCCTATACTGGGCAGGAACGCACGATAGGCGTGTGTTCTCGGGAATGGCAATGACCGACTCGGATACAACCGATCGATACGTGGAGCTGCTGACGGACTGTCAGAGCCGATTGTACGGGTATATCTACTCCCTGACCGGACGCCCGGACGTGGCCCGGGAAATCCTGCACGATACCAACCGGAAATTGTGGGAAATCAAGGACTCCTACGATTCCGACCGGGAGTTCGCGCCGTGGGCATTCAAGGTTGCCTTCAACCAGGTGCGGACCGATCGCAAGCGTCGCAAACGGGAACGGCTGGTCTTCCTCGACGAAGAGACGCTTCATGCGCTGGCTGAGGAGCATACCTCCCGGCGCGACCGGCTCGATGATCGCGTTGCGGCGCTGGAGACCTGTCTGGGCAAGCTCAAGCCGGACCGGCGCAAGTTGGTCGAGGACTATTACCACGGCGGTGCGTCGGTTGAGGCGCTGGCCAAGCGCCTGAATCGTCGAGCCAACACGGTGGCGGTCACGCTGCACCGCGTTCGCCAACTCCTGGCCGACTGCATACGGAGGGCCATGGCATGACTTCGCAGGATCACAGCTCCGACGAACTGGATGGACTCCTGTGCGCCCTGGCCGCGGACACCTTGGACGATACCCGGCGAGAGACGCTCGAGGACCTGCTCAAGACGGATGCGGAGGCACGGCAGCGTTACCTGGACTACATGTCCGTGGATGCAATGCTGCGGTGGCGCTTCGTCCCCGAACAGCGAGTCCCTGTACGCAAACCCGTACTCTCCCCCCTGCTGTGGCCGGTCCGCGCGGGATTGGCCGCTGCCGCGGCACTGGTGATCGGGCTGCTGGGCGTGCAGGTGGCGCGATGGTTGTCGCCGGATCCAGCCGCCCTTCCGCAGCCGATCCCGGTGGCCGCTGTGCCCGTTACGTCGGACTACTTGCCGCTGGACGGCACGCCGGGTTGGCTGGTGCTGTTGCACAAGGACGCCGATCGCGGCACCTGCAGCCGAACATCTCTCGAACTCATGGCGGGCGATGCCTACGTGCAGTCCATTCCGACCGACGGACAGCGTCTGCCGTTCTCGGTGGTCACTCCGGCAGGGACAGCTATTGCCAAGGGAACACGCTTTCACGTGACGACAACAACCAGAAAGGACCGTACGATGACGACACTGACCAATGTGGCCAACAAGGCCGCCTGCATGACGCGCGTGCTCGTAATGAGCGGCGTCGTGGCGCTGAGCAACTCGTTGGGATCGGCTGAGGCCGTTGCCGGCGAGCAGCTCGAGAGCACACCCGAAACGGCCCCGAAAAAGCTGATGCAGCAGGGGCACTACAAGGAGGCGCTCGACATCTACAAGAAGCTGGTTGTCGACCCGGCTCACACCGGCGAAGAAGCGGGAGATGACTTGAGCGCCGCCCTCAACTGCATGAACCGGCTGGGACGACCCGACGGCTGGGACGAGCTGGCCGAGAAGACCGTCGTCGCGCACCCCAAGGACTGGCGTGTGCTGTGGTCGGCCGCCAGGGGATACTACCACGCGACGCACTACGGACGCATGTCGGACGGCAAGTTCTATCGGGGCCGCCACATCCGCAGCGGCCGTTACATCAACGCCCAGCACCGTGACCGCATCCGGGCGCTGCAGTTGATGCAGCAGGCCTTGCCCTTCATTGGCAAGGGAGACGATCCGAAGAAAGCCGGCGCGTTCTACATCGACTTAGCCGCCTACCTGCGCGGATATCACCATTCCTGGATCCTCCAGGCGCTGACGGACATCGACGATCTCCCCGAACTGGACGACCCTCACGACTGGGGGCGCACGCGCCACGCGCCGGTGGACGAGGACAACCGGCCGCTCTTCTACCCGGTCCCGAAGAGTTGGGAAGCGGCGCGCAACGATGGCGAACGGTGGCGCTGGCTGCTCCACAAAGCGGCGCAAGCCGATCCGGACCGCAAGAATGAACTGGAGTTGGTCTTCGCTGACTTCCTCCACGGCCAGTTCGGCGTGCAGACGCTGGGGACGCTCAGGCGCACAGATCCGGACGGGGCCCCCAAGAGCGGGCTCTACGCGGTCCATACGCTCGAGGACGGCGAGACGCTTGCCCGCCTGGCCACCGGCGTGCAGCGGTTCAAGCTGCCCGAGGACCATGACTTCATCGCGCGCTACCGGAGAGTCGCGGGAAACAAGCCCAAGGAGGAACCCTCGCCCATCAAGGGGCTGACGTACGAGTACTACGAAGGAGACTGGGACGAGCTGCCCGATTTCGACAAGCTCGAGCCGGCGGCATCCGGCAAGCTGCCCAAGGGGCGCTTCGACATCGGCGTGGGCAAACGCAAGGAGTACTTCGGCTACGTGTTCAAGGGAACGCTCCAGGTGCCCAAGCGCGGGACTTACACGTTCGTGATCGACTCGGACGACGGATCTTCTCTGCGGATCGGCGATGACTTTGAGCTGAACCATGACGGCCTGCACGGCATGGGGCAGCCAAAGAGCGCGAAGGTTGAACTCGAAGCCGGAGAGATTGCCATTCGCGCCGAGATGTTTGAAAAGACCGGCGACGAGGGATTGGCAGTTACGTGGTCCGGACCCGGGTTCACGAACGAGCGTCTGTCTCGCTTCACGCACGTCACGCCCGAGGAGCGGGCGCTAAACACGCTGGCCGGCATCTACGAAAACCGGCTGCAGCTTTCCCGTGCAGCGAAGGTCTGGCGAGAGAGTATCGACCGCTTCGGCGCGGGCGAGAGAGGCTGGAAGCAGGACCGACTCGACCAGATTGTGAGGGCGTGGTGCCGGTTGGAGGGCACGGGGATGCATCCGGCGGGAAAGAAGGTGGAGCTCAGCTTCTCATTCCGCAACGCCCGTCGTGTCGACTTCGCGGCGCACCGCGTCAAGCTGGACGCGTTCATTGAGGACATCAAGGCCTACCTCAAATCCGACCCGCGGGATCTGGATCGACGCAAGGCCGGCCTGGACCATATCGGCTACCGGTTGGTTACGGAAAATGAGGAGAAATACCTGGGCGAAGAGGCCGCCAAGTGGCAGGAGGCGCTGGAACCCGCCGCCGACCACTGGGAGAAGCGTATCGAGATCGAGACGCCGTTGAAGCTGCCGGGCCTGTACCTGCTCAACGCAACCGCGGCCGGCGGGAACACGAGCCGCATCCTGGTGTGGATTACCGATAGCGTCATCGTGGACAAGCGCATTGACAACAATCACCTTTACTTCCTGGCCGATGCCACCACGGGCGCGCCCCTCCCAAACGTCAACCTGGAGTTCTTCGGATGGGAACGGGAGTGGAATCGCGCGCATAGGCGATCGCACGTGAAGACGGTCAATTTCGCCGAGAGCACCGATGCGCAGGGACTGTGCATCCCGGACGGCAACGTTGCCCCGCACGACTACTCGTACCTGGTCATTGCCAGGGGGGAGAACGGAAGTCCGTTTGCGGTCCATGGTTTTGCCGGCATGCATCGCCGGCCCTATCGCGACATAGCGCCGAACCGGGCACGTGCCTACATCGTGACCGACCGCCCCGTGTACCGCCCGAAACAGAAGGTCCATATTCATACGTGGGTCCGGCACGCGCGCTACGACCTGGAAGACGTTTCGCGTTATGCCGGGCGATCTTTCTTCATGCGGATCAACGACCCGACGGGTAAGAAACTGCTCGAGAAGTCTTTCAAGGCCGATGCGTTCGGGGATTTCCAGCATCGTCTTGACCTGGGCGAGGATGCCCGTCTCGGTCGCTATCACGTCACGGTCTTCGCCAAGAACTTCCCCGATCCGGTAACCGGGAAGAAGCACCGCGAGTATCGGCTGGGCGACTTCCGCTTCAGCGTAGAAGAGTACAAGAAACCGGAATACGAAGTCACCGTGGATGCCCCGAAGGAACCCGCGAAGCTGGGAGACACGATCAAGGCTACGATCGAGGCCCGCTACTACTTCGGCGCGCCCGTGACCCGGGCCAAGGTCAAGTACACGGTCCGCCGCACCGAGCACTACAACAACTGGATGCCGCCGCGTCGCTGGGACTGGTTTTACGGTAAGGGCTACTGGTGGTTTCTCGAGCCGTACGACTGGTATCCGCGTTTTCGCGTCTGGGGGTGCTACGGTCCCCCGCGGTGGCGGCGAGCCGGTCCGCCGGAAATCGTCCAGGAGAACACCGTGGAGATTGGCGCCGAGGGCAAGGTCACGGTCAAGATCGAGACGGCCACCGCCAAGGTCCTGCACGGCGACACGGACCACCGCTACGAAATCACCGCCGAAGTCGTCGACGAATCACGCCGCACCATCGTGGGCAAGGGGGCGGTCATCGCCGCGCGCGAGCCCTTCAAGGTCTTTGCCTGGTGCGAGGAAGGGCACTACCGCGTCGGTGACGAGATCACGGCAAAGTTCCAGGCGCGAACGCCGGACGGCAAACCGGTGCAAGGCAAAGGCAAGGCCGTCCTCTATGCCGTCGCCTACGATGAGGAGGGCAATCCCGACGAAGAGGAGATCCAGGCGTGGGATGTCGACACGGACGAGAACGGGAGCGCAAAGCTCACCATCAAGGCCCATGCCGCGGGGCAATACCGCCTGGCGTACACGCTCACCAGCAAGAAGGGCTACGAACGGGAGGGCGCGATGATGATCGTTGTGCGCGGGACGGGGTTTGCGAGCAACGACTTCCGTTTTAACGACCTCGAGCTCATTCCCGACAAGGCCGAATACAGTGTCGGCGACCGCATGCAGCTCATGATCAACACGGCACGCGAAAACAGTACCGTGCTGCTCTTCCCGCGTGCCGTCAGCGGGGTAACGCCGAAGCCGATCGTGTTGTGCCTCGACGGCAAGAGCGTGACGAAGGAGTTCGAAATCACGCCGCGCGACCTGCCGAACGTCCACTTCGAAGCCGTCACGATCGGCGGCGGCCGCATCTTCACGCAGACGCGCAGCATTGCCGTGCCACCCGAAAAGCGCGTACTGGACGTGGCCGTCACACCGTCCAAGACACGTTACAAGCCGGGGGCGGACGGCAACGTCAAGATCCGCCTGACGGATGTTCACGGGAAGCCGTTCGAGGGGCAGGCGGTCGTTACAATCTACGACAAGTCGGTTGAGTACATCTCGAGCAACCGTCCCGAGGACATCAAGGCCTTCTTCTGGAAATGGCAACGCCGTCACGGCCCGTATCGCGCGGACAGCCTGTCGCGACGGTTCTCGCAACTCTTGGAGAAGGACGAGAAGTCCATGCGCAGTGTTGGGGCCTACGGAGCGCAGCAGACCCTGTGGGCACGCAGAACCAGTGGTGGTTTTCTGGGTCGGCAACAGGCGAAGAAGGAGGTGAACAGGGGCGTCGTTGCCTACAGCTCGGCCAGCCACAAGCGGGCGGCAAGCAGTCGAGGGGCAATCCGCAAAGTCGCTAATCTCTCGATGGAGTCGGTGGGCATGGTCATGGATGCGGCATCATCGGTGCACGAAAGACGTAATGCTGGCCGGGAGAACGACGGCGAGGCCATGCCAATGCCGGCCCTGATGGAAGCGACCGTGCGCAAGGAGTTCGCCGACACGGCGTGCTGGAGCGCCGGCATCCTGACCGACACGAACGGTGAAGCTGAGATCGAGGTCACGCTGCCGGAAAACCTGACGACCTGGAAGATCCAGGTTTGGGCATTGGGACACGGCACGGTCGTGGGGGAAGGCAGTACCGAGGTCATCACCAGCAAGGACCTGCTTGTTCGCCTGCAGGCGCCGCGGTTCTTCGTCGAACGCGACAAGGTGATGCTGAGCGCCAACGTCCACAACTACCTCGACGGCGAGCGCGATGTCCGCGTGGCACTTGAGATGGAAGGCGGCAACCTGCGCGCGCAGGACGAGAAACGCATGGTACAGACCGTCACAATCCCGGCCAAGGGCGACAGGCGCGTCGATTGGTGGGTGGACGTCGAAAAGGAGGGCCGCGCGACGGTGCGCATGAAGGCGCAGACCACGGACGACGCCGATGCCATGCAGATGGAGTTTCCGGTCTACGTACATGGATCGCTTCGCACCGAATCCTGGAGCGGCGTATTGAAGAGCGGCCAGAAGACGGCCGAGCTGGAGATGCGGGTCCCGAAGGAGCGTCGTCCCGACCAGTCACGCCTGGAGATTCGCTACTCGCCCAGCATTGCCCTGGCGATGGTTGACGCGTTGCCGTACCTGGCCCGCTATCACCACAAGAACTGCGAGAGCACGCTGCACCGCTTCATGCCGGCCGTGATCGCGCAGAAGCTGCTGGCCGACATGGATATCGACCTGAACTCGCTAAGGGAAAAGACCACGAACCTGAACCCGCAGGAGATCGGGAACGCGAAGGAACGCGCGGAGCAGTGGCAGAAGAAGTACGACCGGAACCCCATCTTCGACAACGCCAAGGTCACGTCGCTGGTCAAGAAGGGGCTCGCAGACCTCGCTGCCCTGCAGAACGGTGATGGCGGCTGGAGCTGGCTGCCGCACACGCAGAGGCGGCGGGACTCCGACGCACACACGACATCGCTGGTCGTGCATGGGCTGAAGCTGGCCAAGGACAACGGGCTTGCGCTGGCGCCCAACATGCTCGAGCGTGGCGTCAAGTGGTTGGAGAAGCACGAGAAGGCCGAGGTCGTAAAGCTGCGGAACGCGCCGGAGCAGAAGAAACCGTACAAGAGCCAGGCCAGTCACCTGGACGCGTTCGTCTATCTCACGCTGGCCGAGAACGGCAAGAAGAACGAAGCGATGCGCGATTTCCTGTACCGCGACCGGCTGAAGCTCGCCCGCTACTGCCAGGCACAGATCGGTCTGGCCTATCATCTGCAGAAAGAGACCGGGAAGCGGGACGTGGTGGTTCGCAACCTGCGGCAGTTCCAGATCGTGGACGAAGAGAACCAGACCGCCTACCTCGATCTGCCGAACAAGTCCTACTGGTGGCGCTGGTACGGCAACGAGATCGAGACCATGGCCGTGTACCTGCGTCTGTTGGTTGCGACCGATCCGGAGAGTGATGTCACCAGCGGGTTCGTGAAGTATCTGCTCAACAACCGCAAACATGCCACCCACTGGCACTCGACACGCGACACGGCGTTGTGTCTCGAGGCGATAGCAGCGTACGTCCGGGCGACCGGCGAAGACAGACCGGACATGACGGTGAGCGTGTCGATCGACGACGAGAAGCGCAAGAAGGTGCGCATCACGCCGGATACGATCTACACCTTCGACAACGTGGTCGAACTGGAAGGGGAGGATGTCACGACCGGCAAGCACACGGTCACGTTCGCGAGAGAAGGCACGGGCAGGCTGTACTTCAACGCCTACCTGACCACCTTCTCGCTCGAGGATCGCATCGAGAAAGCCGGCCTGGAGATCAAGGTCGAACGCCGGTACTACAAGCTCGTCCCGGAGGAGTTTTCGATCAAGTCCACGGGATCCCGCGGGCAGGTTGTGGGGCGACGCGTCGACAAGGTGAAGCGTGTGCCGCTCAAGAACGGCGACGTGGTGAAGAGCGGCGACCAGGTTGAAGTCGATTTGGTCATCAAGAGCAAGAACGACTATGAGCATCTGCTCTTCGAGGACCGCAAGCCGGCCGGATTCGAAGCGGTGCAGCTCACCAGCGGACACACTTGGGGCGGCGGCCTGGGCGCCTACGTCGAGTTCCGGGATGAGCGCGTTTCTTTCCAGGTTCGACGTCTGTCACGCGGTACGCATTCACTGCGCTACAAGCTCCGCGCCGAGATCCCCGGGACGTTCAGTGCACTCCCGGCGACCGGCAACGGCATGTACGCCCCCGAGCTGCGCGCGAATTCCGACGAAATCAAGCTGAGCGTGGAAGATTAGGCAAAACGGGCGCATCCGCGGTTCCTTGCACTTGCAGAGTAGCGGCGTGCAGGGAGGCGGTCGTTAAGAGGAGTGAGCATAATGTCGACACCGGTATGCGATGATTCGTCGTCTCATCTTTCCGTGGTTTCATTGTAGAGGCTTCTCACTTCGAGTGAGCTCAGGGCGCGGTCGTACACGCGAAGCTCATCGACGCAGCCTTCCAGGCGATATCCTCTCGTTTGGTTTCCCAGCTTGCCGATGTGAAGGAACTGCCCGAGATTCCGCAGTCGGGAACTCCTGGTCTTGGATGCTTCCAGACGCCCGTCCACGTATAGTTTCGTACCCCTGGAGTCGTAGGTGGCTGCCACGAAGTGCCAGCGTCCGTCGGCAACAACCGTTCGACTCGTTACATACGGGAATGCTTTCGGCCGTTTCGGCGTGTCGTGCCAGGTTATCGAGACTTTGCCGTTCCTTGTTCTCAGAGCCAGGCAGAAGCCCCCGCCGTTCCGGGATGTGTTGATGTCGGCAATCCCGCTCGTGGTGTCGCGATCGACCGTGGTCTTGATCCAGATGCACATGGATGCCTGGCCGGTCGTCAGTGGGCAGGCGCCCGCGTCGATGTAGGCCGTGGGGTTCGCAAACTCACACGCCTTGCCGACTCTGCCCGAGAGGACCGATCTGGCCCTGTACGTTCTGCCGTGCATGGCAAGCGGGCCGCGGTCGATGGCCGTGTCTCCAAGGTCTCCGTCGAATGAGTAATGGCGGAGCAGTCCTTGCGTCAACGTGCCCGGGTCCGAGCGGGATTCCCGGGGGACACGGCTCTTGGGAGGTGACTCGGGCGTGACGGGTGATGGCTTCGGTTTCGGCATTTCCGCCTCGGCAATAGCCGCGAGGATTTCCATTCGCTTGATTTCCGTATCGATCGTGACCGCGTCTTCGATCTTCCCCTGCGTAACCAGTTCCTTTTTCAGCGCGGTCAGCCGCCTCACGTAGCTTTCGTTCAAGGCCTTGAGCTTCTTCGCCTTTTTCACCTCGGCATCGGCAGCGGACTGGAGGAACGAGGACCGCACTTTCCGGATCCGCTGCGGCAGGTCGGGTGAGGACTCGGCCGGAACGGTCTTCTCTTTCTTGAATCGCTTCTCCTCTTCCCAGCAAGCGAGAACTCCCGCCAGATCCCCGGCCTTCTGACGGCTGGCCTTGATGGCGACGAGGCTCTTTTCGTAGGCGCAATGGAGCCGGTTGAGCTCCTCCTCGCGGGCATTCTCTATACGTGCGGATTCCCTTTCATAGACGTTCCTGTAGCCTGCGAGGTCCTCAGCGGCTAGACAGGTAGACATGGATAGGGCGACGACAAGCGTCAGTAGTTGTTTCATAAGTGCGACCCTCCATGAAGCCGTTGGAACTCTCCAGCGGACTTCTCCTAGCATCCGTCGCGGGGCGTGTCAAGCGGGGGGGGGGACAGTCATATCAGCAGACGACCTGTCATCCCCAGCGGAGCGTAGCGGCGTCGCGGGGTGTCGGGGAGAGGGAAGGGG
>CAZKRK010000090.1:0-21399 GCA_964555035.1 uncultured Victivallales bacterium | reverse complement strand
TGCCGTGGACCGGTCGGAGCGCAACGGACTTCTGACCTTTTGATACAGCCCCGTCTGATCACTGATGACTGATCACTGATGACTGATCGGCGATGACTGATCGGCGATTGATAATTGTCGATTCTTGAAGTCTTGCGCGTGTGCTCGACCTGGAGTGTTCCCCGTGTCCGCCTTCGCAAATCAACAATCGCTAATCGGGGATCATAAATCAGACAAGGGGACGGGAATGCTACAGCGCCGTGATCGAATACACCTGGTCCAGGAGCAGGCCGTCGCGCACCATTCGGCGCAGAATCGGGTCGAGCTGGTTGGGAGAACCGCCGATGAAGTAGGTCCAGCCCGTGGAGTCGTGGTGCATTTCCTCGCAGGTCAGAAAAGTGGTCTCCCCGGCCACGTCCACCGGGCGCAACTTCCTGCTGGCTTTCATGACAACGGTCTTGCGCAGGTGATCGGCCAGGTAGGGGTGTTCCTCGACGCGTCTGATCTTCGACAGTCGCCCGATGACCCGCTTGAGAGCTTCTTTTTCGCTCTCGGTGCAGGTAAACGTCGCCAGCACTGTCCCGTCACACCCCTCCGACTTGTCGGCGCCATGGCCCACTACGGAGTCGAGCGAGACTCCCCGGTTCGAAAACGCCGAAGCGATACTCGTCAGGGCTCCGGCCCGGTCTTGAACCCATATTCTGAAAAGCCAGTGCTGTACGTCGGTATTCATGTTCGCCGTCTCGCTACTCTGTTTCGTTCTCGCCGTCCCCGACCGCTCGGCGGACTTCCGGCCGCTCGACAACGGCGGGGACCGCCGTCTCCATTGCCTCTCCCAACCGGCCACAACCGGTGGAGCCGGCCGTCCCCGGCCGGTTCATCTCGGCAGTCTGTAAGTCTTCGCCTTCTCTTCACCCTGCAACACGCGCAGTGCGCCCTGGGCCATGGCCGACATCTCAAGCGACTCACGGTAGACAACCACCGGCCCCAGCGACGAGACGCGAGCGCGAATTGCGCGCAATACGAGGCGGGAACGCACCAACCCGCCGGTCAGCACGATGCTCTCCAACCGCTGCCCGACGACCACGGCCATCGCGCCGATCTCCTTGGCGATCTGGTAGGCCATCGCATCCAGGACCAGGGCAACCCTCTTGTCACCGCCAACCGCCAGCTCCTGCAGCTTCTCGACACGGTGGTCCCCGAGGTAGGAAACCAGTCCGCCCTTCTTGGTCAGTCGCGCCACGAGCTCCTCTTTCGGCGTGCCGTCCGCGCAACAGGCATAGCAGAGGTCGATGATCTCCTTCAGCGGCAAAGTCCCGGTTCGCTGCGGCGTGAACGGCCCCTCGCCCAGCAGGGCGATGCTGTTGTCCACCATCCGGCCGTCACGCACGGCCGCAACCGTCGCCCCCCCTCCCAGGTGCGCCACAACCAGGTTCACTCCCTCGGGCAGTCTGGCGTTCTCGGCGGCGAACCTGCGGACAGCGGCGCGAATGCCGAGCGCGTGCGACGTGCTCCGGCGTACGATAGGCGCATACCCCGAGATTTCGGCCTCCGGGCCGAACTCGTCCACGACTACCGGATCGACGGCAAAGGCCGGCACCTTCAGCCGCCGGGCAAACTCGGCGGCCATGGGTATGCCCAGGTTCGAGGCGTGGTCCATCTCGGCATGCTTCGTCACGCTCAACACAATGTCCCGCTTAACGCGGACGTTTCCGCCGCGCACCTCGGCTACGACGTACGTGCCGCCGGAGAGCTTGCCGGCGGGACGCTTCAGGAAACCGCCGCGTCCGACGACGGCATCGAGCCGCCGCACACCGTGCTTGCGCAGAAACCCCCGGACCATGTCCACGCGGTGCTCCACCTCTCCGGCAAAATCCTGCCCCACGGTTGCGCCGGAGTCGTGCGAGACTTCCTGCTCGTGCAGACACTCATCGCCTTGGAACACGGCAATCTTGGTTGATGTCGAACCGGGATTCAGCGTCAGTATGCGCGGGGCGCCCCTCTTCGCCCGGGCGGAGGGCCGGGCGGTCTTCCTGTGCTTCGTGCGCTCGGCATAGACGCAGCACAACGCGATGGAATCCAGTTTTGTTTCGACCGGGTCGGCCCGCGACAGGATCATGTACGGCGCCTGAACACCCACGGTGACTCCCGCCATGGAGGCCTGCCCGTACTTGACCATCGCCATGATCGTCTTGTAGACGGCATTGGCCGTGTCGATGCCGGGACAGACAAGAACATCCGCCTGTCCGGCAACGTCGCGCGCTGCCGGAATGTCGGGAATGCCCTTGCTGACAACGGAATCCATGTCTGTGGCCAGGTCGAAAGACAGCGGTCCGTAAACCGTCATGTTCCGCCACTCCCGTTGGGCGAGCTCATGCGCGACGACACTGGACTGCAGCGAGGGAATGACCTTCTCGTTGGCCGAAAGCAGCGCTACGCGCGGCTTGCGCAAACCGGCGACGGCACGGGCCACGTCGGCCGCGTTCTCGATCAGGTCGATCAGGCGCCCGAAGGTACACTCCGTCGTGACGCCCGGATCGGTAATGAACATGGGGCGTCCGTCGGCCAGCGGCGCCGCGTCGAGCATCGTGACCAGCCCCATCGTATTCTTGACGCGCAGCTTGAGGATGGCGCGATTGAGGATAGGCGTCGAAATGTCCCCCTTCAGGATCATGTCCGCCCTGCCCCGTTTCACAAGGTCGATCGTCTTGGCCGCGACCTCTTCCGCGGTATCGACATGAAAGATGTGCTTGTCCGACACGCCGATTCCGACCTTCTCAGTCGCCCGTCGAATCCGTCCGGCATCCCCTACCAGGAGGCAATCCTGAACAATGCCGTGGTCGCGCGCCGAATCGACCAGCAACAGATCGTCCTCCCGATGCCCTCCGGCAATGACAACCGTCTTCGCCGGCATACTCCCGGCGACCGCGACGAGGTCGGACACACTCCGCACGGGAACCGGCACCATTCTGGAACTGTTCTTTGACATGACGATCGTTGCCCTCTGGTCTCTGGCACGGACTGTCATTCCGACAGAAGGGCGCAGATAGTACCGCTCTCTCGTCGAGGATACAAGCGCATACGACCTGCTATCGACTTGCTTTTGCAAAACGGAATTGCTTGACTGACCCCCGCTAACGGACTGAGACTTGGTTTGGAGCGTGAGTTTTACATTCATACGTCGCGTAGTGGAGACTGAGTATCGCCATGACCATCCGCACGACGCACAAGCATAATCCGGACCGGCCGGACATGCATCTGGCTGTTTTCGGCAAGCATCCGGGTTGGAACGACCACATCGATGACATCGGAATCGAGACAGAGCCGCTGGTCATCGTGAAGCGCACCCTCTATCTGGACGCCGTGCGCGGCAACATCGACGGCGGCGCATGGGAACGCCTGGATGCCGATGCGCGTCTGGAGGGGTTCCGACACATCTTCGCCTGGCGCACGCACGGTGCCTGGAATGTTGGCCGCATGTGGGCGTCCCGGGACGGCAAGGGCCGCGCCAAGTACCCCATGGTCGTCTGCGCCTCGAGCTCGATGTACCCGCTTCACTGGTTGCTCGAAGCGGCAATGCCTCGCCTGACCGAAGCCGAGGAACGGTTCCGCGCCACGGAAGATGCCGACGGCGTGCGCCGGATCGCAGCCGAAACGCGGCACACGCTGCGGCAGTCAGCCATGTCCCTCTCCGGTCCGCCTCCGGACCTGCCCGCCGGGTTCGGATCACCACGCTCCCTGGCAGGCCTGGCCGGCAAGTTGAACTCCACGGGCAGCCACGAGGCTTTCAGCCGTTTCTACTACAAGGTTGCGCGGGACCTTGCCGCCTACGGCGCGCCACCCAAGCCAAAGGACGACCCTCCGATGCCACAGCATCTGCGACTGCCGGCCTGCGCAAGAAACGAACCGCATTCACTGATCGCGTGGACGGCCATGATGTCCGACCTGCTCTATCCCGGCGTACCCCTGCTTCTATTCAGGCCCACCGGAGAATCGTGGGTGGACATAGTCGTGGGCGAACCGCGGACGCCACAGCTCTTTTGCCTGTTGGCCGGTCTGGAAGCACTGCCGGCCGCTACCGATGTACCCTACAACCTCGATCCGTCGGTCATGGAGATCGCGGGCCGCAAGTTGAGCGAGTGGTCACAGGGAGAAGGCACGCTCGACCCGTCCTACCTGCGTTGTGACGAAGCGCCGGCAGCGAACGCCGCGGGATTCAAGCAGATCCTGGGGGGCGTAAAGAGCCTGTTCGGACGGTAGCACGGCCGATTGAAACCGGATGGTGTGCATTTATCATGGCATGGCGACTTTCAGTTACTCAGGGGAAGCAGCGCGGACAACGCTTCGAGCTGCATGATGGCGACAATGTCATCGGTCGTTCGCGCAAGTGCGACGTGACGATCTCGTCCGACGCGTTGGACGTCTCCGGCCGCCACCTCGTCATCAGCGTGACCGGCAACCACGTGGAAGTCGAGAATACCGGCCGCCATGGAACAAGGGTCGACAACGTGCCGCTAACCGCGCCGGATGTGCTCAGAGGAGGCCAGCGCATCTTGCTTGCGAAGAGCACGGAGTTTGTCCTGGAGAAGTGCGGAGCCGAAGAACGGGAGCGTGTGCCGCCGCAGCCGCAACCGCAACCGGCATCGCCCGCCGTTCATCCGCCAACTCATACAACTCCGCTCGACGATGACGACGACGATGCGGACAGCATGGTCGGCATCATCAGCGACGATAGCGTGGACATTGACCTCCCGGACGAACCGGACTCAATCCTGGGACCGTTGATGAACGAGGCGCCAACACCTCCGGCCCCCGCAAGGGGCCGCGCCGGCGCTCCCGAACGGTCACGCCCAAAGAGGCCGGCGGCCCGCTCTACCGCCGCTTTGGATGACATGCCCTCGGGCGTTGTCGACATACAGATCGGCGCGGACGACTCCGAGCCCGGCGTCGGACCGGCATCCGCGCTACCCTCCTCTTTCCGAGGCGCCGCGGTTGCGCTCGGGAGCGACGTCGACATCGCCGGTTCGGGTTCCGTCGGCGGCAGACCGAGTGGCGATGCCATGTTCGACAACCTCTCCGACTTGAACGCTCCGCTGGAGTCACCGCCGAGCGCCGGTCCCGGCGACCCGCCTACGCGCGGCTTCAGCCCCGAAGCCGTCGACTACCTCCGTCGGGTGCAGATAGGCAAGGAGCTTCGGCGGAAGCTGATCGTTGCGGCCATAGCCCTGGCCCTGCTCGGCGTTCTGGCATACGTAATACTGAGTTTCTGAGGGAGAAGAACGACCGATGCTGCTACGCTTCACATGCGATGGCGAGACGCTCCACGAAGGGGGCTCGGAGGATTTGCCGCCCGAAGTGACTATCGGACGAGGCTCGAAGTGCGACTGGTGCATCCCCAGAGACCAGACCAAGGCCAGCCGACGTCACGCCAAGCTCGTGCGGTCCGGGAAAAAAGTGATCGTACGCGACTGGGAAAGCCGCAACGGAATACTGCTGAACGGCGTGAAGGTCGCCGAAAGAGTGCTCAAGCCGGGCGACTGCGTCGAAGTAGGCGGGTGCCTGCTCAGCGCGATAAAGGAAGCCAGGCGGCAACCCAAACGGCAACCCGCGCAGCAGCCCGTACAGCAGCCCGTGCAGCAACCTGTGCAACAACCTGCGCAGCAACCCGAACAGCTGCCCGTGCAGCAGCCCATGCAGCAACCCGGACAGCTGCCCATGCCCGAACGCGGTCCCCGTTTGATAGCGCGCTCGGGCGAACTGAAGGGACAGACGTTCGCAGTCTCCGTCGATGGATTCACAATAGGCTCAGGCGACGGCTGTTCGCTGAAGATCGCCGACCCCATGGTATCGCGCAAACACGCCGAGATCCAGCTGGCCCCGGGCGGTATCTGGACGATCACCGATCTGGGCAGCAGGAACGGCAGCATGGTAGACGGAAAGCGCCTGCCCCAGCAAAGTGCTTATCCGCTGCGACGGGGAGCGAAACTCTTCCTGGCGCAATACGCATTCCTGTTCGACGACGGTCGGGGCATGCCGGTCGAGCGCAGGCCCGTCGTCTACGGCGCCGTGACGCTGGTGGTGGCTGTGTTGCTTCTGGTCGGAATGCGCGTGATCGCGAAGAAGGGCGGAGGCTCCACCCCCAACTGGGGGTGCGGGGGGTGCATTGGAGACAGCGGCGGTCCCGATAAGCGCGGAGATTCCGCACTCGCTCCGCTGAACAGTTTGACCGATAGCTGGCCGCCCCCGATTGACGAGGTGGACGCGGAACTGGCCCATGCGGGCGCACGCAAGAGCGAAGTGAAGCTGGCGCGAAACGCCCTGAACCTGCTGAAAGACGGTGTCGCCAAGTGCCGCGAAGCGCAGGTGCTTCTCGGCGACATGCGCCTGCGAGGTCTCCGGAATCTCACGCTTGACACGCCACCGGACTCTCTCCTGGCAATGCACCCGGCCCTGGGCAGGTGCCGTGACGCAATTCGGCGACGTTTCGAGGCAACCACGACCGCGGGCAGTCTGATGCAAGACCTGGTCTCGGCGGAAAACGCGATGTCGATCGAGACGTTCGTGGGCACATGGGACAACGACACCCGCATCGAGATGATGCTCCGGTGGGACGGCTCCGGTCTCTCGGGCCTCAACAGGAATCGCACGGAGGACGTGAACCCGGTCGACGAGCTGCTCGGCCTGGAAGACCTGCACGCCTTCTACGTGGAATTGCGTTACCAACACGACAACCCGGACACACTGAGACCGCCGCCCGCAACTGAGTCGACCCCCTTCCCGACGGTCATGAAGTCCTCACTGGAACTGCTGCCGGCCGTGACAGCCCTGGGCCGTCACGTCGACAACCACCCGGCGCTAACATGGCCGAAAGGCGATTTCGACAGGAAAGTCCGGATGTGTCGACGCGCGATCGACCTGCGCAACGAGCTCGCCGAGAGGATGGCCGCCCGTGCCGACATGGCCAGGGGCCGCGAGCGGCTCCTGGCCGCCGCGATTGCCCTGCAGTTCGCCGCCAACCCCGACAAGGTCATGATCGAGGGCAGCGGCCGACGCAGACCGCTCAAATCGCTGGCCATCGAAACCTTCTCAGCCCAACCCAACCTGATCGCACCGTGAGCGTATCGGCGAATGCGCCGTTCAGACCGCGCTCAAGGCATCGATGCCTGCTTGCCCAGCTTGTACAAGCGGTATGCATTCTCCCAGCCGATCCCAGAACGCAACTTCTCAGGCAACTGCGCAAGCATGCCGGCGGTAGAACGGATGCTGCCGGCGCTGGGATGATCGTTGGCCGGCTTGACGATCTCGTCGCTGCCGATGACAAAACGGTCGGGGAACTCCTGAAACAACTCCAGCCACTCGCTCTTCAGTCGTCCGTCCCTGTCCAGGGGAAAGGTAGGAGGCGCCACCTTCCGCTCCAGCATCCCACTCGCAATCCGGATGCTCATGTAGAGGTTCGGGTTCTCCTTGAGGAGCCTTCGTGTCAAGGCAACGGTTCGTTTCCCGGTGTTGCACCAGCCCAGGTGCACCCAGATGATCTTCGCTCCACGATTGTGAGCAAGCAGCCGTTCAAAGGCAGGAATGTTCGCTTTCAGCGATCGAGGATTGGGCGGTCCGAAACGCGAGGGCATCGGCATCAACAGGTTGAGTTTCACGCCGGCGGCATTCATGGCCTCCATGGCAAGCCGAGCCGGTCCCTGGAAGTCAAACCGTCCTCTGACGCGCCTGTTCACCACGTGGTTATGGGTATCCACATAGATCGCTTCGCTCGCCCTCCCCGCGGAGGGGCTGCCTACGGGCGGCCTGGGTGACGACATGCCACCCGAAAGCGGCGTGCCCGCAGCCTCGCGTGAACTGATGACGCCGTCGCTATCCCGGTCCATTCGCCCAAAGGCAGCAGGAGGTCCTCTGAACTCGGACCGGGACAGCCGACCGTCCCGATTGCGGTCCATGCGTTCGAAAGGTGTTCTGCCCTGCGATTGCACGGCCCAGAGACAAACAGATATCAACACCGCCAACACCCTCTTCATAGCTCCACCTCCCGCTTGCCAGACCCAGGCACCGATGACGCGCCGGCGCTATCCTTCAGTGTCAAGATATCTCGCTGGAAACCACAATCAACCCCTAAGTGAGTCCAGCAATTCTCATTATGGCCACGCCCCCTGCGACCTTGTGTCGCGGGAGCGGGAGATTGGGGAGAAAAGGCGGGCCTTTTCTCCCCAATCTCCCGCTCCTGCCGCACAAGGCGGCAGGGGGCGTGGCCATAATGAGAATTGCTGAAGTGAGTCTCGGGCGCATGACATTCCCCGTGACTTGCCCGACCGCTTCTGCGATCATGATCGCCGGGTACTGTCAAGAAAGCTATGAAAAGGGCAAGCGGATGGCAATGCACACGAGAGGGGAAGATTAAGGAGAAAGATTAGGGCAAAAGATAAAGGTCCTTGCTCTTGAACCCTAATCTTTCGCCTTAATCTTTCGCCCTAATCTCTGGTTGCGGGGTCGTGGCGGGTAAGGAAAAACAGGGGAGAAGACCGAGAGACGGCTGACGCCCTGCAACAAGGACAATTACGCAGGAGAACTTATTGTCAATACTGACAGTCGCCGAATGAGGAGGAATACATGAAAGCAACCAACGGAGCCGGCACCGTCATAGTCTTCGCGCTGCTCGTCGCCACCGGCATCGCCCGGGGGCAGGAGAAGAGCCTGAGCCCCAAGGTCAACGAGAGGATCGCGTCCAATCCGAAGAAGGCCATGTCCAATTTCGATTCGCCAAAGCGCGACGTGGTTAAACGCAGCTCCGAGCTGCTCGAGGCCTGCGAGCTCAAGCCGGGCATGGATCTCGCCGACGTCGGAGCGGGCAGCGGACTCCATGCGCGTCTGTTTGCGAAGGCCGTAGCGCCCGGGGGAAAGGTCTACGCCGTGGAGATCTTTCAGAAGATGCTCGACCACATCGACGCGCAGTGCAAGACCCAGAAGATCGACAACGTCACCTGCGTGCTCGGCACGGTTACGTCCAGCAAGCTCGAACCCGAATCGGTAGACGTGGTGTTCTCGTGCAACACCTATCATCACTTCGAGTACCCGTTCAAGATGATGGCGTCCATTCGCGACGCTCTCCGGCCGGGAGGACGGTTCGTCCTCATCGATGACAAGAAAAAGAACGACCACGTCCGCGCGGACCAGGCAACGGTCATCAAGGAGATCCGGCAGGCCGGCTTCAAACTGGTCGACCAGAAGAGCTTCTCAGGCCGGAACTTCCTGGCCCGGTTCGAGAAGGAGTGAACCCGGCTCGCACGTAGTTGCGTCCAACGCCGACAGGGGCTGGTCGATTCCAAGCGGCAGGTACACGCGTTCTCCGTCCGTGACGAGGCGACGCGGCAGATCGCTGGGGCCGGATTTCAGCGGATAGAGGTGGGTGTACCACCGCGGGATGCGGCGCTTCCACAACACGAGGCCGTTGAAGGCATCCCGCGCGATCGGACTCCAGTGCGCCGGCAGTTGAACCTAAAAAGAGCAGTTGCCCGCAGATGACGCAGATTGACGCAGATGAAGTCCCGAATCTGCGTTCATCTGCGTCATCTGCGGGCAACTTCTGCCTCATCCGGCTTTTCACCAAATGGGTGCGTCGTGTGACGTCGCCATCGTCAATGTTTGCAGACGTTTGCGTAGGAATCGGCGGTTCAACTGCCGAATACAGGTTGAATCGGGGCGGAGAGGCCCTCGTCGAAAACATAGAAGATGCGGCCGCCCCCCGAGACTATCGCGTTCATGCGGGAAAGATGCTCGTGGTGGCGGGACCAACGCGGACCGGCTGTCCACTGGAGGTGCCGCGGCGACCCGACCACCGTGTCGCGGGCCACGGCGTTGTTGTCCGGGCCATGCAGGAAGTGAGTTCAGTCGTCGAGGGCAGCCGGCACAGACTTGTGGAGGGTGGCGCGTGGCGAGGAACATGACCTTGCCCCCCGGAGCCAGCACGCGCAGGAGCTCGTCACGCGACACCCGACACTCGACACCCGACACGGCAATCAGGTTGGCGATTATGCTCCTTCGGTTCCTCTCGGTTGACGATTACGGGCGACGATTACGATGGACGATTGGGAGAGCTCTCATCGTAATCCGTAATCGTCGCCCGTAATCGTCAACCATCTCCTGTTCTCACAGGTTTGCCATAGAACTCTTGACAGGAGCTTGACCCACGATTCGATTACCTGGCACACTCGTACGCGCCCACGTCGACAGGGCCGTCTGGAAATTGACGCCCCAGAGTGCCACCTCTGTCCCGTCCTCGTACGTCAGCACGCCGTCACGACAAACGATCGGCCGGCATGGTCTACGAGGGCCGATCCGGCGTCGCGGCATCTGCGCCGGTACGATCTCGTCGGACCGGCGCGATCGCTGCAGCGCAAAGGCGTCACGCACGGCGCGCGGGACCGGCTCCCGTAGCGCCAGGCTGACGTCGTCGAGAAGACTGACCCCGGCCACCCCCGTGTGCAGCCGCCCGCTGGCGCCGGGGAACCACTGCACTCGCACGCGATCGTTGTCGCGCGCGGAAAAGGAGAGATCGGCGCGTTCGAAGCTGCCGCCACGAAGGAGGGACGGCGCCCCCGTCGCCGTACCCGCAAAGATGAGTCCTCCGCAGAGGAAGGCCAGAATCCCTGGGGTGCCGATCTGCATATCGTGGTCCCGCTGCGTCTTGAGACGGTCAATGCAACCACAACTCCGCCGTTTCGGCAATGCGTCAGTCAGGAGGCGATGGGTTAGCGGCACTCGAAATGCCCGTTGACTTGGTCCGATCGGTTCCCTAGAGTGGCCCTAACAATGGGGACAGTCACTCGCGGCAATGCAGCGGGCAATTCGAGTGAGTTGTCAGTGTATCTCGCAGTATAAGGAAACGGCATGTGGCATAATCACGGGACCAGCAGGGAATGGGAATCGACCGGCGTTCAACGCCGCTTCAAGCTCACCGCGCTCCTCGCGGCGACGCTCATTTTCGGGACCGTCGGCGTCCCGGCCGAGGAAACGTCCTACAAGCATCTGGCGGACCTTGATCTTGCAGAACTCATGAACGTGGAAGTTGACCTGGTTCTGCGCAAGCAGGAACCACTCTTCACGACGCCGTCAGCCGCATACGTGATTTCCAACGAGAAGCTGCGCAGAACGGGTGCTACGACGCTGGCGGACGCCCTGCGGATCGTGCCGGGAATCAACGTATCCGGCATGGAAGCGAACAAGTGGGCCATAAGCTCGCGCGGTTTCAATGGCCGTTTTGCCCGCCACATGCTGGTTTTGCGCGACGGACGTTCAGTCTACAACCCGCTGACGTCGGGTGTGTTCTGGGAAGTGCAGGACGTAATGCTCGCCGATATCGACCGCATCGAGGTCGTACGGGGACCGGGCGGCACGATGTGGGGCGCCAACGCCGTAAACGGCGTGATCAATGTCGTCACGAAAAAGGCGCAGGACACACAGGGCACGCTGTTGTCCTTCGGCGGGGGAACGGAAGAAGAGGTATTCGGTTCCGTCCGCCACGGCGGCCGTCTGACGGAGAACGCGTTCTTCCGCGTCTATGCCAGGTCGTTCAGGCGCGATGCGGGCAGTGTCAACGGTGAGGACGGGTTCGACGACTGGCGTCAGACTTCCGCCGGTTTCCGTGTCGACTGGGAAGCCGGCCCGGATGACCTCGTAAGCATTGTAGCTGACGCCTACGACGGGCGGGCGGGGCAACTCCTCCTGCTGCCCGATCCCGTCGATTTTTTCGTGCCGGTACCGGAAACGGTAGACGTGTCCGGGGGCAGTGTGCTGGCACGCTGGAAGCGGACTTTCAGCGACAACTCGGACGTCATTGTCCAGGCATACTACGATCGTATCGAACGCGACGAAATCACGTACGGAGAAGAACGGGACACGGCTGATATCGACATGCAGCACCGCTTCGCACTGGGCGACAGGCAGGAAATCATGTGGGGCGCCGGCTTCAGGTGGACGGGCGACGAGCTGCGCGCTTCCGACTCGCAGTGGTACACGGACAACAGCCGCCAGGACGAGGTGTACAGCGCCTTCGTTCAGGACGAGTGCACCTTGCTGAAGGACTATGCCAAACTTGTAGTCGGATCGAAGATCGAGCACAACGACTACACCGACTTCGAGTACCAGCCCAGCGCACGCCTGGTACTCACACCGGCCACACCGGTGGCGGTATGGGCATCCGTTTCGCGCGCGGTCAGGACCCCCTCGCGCATGGAGCACACCATGCGACTGCTGCGCTCTCTGCAGCGTCCAAACCAGACCTTCTTCGGTTCTCCGGTCCTGCCGGCAATCTTCGTTGCCGACGACGAGTACGACAGCGAGAAGGTTCTCGCGTACGAGCTCGGGCACCGGGCGCAACTGCTGGACAACCTGCGCGTGGATGTTGCCTGCTTCCTTAACCGCTATCACGACCTTCAGAGCGTGGAACCGGTCGGCATAGACGAGCCGGTGCCGTTCGTGCTGCGCAACAACCTCAACGGCGAAGCCTACGGTGTGGAGGTCACCGTGCAGTGGCAGCCGACGGGCTGGTGGCGCCTGGAAGGCTCGTACGCCTACATGCGACTCGACTTGGAAGTGGATCCGGGCAGTCGCGACATATTCACCGAAGAGACGTTCGAGAACGACATCCCCGAGAACCACGCCAACATTCTCTCCTCCCTGAACCTGCCGTACAACTGCGAGTTGAACACATGGCTGCGCTACACGGACCGCAACATCATAGAAGACCTGGACCAGTATATCGAACTCGACGTCAATGCAACCTGGTACGCCGGCGACTACCTTGAACTGGCCCTTGTCGGTCGCAACCTGCTTGACAGTCATCACTACGAGTACGGACCGTCGTTCCTGTTGACCACGCAGAGCACGGAAGTCGACAGGAGCTTCTATGCCCGGGCGACAGTCCGGTTCTGAACCAACTGGGAAACAGCAGCCCCCCGAAGTGAGGCACTCTGACGATGCGGCAGGCAATCGGCACAACCAGCGCGTGCGCCCTCGTCATCCTCCTGCTGCTTTTGCCCACGGTGAGGGCCGCGCAAGACCGTCCCGTCGACAAGTCGCCCATCAGGAGAGCGCCCGAATACCATCTCAAAACGGCGTTCCTCTACAACTTCGCGAAATTCGTCAAGTGGCCGTCAAAGAGCTTCGACGGCAAAGACGCTCCCTTTCTTCTCGGCGTACTGAACGAGCAACCCCTTGAAGACGGCCTGCGAGTGATCCGCGGCCGCAAACTCCGGGGGCGCAGCATCGTCGTCAAGACGTGCTACAGCCCTCGCGACGTTCGCGACTGCCACATGGTCTTCCTGAACAGCACCGATTCAATGGAGATCGCAGGCTTCCTGAACCAGAGCCGGGGACACCCGGTACTGACCGTCGGGGACACCCCCGATTTCGCCGAGAGCGGCGGCATAATCCGTTTCTACGTCGAGAGCGACAAGCTACGTTTCGAAATCAATGACGAAGCCGCGCGAAAGGCCGGCCTCAGAGTCAGCGCGCAACTCCTGGAGATCAGCCGGGCTCACCGACAGCACAAGAGGGAGATGAAACCGTGAAGCAGTTCGGCGACATGCCTATTCGCGACAAGCTGGTTGCCGTGAACGTACTGATCAGTTCGGTTGTCCTCCTTCTCTCTTCCACGGCGTACTTCATCCATGACACCGTCTCGTACCGTAACACGCTCACTTCGGAGCTGACCGGCCTGGCCAACGTCGTGGCCTTCAACTGCCGGGCCGCCCTGACGTTTGACGACCCCTCGGTAGCGAAAGGCGTACTGTCATCTCTGTCCGGCAAACAGGATTTCGTGGCAGCGCGCGTATTTGACGCCGATGGGAAGGCCTTTGCGGAATATGGCAAGACGGACCGCGACTCGTCGGATGAGCAGACGGCTCCGCGAAGCCTCAAGCCCGGCCACTACTACGACAGGTGGGATGTCTGCATCGTCGTTCCCGTTGTTTTCGAGGGCGACACGATAGGAACGGTACACATCCGCCACAGCCTGCATGGCTGTCGAACACGCCTGATTCAGTACGGGATCATAGTGCTGGCGATCCTCGGGATCGCGACACTCATGGCGTGGTTGCTCTCGCAGAACCTGCAGAAGCTGGTCACCAGGCCGCTTGCGGACCTGGCACAGACGGCATTGCGCGTCTCCCGCGAAAGGGACTATGCGATCCGCGCTGAGCGCAGTTCCAACGATGAAATCGGCATTCTCGTCTCCAGCTTCAACGACATGCTCTCGCAGATTCAGAAACGCGACGAAGGCCTGATCTTCAGCGCCCGCGAGCTGCGGGAGTATCAGGACGAGCTTCGCTCGTTGGCCTCGCAGCTCATGCTCACGGAGGAAAAGGAGAGACGACGCATCGCCGAAGAAGTGCATGACACGATCTGCCAGATTCTCGTCATCTCGAAGCTCAAGCTGGAACTACTGGTGAAGAAGGCGCCCGAGGAGCATCGCCGGGAACTGCAACAGATTGCCGAGTTCCTGGGTGAATCCATCGACCGCATCCGCACGCTCACGTTCGAGCTGAGTCCGCCGGTGCTCTATGAACTCGGTCTGACGGCCGCCCTGAACGACCTGGCGGAACGTACGGCGAAGAAACACGGCGTGGCCGTGAGCTTCGAGGGCAGGGATCTCGCTGTCGCCCTTCCCGAAGACGTCGGGTTCCTCGTCTATCGTGCAGTTCAAGAGCTGCTGGTCAATGCCGTCAAACATGCGGAACCCGACCACATCACCGTCGCCCTGAGAAAGAACGCAAACCACCTCGAGATTGCCGTCGCCGATGACGGGGTGGGCTGCGACATGAACAAGTTCGGCGCCGCCAAACACACGTCCGACGGCGGTTTCGGTCTGTTCAGCATCAGGGAACGCCTGCGCCACATCAACGGCCACATGACAATGAACTCGAGTCCCGGCAAGGGCACGGAAGTGCGCATGACGGTTCGAACGCAGGCCGGAACCGGTTGATTGACAACTGCTGAAATGCCCGCGAGCCCGGCAGGGGAGCCGCCAAGCGTCAGCAACACCAGTGCCCAACACCAGCTTCAACCACAGCCCAAATCCGTGTGCGTCTTCAGTGGGCCGGATTTGCAATCCGGCCGCGAGAGTGCGGTTTATACCGGGAGGACGGCCTGACCGCGGTCCGTTCATTCTCGACGACATGCTCGATTCTCTCTCGGCCGGATTGCAAATTCGGCCCCTGAATGAGCGTCCGCGCGATCACAGAAGTTTTGCACCACATTGACATTTTCATGACAACTCCACGTTGGAGTGCGGTTATACTTTCGGCAACGTTGTGAAGGAGGATGCCGTCATGAACGCCTGCCGCCGCCTGTCGCTTGCCGTTACCATCCCGGTAGTGATGACCGTCCTGTCGCCGGGAACACATGCCGAGAGCATAGCTGCGACGCAACCCTATGCCATCACCATCAGAAATCCCGGCGACCGTCCGCGGACGGTCAAAGTGCGATCGCCCTTCCCCGTCGGGTTGCGAGCCGGAGACATCGAGCATCCGTCGGGACTGAGCATCGCATACGACATGATTGAAGACCGGTGCCTCGCGGTTGCGGACATCGAACTGCAGGCGGGGGAAGAGCGGACAATCCGCCTCGCGGTCCGCGACGTATGGGCCATGTCTTCCAATGAAGTGGCAGCCATAGCTCAACAGGCCGAGACCATCCACGCCGCACTCGACTGGACGTCCGCCACCGAAAAGTCCAAACGTCATCTCGAAGCAGTGAACCGAATTCTCGCTATCGCCAGAGACATCGTCCAGTCGCCGCCACCCAACGGACGGCGTATCGCCTCCTACATCGCCAGGTGCGAACGCGCGCGCCTTGTTGTCCGTGACGCTCACGAGGTGCTGCGCAAGATGGAAGACCTGGCTTTCCGGTTTGACGTTCCGCCCGAAAGTCTGGTCGCTCGTCCGCAACCCCAAGTGCCTCTCACCGCGGTTGAGAGATCGGCGCTGGGGACAACTCAGCTTCAGTTCCGGTTCAGAAACACATCGCCCCACATGACGCGCGAATTCGGCGAAGCCACACCGTTGCCACACGAGCTCGGCGTTGATGACATCGTATCCGTGAACGAAACGGTTTACGTCGCGCGACAGATCGGCCGCCAGGCGTGCATCGACCTCAACCTGGAACTTGGTCCCAGCGAAGAAGAGACAGTCGTCGTTGAGATTGTCGACGTCTGGCGTGCCAACGATCTGCACATCGCGAACCTCTGCCGCCAGTTGGGAAGCGTTCGCATGGAAGTCAAACGAAGCGGCATGGCGAAAAGCGCGATCGCGAACAAGCTTGCCGAGCTCGAGACGGCCCTCGCCCGCGCGACATCCGCACAACCGCCCCCGGCGGGCCCGGACTACGTCGCGTTCAGGCGCGATCAGGCAGCACGACTGAACGAGATCCAGGGGTGGATCGAACGCGTTTCACTCATACCGCAACCCGCACGCGGCATCGGTCCCACCGTCCCCCCGCCCTCAAACCGGACAACCTGGCTCATCATCTACGCCATCATCGTGTTCATCGGGGCGGTCACCACCGCCGTCCTTCTCCAGGCCCGCCGCCAGACCCTGCGTCCGACAACGGGCGGAGAAGGCGTTGTCAGCGACCGACTCTGAAATGACCATCGTGAACGTGAGGTTCGTGCAGCAGCGCGTAACCTCCACGCACTTGATGGATGTGGATTTCATCCGCGTGCATGGGGACGCGCATCGGTTCCCGGAATTCCCTCCCGCCTTGGTTCTCTCTTCCTCGTCCACCGTAGTCGTCGCCGTAGTCGTCGACCGATGCTCTCGTCCGGCCGGTGGACGACGACGGCGACGACTACGGATCACGATTTGACTGGGGCGCCCAATTCTCTTTCTCCTCATCCAGCAACCCGATCAACCAACCGATCAACCAACCAATTGACCAATCAACCAATCAACCAATCAACCTACCCCAACCTCGCCTCAATCGCATCGATGACGGTTGTCAGGACTTTCACGCGGGCATGCCATTTGCAGTTGGATTCGACGATGGTCCAGGGCGCGTGAGGGGTGCTCGTACGGGCAAACATCTCTTCGGTGGCGAGCTTGTACACGTCCCATTTCTTGCGATTCCGCCAATCCTCGTCGGTGATCTTCCACTGTTTGTGGGCCAGTTTCTCGCGGGCTTGGAACCGGCGCAGCTGCTCCTCCTTGTCAATCTGCAGCCAGAACTTGAGCACAATCGCGCCGAAATTGGTGAGGTGCCGTTCCATCTCGTTGATCTCACGATAGGCGCGCCGCCAGTCCGCTTCCGAGCAGAAACCCTCGACACGCTCCACCAGAACGCGCCCATACCATGAGCGGTCGAAAATCGTTATGTGCCCCGCCTTGGGCATCTGCGTCCAGAAGCGCCACAGGTAGTGATGGGCCTTTTCGATGTCGTTCGGCGCCGCGACGGGCACGACTTCGTACCCGCGGGGATCGAGTTCCTCCGTCAGGCGGCGTATGTTGCCCCCCTTTCCCGCGGCATCACAGCCTTCATACACTATTACGACCGGTATCCGCCGCATGTAGATCACATGCTCCAACTCGCGCATTCGTGCCTGCTTCTTCTTGAGTTGGCGCCGATATCGATCACGCTCGAGTGACAACGAAAGATCGAGACTGTCGATAATCGAAACGCTGAACTCGCGCGGCACGCGCCGATTGGCCCGTTTCGACACCGTCTTGCGCTTGCGCTTCGCGGCCGCAATGCCCGCCTCCAACGCGGCGATGACCGTGTTGAAGATCTTGAGCGCCGCGAAACGCTGATGGTGGGCCTCGATGATGGTCCACGGTCCGAAGTCCGAATCCGTACCGGCAATCGCTTCATCCACCGCATCTCTATAGGCGTTGTACTGCCGGTGGCGGCGCAAGTCCGTCTTGGTCACCCGCCACGCCGTCAGCGGGTTGTCACGCAGTTTATCGAACCGCTTCTTCTGTTCCTTCTTGGAGATATGCAGGAAGAACTTGATGATGACGTTGCCGTCATCCGCCAATTGACGCTCGAACGAGATGATATCCTGATAAGCTTGCCCGAGGTCGCGTTTGCGGATCTTGCGGTCGACGCAGTCTTCCAGCACGCGCCGGTACCAGCTACGGTCAAAGATCGTCAGTCTGCCGCGGGCCGGGGTCTTGGTCCAGAATCGCCACAGGAACGGACGGAAAGCCTCCTCTTCTGTCGGCGGCAACGTGCTGTGCACCGAGAACCCGCGCGGGTCCAGTGGCAGGATCAAGTCGTTGATCAGGGTCCCCTTCCCTGCCGCATCCCACCCTTCGAAGACGACGATCCACGGCACACCCCGTTCAACTGCCTCTCGCTGGAGCCGCCCCAACTTGATCGTCAACTCGTCTTCCACGGCCTTGTACTCGGCCTTCGTGACCCTGCGTGAGAGATTGATGTCCTTGAGCATGTCCTGTTCCTCCCTTGGCAAAGAGCCTAGGCGCAAGCAACACGAGAGTCAAGCTTGACTCCGGCGGCCGTTTGAGGTATTACTAGGCCATCATGAGTTCGAGGAATCTCAACGTAGTTGGAGCAAGCTACTTGTTGCTTATGCTGCCGGGGCAGGGCCTCGGCTTGTCATAATGCGCCCGGTGTACGCGCTGCGTTGGGAAATCCAAGACTGAAGACATTTACCCGCCCGCCGCTGGACGCAACAACGGTGGGCGTTTTTCTGCCCACGGTCGGCAACGCAGATCTCGACCTTCCAGCAAGGCGACAGCAACCAACTTCAACAAGAGCGGAAAGCAGACAATGAAAACAGACGACAAACGCGTGATCATATTCGATACAACCCTGCGCGACGGCGAGCAATCGCCAGGCGCGAGCCTGACGCACCGCGAAAAACTGGAAATCGCCCATCAATTGGCGTCGCTGAAGGTGGACGTTATCGAGGCGGGCTTCCCGATTGCATCACCCGGCGACTTCCGGGCAGTCAATGAAATCGCCAAGAGTGTCAAAGGCCCGTCCGTTGCCGGACTGGCGCGGTGCGTGAAGGCGGACATCGAACGCTGTGCGGAAGCCGTGGCGCCGGCGGAAAAACCGCGGATTCACATCTTCCTGGCAACATCGAAGATCCACCGTCAGTACAAGCTGCGCAAGGCCCAGGACGAAATCCTGAGACAGGCCGAGGAGTCGATCCGTCTCGCGAAGAGCTTCTGCGCTGACGTTGAGTTCAGCCCCGAAGACGCCTCGCGCACCGAGCCGGATTTTCTGGCCAAGGTCGTCGAGGCATCCATCGCGGCGGGCGCAACAACAATCAACATCCCGGACACCGTGGGCTACGCTATCCCCGAAGAATTCGGCGCATTGATCGGCTACCTGTTCGATCATGTTCCCAACATCGACGACGCGGTGATCAGCGTACACTGCCACAACGACCTGGGGTTGGCCGTAGCCAACTCCCTGGCTGCCGTCCGCAACGGCGCACGTCAGGTCGAGTGCACCGTCAACGGCATCGGCGAACGGGCCGGCAACGCCGCCATGGAAGAACTGGCCATGACCCTGAAGACACGTGGGGACCAGTTCGACGGCATCTATACCGATATCCGGCCCGAGCGGATCGTCCCCGTCAGCCGGCTGGTGAGCCGTCTGACCGGGCTGCAGGTGCAGCGCAACAAGGCGATCGTAGGAGCTAACGCTTTTGCGCACTCCTCCGGCGTCCACCAGGACGGCGTGATAAAGAAACGGGCGACGTACGAAATCATCAACCCGGCCGACGTGGGCTGCACCGATGGGACCGAACTGATCCTGAGCAAGCTGTCGGGCAAGAACGGCCTGAGACAAGCCCTCACGCGCATCGGCATCGAGTTGAACGACGACGAACTGGTCAAGGCCTACGACCGGTTCGTCGAATTGGCGGACAAGAAAAAGGTCATCTACGACGACGATCTGTTGATGATTGCCAGCGAACAGATGGCCGATGCCGCGCGCGTCTTCACGCTCAGCTACCTGCACGTCTCGGCCGGCACGGGCACGATCCCGACCGCTACGGTGCGGCTGCGCAAGGGCGAGGAGGTGCTCCAGGACGCCGCCTGCGGCGACGGCCCGGTCGACGCAGCCCTGAAGACGATCGACCGCATGACGGACCTGACGGGGAAGCTTCTCGATTTCTCGCTGCAGGCCGTGACGGTCGGCAAAGACGCCATGGGCGAGGTCAGTCTGCGGGTTGCGTTTGGCGACGACGCCGTCGCCGCCAAGGCCGCCAGCACGGACATCGTGGAGGCCAGCGCCAAGGCCTACCTGTCGTGCGTCAACCAGTATCTCTCGCGTCACGTGAGCGACACCGAGTAGCGACAAGAGCATATTCAGGAGTAACACCATGAATCTCAGTGGACATACTCGCCCGTACGCCGTGCTGGGACACCCGATCGGTCACAGCCTTTCCCCCGTTATGCACAACGCCGCACTGGCGAAGCTCGGGCTCGACGCCGTGTACCTGGCCTTTGACGTCCACCCGGACCGGCTGATGGAAGTCCTGCCGGCCATGCGCGACATGGGCTTCGGCGGCGTCAACCTGACCGTGCCGCTCAAGGAGGTTGCCTTCCGGGGAATCCACGACCTCGACGAATCGGCCCGTCGAGTGGGCGCGGTGAACACGGTCGAGTTCACGGATGGCGGTCTTCGCGGCCACAACACGGACGGCAAGGGGTTCCTGCTCGCGATCGAGGAGGCGTTCGACGCCACTCTCGACGGTCTGTCTGTCTTCGTGCTCGGCAGCGGCGGCGCCGGGCGGGCGTTGGCAATCACTTGCGCGGGGGAAGGCGCGGCGCGCATCGCCCTGACCGACCTCGACCCGCGGCGTCCGCCAAAGGTGGCGGAAGAGATTGCCGGCATCAACGCCGAGACCGAAGTCGCCATAGTCCCATCGGACGAAGGCTCGTGGTGTGAGGCTTCGCGGAGTGCGGACCTTGTGATTCAGGCCACACCGGTAGGGATGAAAGCGGACGACCCGTCTCTGTTGCCGCCCGAGGCGTTCAGCGAGAAGCAGATGCTTTTCGACCTTGTATACATGTACCCCGAAACTGCGATCGTGAAGGCAGCAATCGCGGCAGGTGCAAGGGCCGCCAACGGACTGGGCATGCTTCTACACCAGGGCGCATGGGCGTTCACGATCTGGACGGGACAGCCCGCCGCGGTGGATGCCATGCGCACAGCGCTGGAGCAGGAGGTGTATGGGGACGGCGAGGGCTGACCAGGAACGGTAGAAATGTTCAATGCTCAAGGACATTGAACATTGAGAATTGAGCATTGAACATTTCTACCGTTTCCACCTCGAATTGCCTCGGAAGCGAAGCGCACCGGGGGCTCTCCTAGCCCGCATGGCACTCACCTAAGCGAGATCCCACGCCCTTGCGGCGTGGAGTTTCAGGGTGCGAAGCCGCTACC
>CAZKRK010000089.1:0-21631 GCA_964555035.1 uncultured Victivallales bacterium | reverse complement strand
GTCGCAGGGGGCGTGGCCATAATGAGAATTGCTGGGTGGCACGAGTAGGCGCTTGCCCGCAAGGGGTTGTTCTGATACAACATGCCTTGTCGTGAATAGACTGTCGACCATACTCATTATTTGCGTACATGCTGCGGCGTCTGACGCGGTCGCCGCCGGAGTAAAGGTGCGCGTGACGGGCGATCACGTGAATCTCCGTCCGACGGCCGGCGGCAAGTCGGCGGTGGTGTCTCAAGTCGACACCGGCGACGTGCTTTTCGCTCCAAACGGGATCGGCGAGGGGGAGTGGGTGGAGGTCGAGACGCCGGCGACGGCGGACCTGTGGGTTTACGGTGAGCTGGTGCGTGGTGACACGGTATGCGCCTCCCGCGTGCAGGTCAGAAGCGGCCCCGGGACGAACTACAAGGTCATCGGCATGGCCGACAAGGGAGACCGGGTTGACGTGCGTGGCCGCCAGGGCGACTGGCTGAAGATAGCCCCGTTACCGGAGTGCACGCTGTGGATCAGCCGCGACTACGTTGAGCCCTTTGCCGCCAAGCCCGTGCAACCGGTTGTCCCGACGCCCAGGCCGCCGACGCAAGTTTTCGAACCGAGGCCTCGTCCGGCCGTACCTGTGCCCCCGCCCGCCGTTCCGAAGCCGGTCGTCCCGTCTCCCGTGCGTCCCGTGCCTGTTCCGGCGCCGCGTGCGCCCAAGCCGGCAAGACCGCCGGCGCCGTCTCTGCCTGAGCCGGTTGTGGTCACGAGCAGGCCGGGCAAGCTGCCGCCTGCGCTGGCGAAACGCCGCCTCGTGGCTTCGAAGAAGCAGGGGGAGGCAGTGGAATACGTAGGGGTCTTGCGGCCGGCGGGGCTTGTCTGGGGGCGACCCAGCCGGTACAGGCTGGTCATGCGCGACGATGCGGGACGGGCATTGGCCCTGTGCTACATCCTGGGCAATGAGGCTCAGCTTGAGCGCATCGTCGGTCGCACGCTGCACGTTACGGGGCACAGGTACTGGGTACAGGGGGTCAGGACCCCCGTGGTGGCGCCGGTGCAGATCATTCGAAAGGACTAGCCAGGGAGTAATCCATGGAAGGTAGAGACATCGGATACTGTCGCATGGATTCGAGCGGCTTCGAGACCCTGACCGCTGTGATGTCGCACCTTGCACATGACTTGAGCAACCTCCTGACTCCGGTGTTGACGTATCCTTCGCTAGTGCGCAGTGACTTGCCGGACGGTTGCCTTGGCCACGATCTGCTTGATGCGATCGAGAAGACGGCCAACGACATGGCGCACATCACGGTTCAGCTTCAGCATCTGGCCACGCGCGACAAAGAGGATCGCGAAGAAGTTGACGTCAATACGGTCGTGCGTGAGGTCGGAGTAGAACTACAGACGAACGGTATATCGCCGGAGGTGGTGGTAGAGGTGGACCTGGCCGACGGTCTGCCCTTGGTAAATGCCTGCGTGGACGACGTTGTGGCTGCCGTCGACAATGTTGCCCGCAATGCGGTCGAGGCCGCGGCGCCGACGGGCCGTGTGTCACTGCGCACAGGTTGCACGGATCTGCCCGACGGGGCAGGCGTATGTGGCGCACCGTCGCCGGCCGGGAAGTTCGTATCGATCGAGGTGACCGATGACGGCGCCGGCATTGCGGAAGACCTTGCGAAAGACGTGTTTGAGCCGTTCGTGACAACGAAGAGCGCCCACGCCAGGCGCGGGTCCGGGCTTGGGTTGGCGATTGTGCACAAGATCATGCGTGAGCACGAAGGCCGCATTGATCTGACGTCAGTCCCCGGCGAAGGCACAACAGTTGCCCTGCATTTCCGAGTTCTTGAAGCTTCCGCCTAGCAGCCTGTCGGGATTGCATCGTGCTGTCGCGCGATGCAATCCCGCCACGCTGCCAGCCCGGGCGCTTTGCGCTTCCGCGATGGTTCAGCACGGAGACTCGATTTCAGACGGGTCGCTCTCGTCCTTCCGGTCGTCGTCCCAGAGCGGGATTACGGGCATCTCTTCCATTCGTGCCAGTTCCACTTTGTAGCAGTCCGGACAAAGCCCGTGCGAGAAGACGGCTCTGGATCTGTCGCTCAAGTAGTCTTCCAGCTTGTCCCAGGCGTGTTTGTTGACCTTGATGCGATGACAGTGCGAGCAGATCGTTATCAGCCCATGCAGCATGCGCTTCTGCTGGAGGTAGGTGTTGCCCACGGTAATAATGGCGACGATAATCACGAAAGACGTGAGGATGCAGCTGCCGAACAAATCGAAATCGGTCGTGATTTCACCAAAGAAGAGTGAAGAGAGATCCAGGACCTCGTTCACCCATACAAGGAGGAGCATGACGAAGAACGATATGAACTGCCACAGGGCGATTGTCGACAGCGAAACCTGACGCTTCGGTCGAATCCTTATCGGTGGGCGACGGCGTTTCTTTCTCACGTGGCCTCCGTACTTTTTCGCCTGACCGCCATTCGGCGCGCATCGATCAGGGCCATGAGGATGCGATCCGAGGAGGCATGCGCCGGCACGAGCACAACTTCGTCGGTGAGATCGTCTGCTTTTGGGGTGTCATCCTCCCCGAGGACAACCAGTGCGGTTGCGGGACGGATTTTCAACATAGCGCGGACGAGGGCCCTGCTCTCGGGCCCGAGGAGATTCTCGTCCACAATCATGGCATCGAGGGTCTCGTCGCTGTCGAGGCGCCCGAGGGCCGACATTATGTCGTGGACGCGTTGCACGTTGGCTCCGATTTCCAGCAGGCGTGCATCCAGTTCGGCATAGCTGCGTTCGTGCTTGGCGACCACGATTGACCAATGTGCTATGTAGGCGCTGAGTTCTTCGGGGATGCCGGCCGCGGTGCCATGCCGTTCGGACACGGACTGTCCCTGCGCGAGGAGAACGCGGTAGAGGGGCGTACCACGGTGAGTGGTCAAGCTCTCGAGCTTGCTGCCGGTTTCCTCCAGCATCGAGCGGATGACGGACAGGATTACTCCGGTCGTTTCCTTGCTTCCGTTGGGGGTTGCCGGTTGTTCCAGTGGTCGACTGGCGTCTTCACCGCCTATGTGCAGGACGCAGGCAAAATCGTCGTCCGTCTGGGAGGAACCGGACTCGGACGGAAGAAGCGATACGGCAATGGTCCCGGGTTTGGCCATAGCGTCCGCGACGAGCAGACCGAGATTGAGAACGAGCTGCTCGACCTGGGATCTGCCCAGTGCAACAGCGGCCAGACCTTCAGCCACGGAGCACTCCACGGTCCATTCGTCGGTCAGGTTGTCGCGAAGCATGTCGGCGGCGGCGCGCACGTGTTCCGGCGTCATGTCGTTGCCGTTGCCATGGGGATTGCCGGTATCGGCAAGTGAGCCCAGGTGAGCGGCGAGAGCTACCCCTTTCTCGGCGCTACGCTCAATGGCCGCGATGGCCTGGCGGGCGTCATCGGAATCCGTTGCAAGTCGCGGCAGGACCGAAGCGTTGCCTGCAATTGCGCACAGCAGTTCGTTGAAGTCGTTGGTGACACCCTTCGCGATTTGACCGATGAGCTGCAGGCGGGCGGAGCGGCGGCGACGCAGGCGCCTGCGCCTCATGGCGGTTACGTCGCAAATCAGAACAAGTGAGAGGTTGGCGGACGGTTGGGAGCGAAAGCGGAGGGTCTTGGCGAATGCGGAGCCGCCCAGGGGGCGCTCGATCTCGTGGGGTTCCTCCCGGTCAAGCAGAAACCCGGCGTCCTGCGACGAAAGGCAGGGAAAGGCTTTTTGCAGGGGCGTATGTGCATCCAGGGTCGTGCTGGCCATTTGCCTGGCCTCGGGATTGGAGCCGGTTATGTGTCCCCGTCTGTTGAGCAGGAGCATGCCGTCGTGAATGTAGTCCATGGCGTCGACGACCCGTCCGACCCTGCGCGGACCTTCGGTTTCGGCGGCAAGTCTTATTCCGAGGAGACCGAAGGCGCCCGCGATCAACATGAACCCCAGGCTCAGAGACCACAGTTTGGCCACCAGGATCTGAAACTCCGGAGTCGGAAGCCGCGGCTCGAAGTAGACTATGGTCTCGCGCACGGCAATGGTTGCGATAGCGAACAGTATCACCAGCAGGAGTGCATACTGCGATGTTTCAGTTCGGAGGATTCTCACGCGAATTCCCTGCGAGGTGACTGTTGGAAATGAATTCGGAGCCATAATATGAACATGATGTGCTTACAGTAAAGATTAATCGTGGAGCAAGTCAGTCTGCTTGCTACAAGCTGTCCTTTCTCTCTTGAAGCTTCCTTCGTGCCTGCGTGTTTCGTGCTTCTGATTTTCTGCCTTCACGCACCCGATGAAGCAGCCGATTCTTGGAGACGACAGCGACGCCCGCGGAGCTCACGCGCCCATGCATCCCTTGTCACGGAACCACCGGTTGTGTCATGGTTGTGTCAAGTGGTATGCTAAGTGCTTGAGTATACAGGGGTGGAAACAGTACTCAGCCTGACTCGGCGAAAGTAGACATGATGACAGGTGTTTTTCAGCGTGACTGGTGCGAATTGAACTCATGCGGGACGGTCGCGGTTGCCGGGATGGCTTGCGAGCGCCCGGCATGTGGTTTCGCACGCGCCTTCGCAAAAACGAGAATTATCGCACCCCGCCTTCTGACCGTCGCGTTGGGGCTGACTGCGCTTCTCATTCTCTTGCCCCTGCGCGGGCAGGCCTCGAAGGTGGACTCGTTCCTTGGGTTCGACGCCGATCTGCACACCGACTACCTCCGCGTCACGAGGCCGGTCGCCCTGACTGTCGACGATCCGGGGTACGAGCTGGGCGTCGGACAGAAACTGGATCTCTTTCAGCAGACGTCGGAGCACTACATCGGCCTGCTGTCGCTTGGCGAGGACATGTCCCGGCTTTGCGCAATCCCGGCTCGCATTGGACGCCGGACAGAAACGGCGTGGGTCACGAACGAGAAACGCGTTATACTGGGTCTCCAGGTTGAGACCTGCAGGGGCAAGTTCACCCTGCGCACCAACGAGCTTCTTCCCATCATGGAAGAGACGGATGCCCTGTACCGCGTCATCTGCGAGCGCTACGGCCGTCAAATAGTGCTCGCTCTGCCTTTGTCAACCGCGGGGATTGTTCGTGAACAGCTTCCCGCACGGCGGCCGCGGGCAGTCCGCGGTTCTGAGGGCACGGGGCGGGATGGGGAATCGGTTGAGGCGCCCCGCATCGCTACTCTAAAGAAGACCTCCACGCCGCCGATCAGGCGTCGGACTCCCCGCAAGCCGAAACCGAAGGAACCTGAAGTCGAGCCGCCTGTTCCGGAAGTCGACCGTGTGAAGTCGGAAACGCCGTCGGGCAGTAGGACCGCGGTCCCGGTCCAGGTTGCCGAAAAGCCCGAACCGACGCCTCTCTCCCCGTCCCCTGCCGTGGAGACGCCTGTCATCTCCGTCGCGGAGCCCGCCGTCGTCGCGCAAAACGAGCCACCCGCCGAGCTTCCCGCTGAACCTCCCGTTGAACCCGTGGTCTCGTCGAACGCGGTTGATACGCTGCCGCCGCGGACGGTCACGGGCGAGACCGCGGTTGCGGCGGTCGAGCCGGTCGAGCTTCCGGAGGCCCCGGAAGCAAGCTCGTCCAGCACGGACGTCGTGGACCTCGTTGCCGCCCGAGAGCCGTCCGTTGCCGCATCGGATGATACGTCGCCCTTGCCGGTATTGGTGGTTCGGGGGGAGGGGGATGAGGTCAGGACCCAGATGTTGCCCCACGTTGGCGCGTTCGTCGCCAGCGTGGTGTCAAATGCGGAGCACGGGCAACACCCGGTTCAGGCCCGTCCAGGCAGAGACGATCCCGATCATGGGCCGATCGTTGCTTTCTTGAACGGACACACGCTCATGTTCCAGATTCTGCTTGGCCTGTGTATCGTAGAGGGGATCCTGATTGTGAAAATGCGGCGTGCTGACGCCCGCACGCGTCAGGTCGGCAGCAGCGTGCTCTCGGTTGCCACATTCGGCGAGTCCGTGGCCCAGAACACGCTCGAGGATGCACTGACCGGAGACCACGACCTTGCCGGTTCGCTGCAGAAGTTCCCGGTCGAACAGGTGATACAGTTGCTGTATTCGTCGCAGGAGTCGGGGACGCTATGGATCTCATTCACGGACGGTTCGCGCATGCACAAGCTTCATTTTCTTCACGGGCAACTCATCGACGCCGAAGCCGGAAACCGTCGCGGAAAGGAGGTGCTTCAAGCGGTCCTGTCGAATCCGGAGGGATCTTTCACCTTCAAACGCGAGGACATGTCCGCTCGCAGCCGCCATTTCACCACCGATACCATGTCGATCCTGCTCGCCGCCGCGCGCAGAGTCGACGAGAGAGCCCGGGACAAGCTGCGCGTGAGCGTCAATTGACTACTGCGCTCCGTAGCTCACTCCCGGATAGACCAGGTTGATTGCGAAGGTAAAGACCGGGTCGAAAAGCGCGGGGAAGATCTGCCAGGCCAGGAACAGCCCCAGGAATCCAAAGGCCGGCTGTGCCATGACGTTCTGGTAGCGTACGACGCCCTCGTGGCTCAACCAAAGCAGGGGCAGCGCGCTTCCGTCCAGGGGCGGAAGCGGCACGATGTTCAACAGTGCCAGGATCAGGTTGAGTGTGAAGAAGACGCTGAGCAGGAGCGCAACTCCAGTGGCGAGTCCGGACTCGGCCACGGATGTCGCGACGGTTGTAAACGATATGCCGGCCGGTATACCGAGGATTCCCGTGAGCAGCCCGACGCGAATCAGCGTGCCCGCGAGGACGACCAGCGCCAAGTTCGCCAGCGGTCCGGCAATCGCCATCAGCGCGGCCCTTTTCGGGTAGCGCGCCGCCCAGCGAGGATCGTAGGGAGCGCTGGCAAAGCCGAACGGCCAACGGATTATGAAGAGCGAGATAATGGGCAGCAGCACCATGCCGAACGGTTGACGCCGGATATGCGGGATTGGGTCGAGCGTCACCTGGCCGCCGTGGTAGGCCGTCAGATCTCCGCCCAGCTTGGCTGCCCATGCGTGGGCGGCTTCGTGCAGCGTAGTGGAAAACAGAAACGCAATGTACCACGCGGCATATGTCAGGACAGTGCTCATGGGCGAAAGATAGCCGTATGAGACGCGGGCATCAAGGCTAACTCCGGACGCGTGACTCCTACGGGCGCATTTTGCTCACTCACGGCTCGCCCTTGCCCTGCCGCTACGCTCCAGGGCTTGCGGGCGCACTACAAACATGGCGTTCCCCTCACGCATGCGCCATGTTTGTAGTGCGCCCGCAAGCCCTGGAGCGGAGCGGAAGGGCAAGGGCGAGCCGAGAGTGAGCGGAATGCGCGAAACGTTGGCGGCAACGGACAATCGCCGTCGGCGCCCGGTTCTGGGTTGACAGTTGCGCCCTCTCCATCTCTACTCCTGCCCTATGCAACTACACGTAATCGATGCCGGGTGTTTCAGTTTGGACGGGGGCGCAATGTTCGGGGTCGTGCCGAAGGCGATCTGGAACGAGCTGGTGCCGGCGGATGCGGACAACCTGACGCGCTGGCCGATGCGCTGCCTGTTGGTGGACACGGGGACGCGGCGTGTGCTGATTGACACCGGAATCGGCGGCAAGCAGGACGATAGGTTCCGGCAGCGATTCCGCATCGAACGGCGCGCACCGGTTGAGCAACTGGTCGAGGAGAAGGGAACCGCGGCAGCGGACGTCACCGACGTAGTGCTCACGCACCTGCATTTTGATCACTGCGGCGGCGCCGTGACCAGGCGTGACGGACGTCTGGCGCCTGCTTTCCCGAACGCCTCGTACTGGGTGACGGAGTCGCAGTGGGAGGCGGCCACCAGGCCCAACCCGCGTGAACGAGCCAGCTACCTGCCCGACAACTTCGTGCCCCTGCGCGACGCGGGGCAGCTCAGGTTCTTTACGGCGGAGAGCTGGGACATCTCCGAGATCGGCTGCGGCCTGTCCGACGGACACACTGCGGGACAGATCGTTCCGAGGGTTCACTGCGGCGGCCGGGACGTCATCTTCATGGGCGGCCTGATACCGTCGGTTCATCACGTGCGACTGCCGTACATCATGGCGTACGACTTGCAGCCGCTCGTGATCATGCGGGAGAAGGAGGCCCTGCTGCGCGAGGCGGCGGAGAAGCGGCACGTGCTGTTCTTCGAGCATGACCCGCTGCACGAATGCTGCACCGTGTGCGAGGGCGAGAAGGCGATCGAAGTGGAGCGCACGTTCGCGCTGGGAGAGCTTGATTGGTGATTCCTGACTTGTGGAGTTGTCAAGTAGAGGACCGCGGACATCGAGAATCGTCAATCCCATTGACCCTTGCCGACGGATTCCGCACAGTAGGCCGATGCGTGAAGAGAGTAGAATTGAAGGGACTGCGATGAGGAATGTGAAGAGACGCAAGTTGCTTTGGCGGGGAGTATTGCTGGCGATTCTCCTGTCCCTGCCCTTCGGCGCGTTCGCGGAAGAAAAGCCGGGTGGCGCCGACGAAGACGAGGCTTTCGAGCAGATGAAGCTGCTGACGGAGGCGTTGATTCACATTCGCAGGCACTATGTTGAGGAGAAAGGGTTCGAGGAAATCGTGCACGGAGCCTTGCGGGGAATGCTCTATTCCCTGGACCCCCACAGCGGTTTTCTGGATTCGGACGACTACCGGGAGATCCAGGACAGCACTTCGGGCGCATTTGGGGGCGTGGGCGTACAGGTGGGGGTGAGGGACGGGCTGCTGACGATTATTGCGCCGATCGAGGACACGCCGGGGTTCCGTGCCGGCTTGCAGGCCGGTGACCGCATCCTGGAAATAGACGGCGAGAAGACACAGGGACTTCCCCTGTCAGAGTGCGTGAAACGCATGCGGGGCAAGAAGGGTGAAGACGTGGTCCTGGTGGTCCAGGGGGCGCAGGACGAAAAGCCGCGGCGGGTCGTGGTGACGCGCGATCTGATTAGGATCTCAAGTGTCAAGGGCAAGCGTCTCATACGCGGGGATGTCGGCTACATACGGTTGGCGTCATTCGACGAAGGCACGGCGGACAACCTGCAGAAGGCCCTGGACGAGCTGCTGGAGCAGGGAATGGCCGCGCTCGTGCTGGACCTGCGCAACAACCCCGGAGGGCTCCTGCGCGCGTCCGTGGACGTGGCAAGCAAGTTCCTGAAGCGGGGCAAGCTTATCGTGACACGCAAAGGACGCAGGGGAACGCACGCGGAAGTCACGGACAAGGCTTACGGTGACGTTCACCTCATTGGTTTTCCGATGGTCGTCCTGGTCAACGGCGGCAGTGCCAGCGCCTCCGAAATCGTGGCCGGAGCGCTGCAGGATCACAAACGCGCCGTCGTTGTCGGCAGCACAACCTACGGCAAGGCGTCCGTGCAGAGCGTGATCAAGTTGCAGTCGGCCAAGCCGGACGAAGATTGCGCAATTCGATTGACCACGGCGCACTACTACACGCCGAACGGCCGCGAGATTCACGCGAAGGGAATACGGCCCGATATCTTTGTGCCCCTGACTCCGGCAGAGTGGCGCGACATCGTGATTCGCCGGGCCCACATCGAGACTCCCGACGCGTTCAGCCGCGAAGAAAAGGAGAAGTACGTTTCCGTCGTGGACCACCAGCTCGCGCGCGCCGTCGACCTGCTGGAGGCGCTGAAGATCTACCAGGAACGCCAGAAGTGAACGTGCTTGCGATAGAGACGTCCTGCGACGAGACCGCGGCGGCCGTGGTGCGCGACGGCCGGCACGTGCTCTCGAGTGTTGTGCGCAGCCAGGTTGCGGAGCACAGCCCGTACGGCGGAGTGGTGCCGGAAATCGCGTCGCGCAGTCACGTCGAGAGCCTGCCCGCGGTTATCGACAAGGCGGTCGCGGACGCCGGAGTGGGCTATGACGGAGTTGACGCCGTGGCCGTGACGTACGGGCCGGGGCTGGCGTCATCGCTGCTGGTTGGGGTTTCGGCCGCCAAGGCGCTGTCGATGCGGCTCGACAAACCGCTGTATGCTGTCAACCATCTCGAAGCGCACATCTACTCGGTGTTCATGGAAGAGGACGCGCCCGGCATTGACGAGGTCGTGCCGTTCCTGGCCCTGGTCGTCTCCGGCGGCCACACCTGTCTGGTTCGCGTCGAGGGACTCGGACACTACAGTCTCCTTGGCCAGACCATCGACGATGCCGCGGGCGAGGCCTTTGACAAGGGCGCGAACCTGCTCGGGCTCGGCTATCCCGGAGGGCCGGTCATCGACAAGACGGCCAGGGAGGGCGATGCGAAGTTCGTCCGTTTTCCGCGCGGGCGTGTTCGCGCCGTTCCTTTTGAGGGCATAGACGCCGGGCACTGCTTCAGTTTCAGCGGGCTCAAGACCGCGCTGCTCTACTACCTCAGGGACCATCCGCTGTCCGAGGGGCGCAGCGAAGTCCCATCGCTGGCGGCCAGCTACCAGGAAGCCATCCTGGACGCGTTGGTCGACCGCTGTGCGAAAGCGCTCACGGATGAAACTCACATCGCTTCCGGCGGCGGCGTCTCCCTGAACAGCCGCCTGCGGCAGAAACTGGCCGCCCTGGCGGACGAGCGCGGCGTGGGCCTGTTGCTGGCCAAACCCAAGTACTGCGGCGACAATGCCGCCATGATCGCCGGCCTGGCCGGGGCAGGGCAGGGCATCGGCGGCGAGGCAGCCATGTCCATCGACGTGGAACCCAACCTGCCGGTGGTGACTCACCGGCCCGGAGCTGTCTAGAAGAAGCCAGAAATGCTCAATGTTCAATGCTCAACCCTCAATGTTCAAGTTGACTCGAGAATTGAACATTGAGAATTGAGCATTGAACATTCGCTCGGGTTGCGGGCCAGTTACCCGCGCAATCTGAAGGTGAAAGAACCGGGGGCATCGCAACGATGCCTCCGGCCCTTCCGCGTATGGCTAACCGCGTTTCGCGATCGAGAACGACTGCCGGTCACTTACCCTTTTTCGGCTGCGAGATGGGACCGTAGCTCGCGACGTTGTCGCTGAACAGGACGATGTTGCCTTCGCCGCACCCCTCTTCCTTGTAGTCGCCCGTCACGCCCGCGGGGATTTCAGTGCCCGTCAGTCGCGCCTTGTCGAATGCCGGGATGTACGCGCCTTCGTGTTCGACTGCGCCCAGGAACATCCATGCGAACCGCGTTTCGCACGTGCCGTCGTCGTTCCTCTTGATCAGGCCTGCCTGGATGAACTCCCCGTCCCAGGTCAGCGACGTGCACTCCCACTCGCGGTTGGGGCCGAGGTGCAGGTTGTTCGACCGCTGGACAAGATCCAGGTCGAAGGAAGGGTTTGTGCTGTGCTGGTAAACAAGGAAATCGATGTTCCCGCCTGCCGGCCAGCCCAGGCAGTTTCTGACCAACACCACCGTATAGAAGTCTCCCTGCAGGTTGCGCGCGGTGGTCCGGAGAAATCGATGAGGAGTTGGGCCCTCTTCGTCGTGGAACACCAGCGTCTGGTTGTTCGCCTGCAGCAACGCCCGGTCCTGGTTGTAGCTGCTCCCGATGCACCGCGCCCCGGTGAGACAGCTCGCGTCCGTGGCCTGGAGATGCTGGTACGTCCACGCCGTCTGCTCTTCCACCCGGCCCGAATCGAGTTTGAACTTGAACGCCATGTCCGATCGGTCGAGCCTGGCGTCGAAGTCGTCCCAGTCGGTCAGTTCGAATGATATATAGTGGCGTCTCCTGACCGAGTGGCCCTGCTTCAGGAACATCGGCGAAAAGCCTGTGCAGGTGAAACGCGGGGTGTCTTCCCGTAAGTCGAACCAATACCCTTCGCGATCCGGTAGCGCCACGAAGTTACGGTAGACCCGCGCGCCGTACTGGTTGTCGACGCTCTCCACGTGGTAGACCACTCCGTCGGGACGGTCAGGTGGATGCACGACACATGCGTACGTGATGAAGCCCGTCGCCTTGCGCTGCCACTGCCTGCCCTCGCGCAGGACGTACAGTTCACGCGCATAGTAGTTGTTGGTGTTCACGGTCATGACCAGGCATTTGAGATGGCCGGCCGATGCCCTGGCTGCCCCGAAAACACTCAGCGTAACGGCGGCCACGGCGATTGACTTGGCGACGGTTCCTGTACATGCGGACGTGAGGTTGCTCTGCGTGCTTTGCGTCATTGTGTTTCTCCTGTCGAGTTGTTGCGTTGTGATTCCTCTGTTTTGCCGGCCTCGGCTTGTCTCGGTCTCACCGGCCTACGACGGCGTGGCTTGCGGGTGGATAGAGCAGGCGTACTGCCAATTCGCGCGACCAGGCGAGGTATTGCAGTACCTTTGGATGGCTTTAACAACCTTGACAGGATCTTCACAATTGCGGGCCATGTCCGGGAGCAGGCGTTGCTGCCGGATTGCAGAAATGAGTTTTGTGCAGGAACCGGAAGAAGCAGTGAGAATCACCGGACCGTGAATCCTGAAGCAACGAGGGGCAATTGGCGATATTCCGTGTGCCCCCCAGAACCGCGGACTCGACGGGTGTTGTCTTGCTCTCGGTGCAGTTCCTCTTCGTCCACGACGGCTTGCGAGGACGCTCGCCCTCCAATGGGGACATCACGGAGCCCTTGACGGATTCGGGGTACGCGGTATCTTCTCGCTTGGTAAGGCCAGTGCGATGACGGAAACGAGGCGCTTACGGGAGGTGACCTGCGCGAGCCACATGTCTGATTCGTATGGGAATGGCAACGTAGTTCTGAGTATCAGGAGCGTCAGCAAGGCGTTTGCCGGTGTGCAGGCGCTGGAAGATGTCTCTCTGGATATCCGTGCGGGTGAAGTGCACGCCCTGATGGGCGAGAACGGCGCGGGGAAATCCACCTTGGTCAAGATCGCGGCGGGGCTGTACCAGCCCGACGACGGCGAGCTTTGGATGGACGGCCGCGGGGTTGTCATGAAGAACCCACACGAAGCCGTGTGCCACGGTATCGCGATGATCCATCAGGAGCTGATGCCTGTCCCCCACATGACGGTTGTCGAGAACCTGCTGCTTGGACGCGAGCCGCGCGGCGGGCTTCCCGGCACGATCGACCGCGGCGCCATGCGCAGGGAGGCGCGGTCGTTGCTGCAGGCGCTCGATGCGGATCTGCCGGTTGAACGGCCGATGCGCGAGCTGAGCGTGGCGGAAATGCAGACGGTCGAGATCGCGCGCGCCCTGGGCAGCGACGCTTCGATCGTGATAATGGACGAACCGACCGCCGCGATCTCCCGGCACGAGACCGAGGCGCTCTTTGCGGCAATTCAGACCCTGAAGGAACGGGGCGTCGCCATCGTCTACATCTCCCACAAGATGGAGGAGGTCTTTCGCATTGCCGATCGCGTCACCGTCCTGCGTGACGGTCGCTACGTCGCCTCGGCGCCGGCCGCTGAGCTTAACGAACGGGAGCTGATTGAGATGATGGTCGGGCGCGAGCTGGGCGGTCCGCTGAGAAGGGAGCGCCGGCGTATCGGGGAGCCGGTGTTGTCGGTGGAGGGCCTGACGCGGAAGGGCGCCTTTCGGGACATCAGCTTCGAGGTCCGGCGCGGCGAAGTCGTGGGACTGGCCGGGTTGATGGGCGCCGGCAGAACCGAGGTGGTCAGCGCGGTGTTCGGCCTGGCGCCCGCGGACAGCGGCCGCATAAGCGTCAAGGGCCGGCCCGTGAGCATTCGCAAACCGGCGGATGCCATGCGCCTGGGCGTGGGCATGGTGACGGAGGACCGCAAGGGATACGGCATCGTTCCGGAGATGGGCGTTGCCCAGAACATCACTCTGGCCGCACTGCGCGGTGTGTGCACGGGTCCCCTGATCGACCACTCTCGCGAAAGGACCGTGGCCGATGAGAGTATCAAGGCGTTCGACATCAGGACCGCGGGGCGGGGGCAGCCCGTCAGTCGTCTGAGCGGCGGCAACCAGCAGAAGGTGGTAATTGCCCGGACACTGCTGTGCCGGCCCGAGCTCGTCATTCTTGACGAGCCGACACGCGGCATTGACATTGCCGCAAAAACCGAAGTATACGCAATCGTCGACGAGCTGGTACGGCGTGGGTGCGCCGTGATCCTCGTCTCGTCCGAGCTGCCGGAGATACTGCAGCTATCCGACCGCGTGCTCGTGTTGCGGGAGGGCGAACTGGTTGCCGTACTGCCCGCGTCCGAGACGACGCAGGAGGAGATACTTGAACATGCCATGCCGGTCTGAGAGTAAGCGCGTGTCGCTTGTGCACGCATTCAGGCATAGATGGATCAATCGCTTCGGCATTCTGCTGGCGCTTGTCGTCATCGTAGCGGCGCTGTCCTTTGCCAAGCCGCATTTCCTTTCCTGGGCAAACCTCGCGAACATTGCCCGCCAGATATCCATCAACGGTATCCTCGCAATCGGCGTTACCTTCGTGCTGCTCACCGGGGGCGTGGACCTCTCGCTGGGTTCCGTGGTGGCGCTGACCGGTGTGGTTGCGGCGCACTTCGCGCACCCGGGGGAGTATCCGCCGATCGTGCCCATCGCCATGGGCATTCTCGTGGGCAGTGCCTGCGGGGCCGCGAACGGGGCAGTGGTCACCTGTGGCGGCGTCCCTCCCTTCATTGCCACGCTGGGCATGATGACAGTTGCACGCGGGTTGGCCCTGGTCCTCAGCGGCGGCCGCCCCGTATCGAACCTGAGCCCGGCAATGAAGCGAATCGCCGGCGACTGGGGCGGCATCCCGATCCCGGTTATGATCCTGGCCGCCGTGGCGCTGGCCGCATGGTGGTTCCTGCGCAACATGCGCCTGGGGCGCCACATCTATGCTGTCGGCGGCAACGAGAACGCCGCACGGGCCGCGGGGATCGACGTCAGGGGTGTGAAGCTGTTCGCCTATACCGCCTGCGGCGCCCTGGCCGGGTTGGCGGGTGTTGTGCTCGCGTCACGCATCACGACGGGTCAGCCAAACGCGGGAATCGCCTACGAGCTCGACGCGATCGCCGCAGTGGTAATCGGCGGAACGAGCCTGTCCGGCGGAGTTGGCGGCGTGGGCGGCAGCGTCCTGGGAGCGCTGCTCATGGGGGTGATCGTAAGCGGACTCGACCAACTCAACGTTTCCTCGTACTATCAGCAGATCGTCAAAGGCTTCATCATCGTCGGCGCGGTCTGGCTGGACCGGTGGCGACGGGGCAGGTAGGGCGGGGAAACGGATTTGACGGAACGGAGAGCGAGGAACAGATGCGAAAGACGTCTCTGATACTGACATTACTCGCCGCGGCGATCTGCGGCTGCGGTCCCCGAGAGAAGGGAGCGAACAAGGATGACCGTCCCGTCATCGGTGTTTCGCTGCTGAACCTGGCCAACGAGTTCATCGTGGTGTTGAACGAGGCCATGGAGGCAAAGGGCGAGGAACTCGACGTGCGCCTCATCGTGAACGACGCGCAGCGCAGCGCCGAGAGGCAGGTACAACAGGTCGAGAACTTCATTGCCCAACGGGTGGACGCCATCATACTCAACCCCTGCGAGGTGGAGGCGAGCTCGCCGGCCGTGGAGAAGGCCATCGCGGCGGGGATTCCCATCGTCAACGTGAACTCGGTGACTCGTGCGGAACCCACGGCTTTTGTCGGATCGCGCGACGAGGAGTCCGCACGGTTGGCCATGGAGCACATAGCCGAACGCATGAACGGCAGGGGCGGCGTGCTGATGATGCACGGCTACATGGGACAGGCGGCACAGATCAAACGCGATTCCGGGGCACGCGAGGTGCTTTCCAAACACCCCGAGTTGAAACTACTGGCGGCGCAGACGGCGGAATGGGACCGCGCCAAGGCCGTGACGCTGATGGAGAACTGGCTCCAGGCGCACGGCGATGCCATCGACGCCGTATTTGCCCAGAACGACGAGATGGCCATGGGCGCGCTGCTGGCCATCGAACGGGCAAAGAAGAAGGACGGCATCATTGTCGTCGGCGTGGACGCGATTGCCGACGCCCTGCAGGCCGTCAAGGATGGCCGCCTTGACGCCACGGTGTTTCAGGACGGTGCGCGGCAGGGCGGGGGTGCGGTTGAAGTGGCGGCCGGGCTCATCCGCAAAGAACAGGTCGAAAAGGAGACCTTCATCCCCTTTCGCCTCGTCACCCGCGAGAATGTCGGTGAGTTTACCCGCTGAACGCAATACTGCTCACTTGGGCGAGCTCCCACGCCCTTGCGGCGTGGAGTTTCAGGGTGCGAAGCCGCTACCGATGTCCCCAAGGGAGGGGGTGAAGCGGGGGAGTGAGCCAACCGCTATTCGAGATCCGGTCCCTCGATACCTTCGCCTTTCAGCTGGCGGACCTGGTCCTTGGGGTTAAACGTGCCGTAGAAGAGGGCGGTAGTGTCCATCCAGGTGACCAGGCGTTCGAGGTCGTTGCCGGTGAGCCGGACGTGTTTGTGTGCCGTGGAGAGGTGCTTCATGAGCTTGCTCCCGCGCGCGCCGAAGTGATCCGGCTTGCTCAGCGGCTCGCTGTTGTCCCGTCGGCCCCAGGCCGAGTAGGAGACGCGCTTCGCGAGCTGGTTGTACGACTCGGTGAATTCCTTTTCCGGTTTCCCGGTCAGCGCGATGCCGCCCGCCGGCTTTGTGCCGCCATGACACCGTACGCAGTGTTTGTCCAGCACGGGCTGCACCAGCAACGGATAAGAGAACGGCTTTGAGCCCTCCGGGCCGGGGGCAATCTCCGAGGGAGCGCGCCGCAGTGCCTGCAGGCTCTTGCCGGAGGGCGGGGTCGACGAGCGCGATTCGTGGCATCCCACGCAGGCTATGGTCTCCCCGGGCTGAAGGTAGGTCAGACTGCGCATACTCTGGATGGAGCGGCCGAGCTTGTCGAGTGCCTGGAAGAACAGGGGGATGCCGGCGGGAGCGCGGAAACAGGCGGAACCATCGGCTTCCACGGGGACGGTGCCGAGGACCTGTTTTCCCGGCGACGCATTGGCGCGTCCAACTCGCGGGTTGTTTATGTGCGGGGTGGTTTTCGGGAGCACCTGCACGATGCGCAACCGTTCGACGCGGTTCGCCTCGCCGGGGGGCAGCGGCGGATTGGCTTCACAGACGTTCTGGACAACGAAAACTCCGCTGGGTGTAGCGGCGCCTTCACGAACGCTCGGAATCGCCGGTGGCACAGGGCGCGGGCGGACGGGGATTGGCCAGAGGCTGCCGATATTCGCGTCCCGGTACAGCAGTTCGCGATTGCCGAAACTGTCGACCAGGTAGAGCCCGAACATATCCGGGCGGTTGGCGCCGGGCTCGCCGATGAGAGGGAGGTAGCTGTACGCGGCGAGGAACGTGGTTTCCGAGAGTGGATAGGGGCTGCGGTAGCAGTGGCCCGGCCAGCGTTTCTGGGCGCGCGGCACTGGCCTGCGCTCCTTGACGCCCGCCGCGCCGCGCCAGCCGCCTTTGCCTGTCTCGCTGCGCAAGACGCTGGATTCGCTTTCCGGGAACGGCACACCGGGAGTGAGGCGGGTGATGGCGGCCATGCGGTCAATGCCGCGGTTGATGTCAATGCGGACGATCGATCCCGCGGTCATGGCGTGGTGTGCCGCAGCCGTGGCCATGACCATGCGCGATCCAGGAATGGGCCGTGCTTCCCATATACCCACAGGGTTGCGGACGTAGTTCCCGAAGTACTCGCAGGGCGCGGCGCCGTCGGGATGTGCGGTCCAGAGCTGCTGGTAGTAGACGGCGTCGCGGTCAACGTAGTCCCATCGCGTATAGATGACGCGGCCGTCGTTGAGCACCGCGGGATCCCACTCGTGCGTCTCGTGACGGGAGACCACCTTCAGGTTCGAACCGTCGGGATTCACTGTCGCCAGGGCATAGACCGGGCAGGGGCCGCGGCCGCAACGGTGGTATCCGCCACGCCGCGTTGAAATGAACAGGATCTTCCCGTTGGGAAGGTAGGTGGGCGAGAAGTCGTCGAAAGGGCCTGAAGTGATCTGGCGCAGACCCTTGCCGTCAATACCGATCTCGTAGATGTGGTAGTGCGCGTCTGTGTTGAGCTTCCGACCGGAAGCCTCCTCCTCCTCAAGCGAGTCGAGACGGCAATACGCGAAGAGCACGCGCCGCCCGTCGTAGCTCAGCTCAGGGTGCTGATAGCTGCCGGTCGGAAGCGTGTCCGCGGTCAGTTCGCGACACGTCAGGCTCTCCCCGGGAGTCTCGAGCACAAACACGCCGCCGCCCGGTCGCGCCAGCATCCCGTAGTACTGCGTCAACTGATGACTGAAGCGTGACGGCACCCGTTTGACGAAGAGTATGGGCACCCTTGGAACAACGGGGTTGGCGAAGACGATTCGTCGCCGGACGGCGTGCACCTGTAGCCACAACTGTTCCCATTCACTTTCGCCGGCAGCACTATCGGCGATCAGCGCTTTCGCGTGAGCGTGGCAGTCTTGCCACTCCTGAAGCAGGCTGCCCAACGGGACGTGCCGCTCCCCCAGGTCGTTCACAAGCCGATCCCCACAGGATAATAGGTTGCCGATGGCCTCTTGCCGGGAAAGCGGTTCTCTCGGCGTGCCGATCCCGTCATGCATACGCCAGTCCGTCTTGACTGAGCACGCTACTGTCAGGACCGCGGCAGCGAGGAGTGGAGCAGGCGCCATCATCAAGTCGATGATACGCGGACAGACACCGAAGGCAACCAGATTTACCGGTGTGGGCATGGGCGGCAAACGTAGGTCCGATTTGCAATCGGACCCAAACCGCGCCGGTTCTTTCAAATGACGCAGGGGGGACGCCACGTCTGAGCGCCTCCGGGTCCGATTGCAAATCGGACCTACGTTTGCCGCAAATCGCCACCCCGGAGCAATGAACCAGCCATTCCGGCGAAGCGGGCGCCGTGTGCTTGGGCGGCTTGGCCGGCCGGACTAGCCGGGAATTTGAACTCCCGCGCTGTCATCCCGAGCGCAGCGGAGCGGAGTCGAGGGATGACGGCGCGCGGGCTGCCGCGTCCGACCCGGTTCCCACGAAAAGCAACGCGTCTTGGGGTTTCATTTTCTCCGAACTTCGCCTATCCTGAGGCTTTTCGTGTTGTCCTCGTCGGACTGGGCCAAAAGCGGAGGATCGCAGTGTTGGCAAAACGTGAGCATGGCTCGATGGTTGTTGTGTGGGCGTGCGTTTTGGCGTGTGCGTCCTTTGGCGTCGCGGAGACCGCGACGAACCGGTTGCAGGAAGTGTGCGGACAGGAGCAGTACGCTTTCACGCCCAAACTGCGCGAGGCGTATCTGGCTCATGCCAAGGAACTGGCGCTTGCCGATCTGAAGGCGCGGGAGAAGTCGTTGCCCGACGATTTCCTGGCCTGGGTGGATGCTGACCCGGAGGTGGCGGCGAGCGTGTACGGCGCCCACTGCGAGCCGGCAGAGGTATTGCTGTGGCTCTACACGTTGCGGCTCGACCTGGGGAAAGCGAAATTCGAGAAGTATCGCCAACTTGCACTGGCAATGGCCATCATGAGCTCAAAGCTCGAGGGGGAGGGGGAACCCGACATCACACCACGCGCGCCGATTGAGCTCGTAATCGGCGGGGATCCACGCGAACCGGTCGACACGAAGGCGACCGGGCGTGAACTCGACATGAACGACCATATCATCAACTTCCTAAACGATCGCACGATCGAGGAGGAAGTCACGGTCGGGCACACGAATGTCCTGCCCGAGCTCAAGTACGACGAGCGCGGCATCGCCATCCCGGCGCCGAAGAAGAAGCGCAAGCCCAAGAAGGTGGCGATCACCGAGAAACGGACGCGCACGCTCTATGCGGCCGATGTGCTGGCGAGCACGAATCTGCAGCAGAAGTTCAGTGCCTACATGAAAGCAGAGGGGCACGACGTCGAGATCGACTGCGGCGAACACGCAGTCCACTGGAACAGTCGCGACGCAGTGCGTGGGGAGCGCAACAAACAGATCGACAAGGCGTACCGGCTTTTTCGCGCGGCCTACGAGGCCAAGGGGCTGCTGCCGACCGAGCGCGATCCCTTCCCGTCGCCGGGAGAGCGGTGCGCCTACCTGATTCGCAACTACGAGTACGAGTTTTCGCCGGAGCTGCAGGCCGAGCGCAAGTGGCCGCTGTTCCCGCTCACCGCGCCCTGGCCGGTGCTGACCATGCTCGCGGCGAACAACCAGCCCCTGCGAGAGCGTGAGGAGCGGTGGGTGGCGTTCCGTGACAAAGGGGAATTCAAGAAGTACGGCGAGTACATTGGCGGTATTGCCCAGCAGTTTCCCATGCAGTCGGCGCGGCGTTTGAAACCGTGCGCGTTCACCTACAACACTATTCAGATGATGTTGAAGGACGGCGGGGTGTGCGGAACGATGGGCGCGATCTCGTCGCGTTCCCACTGCGCCCTGGGCATTCCGGCCTCGCAGGCTTGCCAGCCGGGGCACTGCGCCATGGTTGCCTTTGGGTACGACCCCAAGAGCAAGACCTACAACTGTAAGGGAGGACAGTACGCTACGGGAGGCGACGAAAAGACGAGCCCGTTCGTACCGTGGTTTGGCGAGGATACGATGAAACGCAACCGCAGGCGGGGCGGGTACGAAGTCTCTTTTCGCCGGCGCAAGCCCATGGTCTACCACCAGAGCGTGGCCTGGGGGGTGAACTACGGCGTACGCTCCTATCTCGATTCGATCCTGGTCCATGCCGTCTTTCGTGCTCTGCCCGAGGAGGACCGCGGGACCAACGGAATGAAGCTCCTGGAACGCGGTCTCGCCATCAATCCATACAACTTCCTCCTTGTAGACGCGGCCCAGGCCGCGGCGACTACTCCGCTGGAGTTGGTCCGGTTCTGGGAGAGGTTTCAGAGCCTGCTCGGCAGTAGGGACGACAAACCGGGCTGTCCCGCGAAAGGGCTCTACCCGAAAACCGTCAGGGGCAGGATATTCGCGAGGATCGCCAAGTTGCCCGTGCCAAAGGACAAGAAAGCGGCCGAGGAGGTGCTGGCGTTTCTGGAAGCAGAGGAGTGCGACAAGCCCGCCAAGATCGACGCCTATCGTGCCGCGCTTGCCGACCCTCCCCCCGCGCTGCCGACATCCGTTAGCGAATGAGTGGCAGCTCCTGCCCCTTCCCTTACTCGTTTCCCTACTCGGCCAAACGCGGAGTAGGGGAACGAGTAGGAAGAAGAGTTAGAAATCAACCTCCTCTTCACCCGGCGATCCCTGCTCGGCCGCCGGTTCCTCGCGCGTCTGTTCCTCCGTTTTGCGCCGCGAAGGCAGGAATTGTATCCTGTCGGCGCGAATCATCAGGCGTGAGCGCGGCTGGCCCTCGGGTGTTTGCCAGCGGCTCTGCTGCAGCCGCCCGTCGACCAGCACCGGCGAGCCCTTGTCGAGATACTCGTCGCACAGTTCCGCCTGGCGGCCCCAGACCACGATGTCCATGAAGTTGGACCGTTCTACCTTGTCCCCGTTCTTGTTGCGGTAGCGATCATTGACTGCTACCCGCAGCTCCACGACCTTGTCTCCCGAGGGCAGCTCCTTGAGCTCCGGCGCGCGCGTCAGATTTCCTGCTGCGATGACTCTTGTGAATCCCGTCATGACGACCTCCTGGGTTGTTCCGAGCCGGCGTTACCTATCCGGCCCACTACTACCCGAAGAAATCGGTCCGGCCGTATTCCGGATTTATTTTGTTTTTTTTGTTGGAGGGGCCGCAAGGCGCTGGGGCCTTGGACAATTCGGCGGGGAAACTGCAAATCCGCCCTGTCATCCCGAGCGCAGCGGAGCGGAGTCGAGGGATCTCGGGAATTGG
>CAZKRK010000088.1:0-21670 GCA_964555035.1 uncultured Victivallales bacterium | reverse complement strand
CCAAATGGGTGCGTCGTGTGACGTCGCCATCGTCAATGTTTGCAGACGTTTGCGTGGGAATCGGCGGTTCAACTGCCGAATACAGGTTGAAATCGTGGAATGATCGGGGGATAGTGAGTTGCGGATGGCAGCGGGCACCGGAGATCGAGACATGAGAAGCAGAGAACCAACACGGGGATGGGGGATACGGACCGGGGGCGCTACGGGCGCTGCCGTCTTGCTGCTCGCGGCGTTGCCGGCGCGTGCAGTGCCCGCCGCCCCGCCCGATCGCGTTCGCCCCTACACGGCCGACAGCCCGTGGAACCTGAAGATCGGGCCGAATCCCGAGATCGAGCGCTCGGGAGCGGAGATGATCCGGACATTGAGGGGCGTCTTCGGGTGTGACCCGTATCGCTACACGTTCCCCGTCCGGATCGTGTCGTCGAACACGCCGCAACGCGAGGTGATCTTTACCGGCCGCTTCTTCGATGTGCGTGATGACCGCTTCGTCGACGCACGGCGTCATCCCACGGTGCGCATCCCCATTCCCAATGGGTCCGTGTCGGCACGGGGCACGGACGCTCACCTCATTCTCTGGAATCCTGTTACCGGTGACGAGTGGGGACTCTGGAAGGCCCGCGGCAAGGTGCGCAACGTCTGGGTGGCTGTGAATGGTTACCATTACAATACACGCTGGCGTGGTGTTCCTCCCATCGGTTTCGGCAGTCGCGGGGCCGGCGTGCCGTACCTGGCAGGGCTGGTGCGGCCGTGGGAACTGCGGCGCGGAAGAATCGAACATGCGATTGCACTGGGCATTAACGATCCGGCGCCGACGCACATCTATCCGGCAACGAAGAGTGATGGCAGCAATCCGCGCCTGTTGTCCCTGCCCGAGGGCGCGCGCCTCCAGCTTGATCCCACGCTGACGGACAGGGATTTCGATCGCTGGGGATTGAGTGCGGCCGGCAAGACGATTGCGCGCGCGTTGCAGGAGTACGGCATGATCGTAGTGGACGGCAGCGGCCATCCCAAGCTCTACGTGGAATACGAGGATACCGCGCATTGGGGCGCGCTGGTTGGACCGAACACGGTGCGCGCGATTCCCTACTCCTCGTTCAGACTGCTATCGCTCCTCGCCCCCGAGCGCCCGCCGCGCCCGGAGCGGCTGAAGGCGACCGTGAAAGGCAGGGCCGTGGCGCTGACATGGGAGCGTGTTTCCAGCGCCACGAGCTACCGCGTGCACAGGCGTATCGTGGGCAGGCAGGCGTTTGAGCCTGCTGTTTCCGACTTGGCGGATACCTCCTGGCAGGACAGCCTGGTCGGAACGAACTCGTGTGAATACGCCGTCGTGGCCGCGAATCACAACGGTCTGAGCGCCCCTTCGGACACCGTGCGCGTGGGGGGCAGGTAGAGTGGTGCGACCGCGGGATAGAGGCTTCCTTTCGGTTCCCCCGGTGAGCCGGCTGGTCTGTATCGTGGCCCTCGGCGTGCTGCTCGGAGCCTGCGTTCACAGGTACCGCGCATCTCGTCGGCCGCGGGCGCTGTCCCGTGCCCAGAGTGAAGTTGGTTGGCGGCAGATAGACGAGATTCTTGACATTGTGCGCGCGAGCGAGTTCGGGGACACTCCCCGCGGCAAGCTGCTCGTTGCCGAAGCGGAGCGTATGTTGAAACGACGCGGGATTCGCTTTTGTCCGGATCTCGTGCAGGAAGCCCTGTACCGCCGGGAGTTCGGCTGCAGACCGATGCTCTACATATCGGCCCCGCTCGTGAACGGAGAAGTAAGGTGGCCCGACCGGGTGACGCTGGCTCAGCGGGTCTTCCATGAGACCCTGCACTGCGTGGTGGATTCCGAGGAGCGAAGCTTCGAGGAGGAGTGCGATGCCTTTTGTGCTGCCGAAGAAGCGGCCGCCGTCATCGAGGCCCGTTCGCCGGTCTATCCCGTTACACGCGACGGAGAAACTATCTGGGTGTGGGTGCAGCGCGAGTATGCGAACTGCGTTCCCAATTCACGCTACCAGCCCGTCGGTTGCGGCCGGGATGAACTTGCCGCGCGGACGGGGATCCCGTCGTCGTAACACATTGCCGGCAGATGTCCGGCTTCGTGCCGCACCAGGCCCCTGGAGAAACGCGTGGATCCTTGGATAATCTGGGAGGGAAGCTCCCCTTTTGATCGGGCGCATTTGCGATTTGGCGTACTCCGACCTGCAACCTGACGTTGCATCTAGTCGTCTTCACCTCCCTGGGGGCTGCGCGCCCTTTTCTCCGGCTGCCAGGGATTGAGGAGCCCCGGAGGGGCGGCATGATAGAGCCTGGGGTGAAGCGTAGCGGAACCCCAGGATCCGTCGGTCAGCAAACCCGGTCAGCCCCGGAGGGGCGACATATGCGCTTGGTTCGAGCGCAGGGCTGGTGCGTGGCGGTATGCGGATTCGCGCCGCCTATGCCGCCCCTCCGGGGCTCGTGGCGTTCGGACGGGAGCCCTGGGGTTCCGCTACGCTTCCGAGGCAACTCGAGTTGGAAACGTAGAACCGTTCTCCAGGACGGTTCAGCGAAGCCCAGGCGGGGTGGTGGGTCCCGCGGGGTTTGGAACCGTCCTGGAGAACGGTTCTACGTAGCGCCGCGACGAGTCAAGTTTCCGGCCAGCCACGCCGCAGTAGCTCCGCCAGCTCTTCGACATTCCGCGTGATGTCGTACTCCCGCTCGACTCGTTCGCGTCCGGCCAGGCCGAGTCGTTCGCGCAGCTCGTCATCCCGGGCAAGCGAGGCGATCGCATCGCTCAGCGCCTGCGGGTCTGCCGGCGGCACAAGCAGGCCTGTCCGGCCGTCGTCAATCAGCTCCGGGATTCCGCCCGTGGGAGTGCTCACTACCGGAATGCCGCAGGCGGACGCTTCCAGCAGAACGTTGGGTACGCCATCGCGGTCGCCGTTCGGCATGGTGACTGCGGGGAGCACGAAGACGGTGGCCTGGGAGAACAACCCACGGCACTCTGCCTGGGACACAGCGCCGATCAACTCGACGCATTCACTCAGCCCGGACTCCGCGATCCGCGTCTCGAGTGGCCCTTGCTCGACGCCCTCTCCGGCAATCACGCAGCCAAAGGAGGTTCCCGCGTCCCGCAGGATGCGGCAGGCTTCCACAAGATGCGCGAAGCCCTTCTTCGGCTCCAGCCGTCCCACGGCCAGGAGACGGGTGTCCCGTCCATTCCACACCTTGCAAGGTGTGGAATCGCATTTCTTTGACGACCACCGGTCGAGCGGCAGGCCGTGCCGGATCAGGTGGAGGCGCTCGGGCGGCAGCTCCGGGCACTTGGCGAGGACGGCGCGGTGGCCGTCCCGGGTGCAGGTGGAAACGAAGGCGGCGGGACGCAGGCGTGCGCGGAGCGAGGCCGGCGGTTGGGTGTGAATGTCGCGGGCGTGGACGGATACGCTGTAGCGTACGTCCAGAAGCAGGGCCAGGAAGTGTCCCACGTCGGCCGGGGCGAAAGCAAAATGGGCGTGCACACGTCCGACGCCGGCCACTCGCGCGGCGCGGTAGAACGCACAGGCCGCCGCCAACCGTCGGGCTGCCCGACGAAAGCCGACTTCAGGGAGCCGTGCCAGCACGGGGAGCCGCCTGATGGCTCTGGTGAGGCGGGCTGGCCCGCACGTCAACGCGCCGATCGCACAGGCGACCGCGGTTGGATAGGCGGTACGCGCCGCCAACTCGACGGCATCTGCATGAACCCGCTCTGCCGACCCCCTCTCCAGGGCGAATACGTGGACCTCCAGTCCGCGCTCTCCCAGTGCCCGGATCTCCCTCAGTATGAACGTCTCCGACAGGGAAGGGAAACTTCCGACGATGTAAGCCACGCGCATGCGCTCACTCCGCGACAACTTCGACGCCACACAGCAGGGGTTCGCCGACCCGGGCCGTGAACGCAATCTTGAGTTCCCCGTTTGCGGCGATGCCCGGGAATACCTTTACGATCGTGCGGTTGCGTCCCCCCGCGGCGTCGACGATATCGAAGCCGTCCAGAACGGTCTTGCCCTGCAGCGCAACATCGAAAACCCGCTTGCCGGCTTCGGTCTCTTTCGGTTCGGCGAAGCAGAGGCGTACCGTGTAAAGGCGACCGCTTGCGGCGGCTGCCGGCGCCGGCGTCGCCGTCTGCCGCGTCCCTGCGTCAACGCAGAGCACGGGTGCGCCCTGTTCGTCGCCGTCAAAGGCTTCGGCAATGCGTTTGCCGCTGCCGTCTTCTTCGGCATCGTCTGCCGAGGATGCGATACGAAACGCATTGGCGTTGCCGCCGGCCCCGGCCTGCCCCGAGGCAGTCCCGAGGGTCAGGCTGACGCTGTCCATCCCGGTGACACCCGAGGCGCCTACCCATCTCAGGTCTCCCTTTTCGATGCGGGACGAGTGGCGACGAAAGAAAGCGGCGGAGGCGCCGTCTATGTCAACGGGGATGTTCGGCGACGGGCCGACATCTCTCTCCTCTTCGGCGTGATCGAGCCACAGCGTGCCGCTGTTGCCGCGGCGGTCGCCGGGGGCGCCGAAGTTGATGCCGACGCGCCGCACGGGTTTGTTGTCCCACTTGAAGTCGTTGTAGGTCCACATCTCCGTTTCGGGCCGATGCACGAGCGCCACCGAGGTCTGGTTCTGGTAGCTGCAGGTGCACGTGCGCGTGTAGTCCGGGGCATTCAGGACGCCGTTCGCGGGTATCACGTTGGCGGTGCAGCTCGACTTGAATCCGCCGAGGTTGCCCACTCCCCCGTCCCGTGTGAGGTCGTAGAAACCGGCCGCTCCAGAACGGAAGGCCAGGATGTGTTCCCCACAGACACTGGAACTGCAGCCGTATCGGCGCCGGTAGTTCCACTCCTGCTCGGTCCCGGTGAGGGGGTGTTTGCGCATCACGACGTCGCCTGTCAGAAGATCGATAGCGCCGCCGGCTCTCCTTTTGGTTGCATTGAGGTAGATCGTCCGGCCGTGCAGCATGGCCGGCCCGCTGTGGGTGTGCGGCTTGTCCCAGGCCGTCTCGCCGCTCGCACCACGCACGACCATCATGCGCTTGTCGGCTTCGCCGTTCAGCATGTCGTCGGATGCCCGGCCGCATTGAAGGAGAAGATCGTGTTCGCGTGAGTAGGCAAGCCACGTGCCGAAGACCGCGCCGCCCTTCTTGCTCCATGCTTCCCGGCCGGTGGCGATGTCCAGCGCCAGCAGCTCGGGTTCGGCCTCGGAACCCCTCTTTCTCGATAGGAGGGAGCCAAGAGTGCCCTTGGGCACGGCGTCGATGCAGAACAACGTTCCTGCACCGGCGACGATGGCGTTGTGACGAAATGCGCTCTTGGAGTCGCGCGTCCAGCGGACCTCGCCCGTGTGGCGGTCCATGACGACAATCCGTTTGCTGGAGCACGTGTCGAAGTTGTCCCAGGGTTTCGCTTTTCTGCCGCCCATCGCGGAGTACTTGATCATGCCGGCGCCCGCGATGAGCATGTCCTCGCATATGCCGATGTAGCCCCAGTCGGGCTTGTTGCCGTTGGCATCCGCGGGAAGCGAGAACGTTTTCAGCGTGGCGCCCGTTGCCGGGTCGAGCAGGAGACAGTCGCCCCCCTTGAGGAGATAGACCTTGTCTTCCGTTGCGGCGTAGTTGGCGCCGCGTGCGTTGGCCCCCGCGATGTGAACCTGGTTGTAGGTCGTGTCCAGCGGATTGGGGACGTACGTGCGGTCGTAGTAGACGCCGAACGTGCCCAGGTCATCGAATTCGCGCCGCCACAGAACCTGTCCCGTATACACGTCGCGCGCGCTGAGCATGTTTATGCCCTCGATGAACAGGCGCCCGCCGACTACCAGTTCGGAGGGGCCGTGGGCGTGACGCGGCAGTACGTCGTGGTGCGAATTACCGCCGAACCACAACACGCCGAGCGGCAGCTTGACCAGCTTGTCGTTTGACTTGGTGGTGTTGGCTACGTCGGCGTTCAGGTGGGTCCAGTCGGCACTGCCCGGCAGAGCGCCGGCGCGACGCACGACGGCGTAGTTGCCGGCCCCGGTGACGGCGGCGCCCGGGAGGTCCGCGGTTTTGCCGGCAAGTTGGGTGAGATCCTCGCTCCCGCTGACGGGCAGGTACGCGATGCCGCCATACGGACGCATGGAGTCGAACACGTCCGCGGCGGAGAGCCCGGTCCTCTCGGATGTCGTGAGTACGGCAAGGTAGGGTGGTAGCTTGGGCGATTCCGGGTCGCCGGCATAGGCGCTGATCCGTTTCCCGTACAGGCCGGCCGCGTCGAGCTGCCGGCGCAGTGCGGCCACCTTGTCCGCGTCGGGGTCGACGGCGATCACGTTCAGGTCGGTGCCCGCTGCAATCGCCGTGGCGAGCTCGCCGTCCTCGAGGCCGAGCACGAGGCAGTAGCCCTTCTTGAGCGGCGCCTTGCTCGCCATGGACTCGGCGAGTGCCGCCGCTTCCTCCGATACGGCCGGCACGGCCACGGTCGCCGAGTGGGTCTCTGGCGCAGACTCCCGATCGGCGCCGAACGCGAGGATGCTTCCCTCCAGCGTAACCACGAAGAGCCGATCGTCAGCCGCAATGAGGCGGCAGACCTTGCCGTCGATGTCCGTCTCCCACGAGACGCGAGGCGTATCCGCCAGATCGATCGCCCGCACGGAGTGTTCGCCGGCCGCATAGAGTCGCGCGCCCGCCTTGATCAGTGCTGCGCTCGAATCCGCGTTGCACTCCCACGAGGGGGAGAGCTTCCACGTCTTGTTAACGAGCTTCTCGCTGCCGAGTTTGTAGGCGCGCGTGGTCTCGCCCGACATGTAGAACTCACTGTCGGTGAGGACGGGATAGGTAGTGCCCTTCCACATGTGGATGAGAGTCCCCGTGCCGAGGTCGTACATGGCCGTGTTGATGCCGCGATGATTGAAGTGGTAGGAAGCGATACCGCAGACGTGCGAGCCGCCTTCACGTTTTGCGGCGTATCTGTCTTGTTTCCCTTTCGACGGGCTGCCGCCCAGGTGGAAGTAGTCGAGTTTTCCGGACGAACGCATCAGGCAGGCCGGCACGGAGCGTCCGCCGGGGACGATGAGCCTGTCGCCGATAGCGGCCATGGCGCCTTGGGGCGCAAGTCCGCCGAAGGCGTCGGCGCCGCCATGCGGGTGGCGCCTGAACTCGACGTCCGTACGATCGTTGGCCCAGACGACTTCGCCTGTGGCCGCATCGACAGCGTAGATGAAGACGCCTTCGAGCGGCCAGATGCTGGCCGCGTAGTAGATTGTGCCGTCGACCAGCACCGGGCCTCCGCGCGCGGGCCAGGCCGAGACGAGGCGCCCGTTGCCGAGGATTTTGCGATTGCCGGGAGCGCCGCGGTGTTTCCAGGCGAGCGACCCGTCCGTCGTGTTCAGGCAGTAGAGGTGGCCGTCGTCGCTGACGAAGTAAACCTTGTCCGCGGAGGCGACCGGGGGCAGGCGCACAGGTCCGTCGGCGTAGAAGCGCCACAGTTCTGCGCCGGTGCGCGTATCCAGGGCCGTCAGGCTGTCGTTGCGGCCGGAGCCGACGAACAGACGCGCACCCGTCACGATTGGTTCGTACTGTCGGTCGTACGGCATGCGGTCGCGATTGACAGCGTCGCTCCAAGCCGGTTCAAGGGCCGGGTACTTGCGCACCCACTGCAGGTGGAGCTCGCCCGCAAGCTCCCGCGGGGACGTTGCCGTGCGCCCCGCGTCGTAGCGCCATTGCGGCCAGTCGGCAGCGGCGGCGACGTGCGGGAGCCGGGTTGCAGCAAGGGCGATAAGAGCGAGCAGTGCCGGGATTGCGACCTTCTTCATGTGTGCTCCGCTAGGGTTTCAGGAAAGAAGACAACCTTGTACCATATGGGCGGCCGGCATTGCTATATGCAAATGGGGTAGGGGAGTAGGGGAAAGCAGACGACCTGTCATCCCGAGCGGAGCGTAGCGGAGTCGAGGGATCTCGGGAATTGGAAACCACTCCAGACGTTGTCGCAAGCCTCGAGATCCCTCGACTCCGCTACGCTCCGCTCGGGATGACAGGTCGTCCGCGGATATGAGTGACCCCTCATCGTGCGCAGGATTGCCAGGCGCCCCACCGCCGAGTTGGTGCGCAAGCTTCCTTGCGGACTTTGTGGCGAACCTATCTCGGAAGACTGGAACGTGCGTGCCGAGAGCAGGGGCGAAAGCAAGGGAAGAGTCCGCCCGCGGGGCGACAACTCCTTGAACGGCCCTGTGTTGTGAGCGTACGCCGCACCAATATGTCTGCCGCAGGTTGAGCCCTACGAGCAGCCCATCGAGTTGCCGCAGTTGAAGCAGCGGTAGCAGGCGCCGTTGCGCACGGTGATGGAGCCGCACACATCGCAGGCGGGTGCGTCATCCATGAAGTGCTTGAATTGTTCATCCACGCGTTTCTCGTCGGGCAGCGTTTCCATGGCCGGGGTCATGGGCGGTGCTTCCGGCGGTGAGTCGGCTTCCGCGGCGCGCTGTTGCTCCTGGTCGCTGAGCAGGATGCATTGGCCGTTCGGGAAGGTCAGGTCCAGCCAGCGAAAGATGTAGTCGATCAGTGATTTCGCGATCGGGATGTCCGCGTTCTTCGTGAATCCGCTGGGTTCGAAACGGCTGTGCGCGAACTTCTGGCAGAGCTCTCTGACAGGTACGCCGTACTGCAGGCAGAGCGAGATGGCCGTGCCGAAGCAGTCCATCGTCCCGCCGACCGTGCTGCCCTCCTTGGCCATCGTGATGAAGAGCTCGCCGGGAGCCCCATCCTCGTACATGCCCACCGTGAGGTACCCCTCATGTCCGGCTACCTCGAACTTGTGCGTGATTGAGAAGCGGGTCAGCGGCATGCGGCGGCGGAAAGGCGTGGCCTTGGCGCGTTGCAGTTCCTCCTGGGTGAGTCCGTCACTGTCGGGCGCGGCTGCCTGTTCCTCGGCGGCGCTTTCCGTTTTGCCCGTGTTGAGAGGCTGAGTGCGCTTCGAGCCGTCCCGGTAGATTGCCACGGCCTTCAGTCCCAGCTTCCAGCCGTCGACGTAGACCCGCGTGATGTCTTTGACGGTGGCCTCGTTCGGCATGTTGACCGTCTTGCTGATGGCCCCGGACAGGAAGGGTTGCACGGCCGACATCATTCTGAGGTGAGCGCTGTAGTGAATGCAGCGCTTGCCGCTGCGCGGCTTGAAAGCACAGTCGAAAACGGGCAGGTCGTCGCTCCTCAAGTCCGGGGCGCCTTCGATTGTGTCGTGCTCGTCTACGTACTCGACGATGCGGCCGGCTTCGTCGCTCGAGTAGCCCAGGCAGATCAGTGCCGGGCGCAGCGTGCGGTTGACGATCTTCATCATTCCGCCGCCGGCAAGCTGCTTGTACTTCACCAGGGCAATGTCCGGTTCCACGCCCGTCGTATCGCAGTCCATCATGAACCCGATCGTTCCCGTCGGCGCCAGCACGGTCACCTGGGCGTTGCGAAAGCCGTTGCGGCTCCCGCCGCTGACGACACGGTCCCAACTCTGTTTGGCCGCCTCGCGAAGCTCGGGGGGCGCAACCGTCGAATCGATCCGGTCGATGGCGTCGCGGTGCATCTTCATGACCTCAAGCATGCTGTCGCGGTTCTCCTTGTAGCCGTCGAACGGACCTTTCACGCGGGCGAGCTCAACCGAGGTGTTGTAGGCCCGCCCCGTCAGCAGGGCCGTTACACAGGCCGCGAACGCGCGTCCCTTGTCGCTGTCGTACGGCAGGCCGAGGCGCATGATCAGGGCGCCGAGATTGGCGTAGCCGAGCCCCAGCGGACGAAACCGATGCGAATTGCCGGCAATCCGGCTGGTGGGGTAACTGGCGCTGTCAACCAGGATCTCCTGGGCGACAATGAAGATGCGGGCGGCGTGATTGAACGTGTCGATGTCAAAGGCGCCGGTTTCGTCTACGAACTTCATCAGGTTGACCGACGCCAGGTTGCAGGCGCTGTCGTCCACGAACATGTACTCGGAGCAGGGATTGCTCGCATTGATCGGTCCCGTGGACTTGCAGGTGTGCCAGCGGTTGATGGTGGAGTCGTACTGCAACCCCGGGTCGCCGCATACGTGCGCGGCGTCGGCGATATGCTGCATGACCTCGCGTGCTTTCAGGGTCTCGACCGGTTCGTCCGTCCGGACCGTCCTGGTCGTCCAGGGACCGTCGTTCTCGACCGCCTGCATGAACTCGTCAGTCACGCGCACGGACGTGTTTGCGTTCTGATACATGACCGACTCGTAGGCATCACCGTTGAAACTGCCGTCGTAGCCCTGTTCGATCAGGGCCCAGGCCTTCTTCTCCTCCTTCAACTTGCAGTCTATGAACTCCATGATGTCGGGGTGGTGGACCTTGAGGCTCTGCATCTTGGCCGCACGGCGGGTCTTGCCGCCGGACTTGATGACCGCCGCGACCTGGTCGAATACGCGCATGAAACTGATCGGGCCGGAGGGCGTGCCTCCGCCCGAGAGTTTCTCGCGCATACTGCGCAACGTGCTCAAATCGGTGCCGGTGCCCGAACCGAACTTGAACAGCATCGCTTCCGAAGACGCCAGGCGCATGATGTCTTCCATGGTGTCGTCGACGCTTTGGATGAAGCAGGCCGACGCCTGCGGGTGCTTGTACGAGTCATCCGCCGGCACGACCTTGCCGAGCTTGTCGTTCCAGACATAACTCGCCCGGTTGGTAGACGTGTACCCGTAGACGTGATAGAGTCCCACGTTGAACCAGACGGGACTGTTGAATGCGCCGTACTGGTTCACACAGAGGAAGACCAGCTCATTGTAGAACGCCTCGGTGTCGTCCTGGGTGGCAAAGTACCCGCGCTCCTTGCCCCAATCGGCGATCGTGCGCGCGACGCGATGGACCAACTGGCGAACCGAGTTCTCGCGCTCGTCCGTTCCCAGGGGACCGTAGAAGTACTTCGAGGCGACGACGTTTGTGGCGAGCATGCTCCACGGTGCAGGAACCTCGACGTCGTCCTGTTCGAAGACTTTGCCGCCCTTGCCGTCGCTGATCCCGGCGTGGCGCTTCTCCCACTCGACCTCGTCGAACGGGCTGACGTCTTCCCTGCTCAACAACCTGTCGATCTTGAGTCCACTGGGGCGGCTCTTGCGTTCCGAAGATGAACGCGAACGCCCCCCGCGCGTCTTGGCGCCTTTGGCACGTGAAGTCGGCTCTTCCGTCACTTCCATGGAATCGCGAACGTCCAACATTGATTCGTTCCTCCCTATTCGCGCAAGTCGCGACCCACCAAAAGGATAGCGACAAAGGATCAGTGTGTATACCACATATGCGGCTTTTTTGCTCTCCAACCACCATGTATACCCCATATGTAGTGATGCTCAAGAAAAAAGGAGAACAATGTTCGGGGTCGGCTTTGTTTGTGATAAAAAGAGCGTAGAAACAGGCGAATTAAGCCGATGAACGTTGAAGCATGCATAGCATCAGGACAATCTGTCTCTTTTCCCTGCTATTCGTCGCCGGTGGCCTGGCCGACGTTATCTATGCCAGAAACGGCCGCAGCCTCGAGGGTGTTATCCGGAAGGAGACGCCGGAGCACGTTGTGCTGGAAATCGGCGCCGGGACGCTGACTTTTCGGCGGTCGCAGATCCTGCGAATAGAACGGGCCTCGGCATCCGATAACGGCAGACTGCGAGACGAGTGGCGTCGCCGTTACTATCTAAACGATCAGTACCTTCCCGAAGGCGAGAAACCACTGGCGACGGCCTTCAAGAAGCTGAAATCGGCCCGTTCGAACGCGGCGAGAGCTCGGCGCGGTCTCGCCGGCGTATCGCGGGAGGAGAACAAGCTGGTCGACAGGATGGAAGAGTTGGAACGGGCCCGTTTGTCTGCCAGCCGTGAGCTGGCTGACGCCAAGCCGGAGGAAAACGTGGCGGCCTACAACGCCCTGGTGGGGCGGGTCAATACGTTGCAGGCCGATATAACGGTGAGCCGGGGCGAGCTGCTCAAGTTGGATGAACGCCGCACGGCGACGCTCGAGACGTTCACGAGGTACCTGGACACACTGTCGGCGTTTCGGAAGTTGTACGACAAGCGGCTGAAGGTGCACCAACGGCGACCGTCCGACGATAGGCGTACGTTCTTCTTCAACGAGATCGGCGCTGAACTGGTGTCCTACGAAAAGGAATTCAAGGGGTCCGCTGTTCCCGTCACGCGGCGCGGCAACAGTACCATCGTGCGCGCTGTGATAAACGGCAAGCGCAGCGGGAGTTTTGTCGTAGATACCGGCGCGAGCCTGATGACGTTGACAGAACCTTTCGCGGCTGCTTTGGGCATCAAGTCCGCGCAGCTTCCCAAAGTGACGGTGGTCGTGGCTGACGGCCGCAAGGTCGAGGCGCGGTCAGTGTGCCTGCAATCGGTCCGTGTAGGAGACGCCTGCGTGGAGGAAGTGCGCGCCGTCGTGCTGCCCGACAGACCGGCCGGCGACATCGACGGCCTGCTTGGCATGGCGTTTCTGCGCTACTTCACGGTCCACCTGGACGGGGCCACCGGAAAACTCCAGCTCAAGCACTTCTCGCCCGGGCGGTGAGGGCCTTTGCGGCACGTATCGTCAAGACGGCGGGGCTCAATTGTCGTCTCCTCAAGAAAATGATTGAGCAAATCGCCGTTATCCAATACAACACCCGCTTTACATTCTAAGGGACCGCGCACGCAGTCCAGGGAGAACTCGAGATGATTCAAGCTGGTTTGACGCTCATGATTGCCGGAATGGGAGTAGTCTTCCTGTTCTTGACGATCATGGTGCTGGTCATGAACGGAACGGCGGCATTTTTCAAGAAGTACGCCCACCTTTTCCCGGAAGAAGCCAAGCCGGAAAGTCACATCACTCAACTGGCAAGCGACGATTCGGCCGAAATCGCCGTCGTTGTGGCAGCCATCAAAGCCTACAACAGCTGAAGAAAGGACAACCAATCGTGGCCAAAAAACTAGTTAAGTTCATGTGTACGGCGTTTCGGGACGGCTTTCAGTCCGTCTACGGCGCCCGCGTGTTGACAAAAGACTTTTTGCCCGCCGTGCAGGCGGCCTGCGATGCGGGGATCAATTGGTTCGAGGCCGGTGGCGGCGCCCGCTTCCAGTCGCTCTACTTCTACTGCAACGAAGACGCTTTCGCGATGATGGACGCTTTTCGCGAGACGGCCGGTCCGGACGCCAATCTCCAGACGCTGGCTCGCGGCGTGAACGTCGTCGGTCTGGATTCACAGCCGAGCGACGTGATCAAACTCCACGCGGAGATGTTCAAGAAGCACGGCATTTCCTCAATCCGCAACTTCGATGCGCTGAACGATGTCAACAACCTGACCTACAGCGGCCAGTGCATTCACGATGCAGGCCTGCACCACCAGGTCTGCGTGACGCTGATGGAGCTGCCTCCCGGGTGCTCGGGCGCGCACGATCCACAGTTCTACCTGGAGACGCTCCAGAAGATCGTCGACGCCGGCATTCCCTTCGACTCCGTCTGTTTCAAAGACGCATCGGGCACGGCCGTGCCGTCCAAGGTCTACGACACGATCAAGGGCGCCCGCAAGCTGCTGCCCGAGGGCACTCACATTCACTTCCACAGCCATGAAACCGCCGGCATCTGCGTGGCGGGCTACCGTGCCGCGCTCGACGCCGGGGCCGACGGCATCGACCTCTCCCTGTCGCCCTGCTCCGGTGGGACCTGCCAGAGCGACGTACTCACGATGTGGCACGCGCTGCGGGGCACGGAATACGAGCTCGGCATCGACCCCGAAAAGGTGCGCGAAGCCGAAGAAGTGTTCAAAGAGTGCATGAGCGAGTACCCCGACAAGCCGGAAGCCAAGTCGGTCGAACCCATCATCCCATGGAGCCCGATGCCGGGCGGCGCGCTGACGGCCAATACCGAGATGCTGCGTGACAACAACATCATGAACCGCTATCCCGAAATCCTGCAGGCGATGGGCGAAGTCGTCCGCCGCGGCGGTTTCGGCACTTCGGTCACGCCCGTCTCGCAGTTCTACTTCCAGCAGGCGTTCAACAACGTCATGTTCAAGCCGTGGGAGAAGATCGCCGAAGGCTACGGCAAAATGGTGCTCGGATACTACGGCAAGACGCCCGTCGAACCCGACCCCGAGATTGTCAAGATCGCCTCCGAACAGCTCAAGCTCGAGCCGACCACGCGCACGCCGATCGAGATCAACGACGAAGACCCCGGCAAGGGCCTCGACGCCGCCCGCAAGCTGTTGCAGAAGGCCGGCATCGCCGAGACGGAGGAGAATCTCTTCATTGCCGCGACCTGCAAGGAAAAGGGTATCACCTTCCTCAAGGGTGAAGCCAAGGTCACCGTCCGCAAGGGCGGCAAGAAGAAGGCAGCGGCGCCCGAGGGGCCGAAAGCGACGGCGTATTCCGTCACCGTCAACGACAAGACGTACTGCGTACAGCTCGACGGCGGTCAGGCCACCGTCAACGGCAAGTCATACTCGGTCGACGTCAAGGAAGGCGGCGTACCCGAGACGGCCGTTCCGAGCAGCAAGGGCGAGGCCGCCACGGCCGACGCCAAGTCGGTCAAGGCTCCCATGCCGGGCAGTGTCGTGCGTATCACCACGCAGGTGGGGGCCAGCGTCTCCGCCGGAGATACCCTGCTCGTGCTCGAAGCCATGAAAATGGAAGTCGAAGTCAAGGCGCCCGTAGCCGGTACGGTTACCTCGGTCGGCGTGTCGCAGGGCGATCAGGTCACGGCCGGTCATGTCCTGGCCTACATCAATTAGGGCATCGGTCAACCGCCAAGGAGGAAACATGACAAAGCCGTGGAGCTATGTGTTGAAGCGAACGGTCGCGGTTGCGCTGGTGATCGTCTTTGCCGCCATTGTGGCGCACGCGGCCGCCGACAAGGCCGCGAACGGGGCCGCCCCGGAGACGGAGCAGACTGAAGAGAAGACGGAACTGAACACCGGTGTGGCGGCGCGGAAGCTCTTCGAGTCCACCGGCATCGCCGGGTTCGCAGAGGGGTTCAAGGAGCTGTTCGCGGGCAAAGAAGGGGAAGAAAAGGACGGCAGCTTGTTGCCCGAGGGCATCGGCCAGCTCGTGATGATTCTGGTCGGCTGCGGCCTGATCTACCTGGCCATCGCCAAGGGCTTCGAACCGTTGCTGCTTCTGCCGATCGGGTTCGGCGGCATTCTCGCCAACATCCCCGTAGCCGGCATTGCCGAAGATGGCGGGTTCCTGAAGTACATCTACGACTTCGGTATCGTGCCGCCCGGCATGTTCCCCCTGTTGATCTTCATGGGGGTGGGCGCCATGACCGACTTCGGTCCGTTGATCGCCAACCCGAAGACCGCCCTGCTCGGCGCGGCGGCCCAGTTCGGGATCTTCACCAGCCTGTTCGGCGCGTTGTGGCTGAGCGGCCTGACCGATGCCATCAACTTCTCGATTTCCGACGCGGCCGCCATCGGGATCATCGGCGGCGCCGACGGGCCCACCGCCATCTTCCTGGCCGGCGCACTGGCGCCGGATCTGCTGGGAGCCATCGCCGTCGCGGCCTATTCCTACATGGCGCTCGTGCCGATCATCCAGCCCCCGATCATGCGCGCGTTGACCACCAAGGAAGAGCGCGAGATCACCATGAAGCAGCTCAGGCACGTCAGCAAGATCGAGAAGATCGTCTTCCCGCTCGTCGTGCTCGTGCTCTGCATCCTCCTGCTGCCTTCGGCCACGCCGCTGATCGGGATGCTGATGTTCGGCAATCTCATCAAGGAGTCCGGTGTGGTGGAACGTCTGTCCAAAACGGCCGCCAACGAGTTGATTAACATCGTGACGATCCTGTTGGGATTGACCGTCGGTTCCAAGCTCGGTGCGGACAAGTTCCTCAAGATGGAGACGATCGGCATCCTGTTGCTCGGCCTGCTCGCGTTCGGCTTCGGCACGGCCGCCGGAGTTCTGCTCGCCAAGCTGATGAACAGGCTCTCCAAGGAGCAGATCAACCCGTTGATCGGCGGCGCCGGCGTGTCGGCCGTTCCCATGGCCGCGCGCGTAGTGAACAAGGAAGGCCTGCGTGCCAACCCGCACAACTTCCTGCTTATGCACGCCATGGGACCGAATGTTGCCGGTGTGATCGGCTCAGCGGTTGCCGCCGGCGTGCTGCTGGCACTGTGCGGATAGCGCGACGGACATGAACTCGCGGCCGCGTTTTATGAAGGCGACCCAGAGGCGGTCATCCGCCGCGGGCTGGAACAAGTGCCCGGGAACTGCCGATTCGCCGAGCACATGCTCCGCACCATCGCTGCCGCCCCCTTCAACGACCGGCTCCACACGGCCATCCAGGGCTGCAATGTCACGCGCATCTCGGACCTGGTACAGCGCACCGTCGCTATCGCGAGTATAGGAAAGGGAACATCTCTGCCCGACCGGCAGAGGAGGTCCTCCGCGATGCTCGGGCCGAGATCAAATGAGACCGGTTCGTTTTCTTCCCCCCGCTGAACGGGAAATGCTCGACGCAGCGAAGTACTACGAACTTCAGGCGCCCGGTCTTGGTGCAGCAATTCTCATTATGGCCACGCCCCCTGCCGCCTTGTGCGGCAGGAGCGGGAGATTGGGGAGAAAAGGCGGGCCTTTTCTCCCCAATCTCCCGCTCCTGCGACACAAGGTCGCAGGGGGCGTGGCCATAATGAGAATTGCTGGTCTTGGTGCCGACTTTCTTGACAAGATCGACAGTGCAATTCAAGACATCAGCGAGAATCCGGAACGCTGGCCGATCATCAAGGCCCATGTCCGTCGTCGCTTAGTGCATCGTTTCCCCTATGCCCTTCTGTATCGAGTTGAGCCCGATGAGGTAGACTATGCGATCAGTAGTGGAGCATGGCGCAACATACAACTCACTGAGAAGAGCGGCGATAGGGACTTCTTCTTCTCTCTGTTCCCAGAGGATGAGCCGAACGACTGCAAGCACGAGGGTTGTACACACAAGACCGTCAGGCACAGTGTAATGTGCGCAAGACATCATTTTGGAATGGTGAAGAAGAGGCCATGCAAGTTCGAATGCCCGGTGCCAGAGCAGACTGAATCAAAGGACGCAGAAAATGTGTGACAGCCGAACAAGAAAAATGCAGCGTACGGCTAAAGCCGCCGCTGATTTTCGACGTGTCGCACGGGCAAGATGGGATCGAGTAAGCGGCTGGTGGACGTTGGAATCCTGATGAAATGTTTTGACGCAGAAGTGTCACTATAGTATCACTAGATTATGAAAACAGAACTCGTTACGACACTCAAACGGCAAGCCACTCGCGTCCTGTCTGATCTGCACGACTCTGGCGAGCCCGTGCTGATTACAGAACACGGGAAGCCTTCGGCATACCTGGTTGACGTGGATTCATATGAATTCATGCAAGGCCGAATGCGCATTCTTGATGGCATCGCCCGCGGGGAGCGCGCGATACTCGAGAAACGGACCTTCTCGCAGGCGCAAGCCAAGCGCAGGATGACGAAATGGCTCGGTTAGTCTGGACCGAACCGGCATTGCGGGATCTCGATGACATCGCCGAGTACATCGCGCTGGACGACCCGCCGGCGGCATCCCGCTATGTTCAGAAGGTATTCGACAGGGCCGAAAGACTTCAGTCCCACCCGCAATCCGGGAAACGACCTCCTGAGCTTCCTCGTTCTCCCTACCGAGAACTTGTCGTTCCACCGTGCCGTATATTCTACCGGGTCGAGCAGACCACCGTGTACGTCCTCTATGTCATGCGCTCGGAGCGACTGCTGCGGTCTTACCTGTTGAACCAACGAAACCGCGAGAAATAGAGATTCCAACACCAAGACCCACCGAAACGAACAGTTGACGCGCGTATATGGGTGTGATATACATCCATCATGGTGAAACCGAGAGACAGGTTGCGCGACTGTACGGGTTTCCAGTGGGACGAAGGCAATGCCACGAAGAACTGGGGTTTGCATGATGTCACCCAGTCGGAATGTGAGCAGGTGTTTTTCAATCAGCCGCTGATCGTCCAGCGGGACCGAGCGCATTCTGCGCTGGAGAGCCGTTTCTATGCACTTGGGCGTACGGATGCGGATCGTCCTGTGTTTGTTGCGCTCACCATCAGGGGAGCGCTGATTCGAGTCATTTGCGCACGGGACATGACGCCAGACGAGCAACAGAGGTACGAGAGATGAAGAAGCGCATTCCGAAGTTCAAGAGTGAGGCCGAAGAGCGACGCTTCTGGCAAACGCACGATTCAGCCGAGTACGTCGACTGGTCGGACGCCGAAATCGTGACCATGCCCAAGCTGAAGCCGTCAACCAAGACGATCTCTCTTCGTCTTCCAGAGTCGATGATTGAGGAGTTGAAGATCCTGGCACACAAGCGGGATGTGCCGTACCAATCGCTTCTCAAGGTGTTCCTCGCCGAACGAATCGACTCCGAGCTGCACATGGCCAAGGCATAGGCAGGCAGAACAGGCCGGATGCACGCGACGGCTTACGGCTGCGCGCGATCCGCGACGATCGGCCCAGAAGATTGGGATTGACGCCGTCGCCCCGGACTCTTACTCGCACGCTTACCGGAGAACGATCGCCACGCGGAACTTGCCGAGTTGAAACCATCCTTTGGAACGGATGCTTGCGCTCTGTCTCCTCACGAGCTCTTGCGCCACGAGTTCGGCGCTGAGACACAGGCGGTCCTATGAGCCTGTATTCGGCAGTTGAACCGCCGATTCCTACGCAAACGTCTGCAAACATTGACGATGGCGACGTCACACGACGCACCCATTTGGTGAAAAGCCGGATGAGGCAGAAGTTGCCCGCAGATGACGCAGATGAACGCAGATTCGGGGCTTTATCTGCGTCAATCTGCGTCATCTGCGGGCAACTGCTCTTTTTAGGATGAGTCAGAATCCGGTGGATTTGGGTGAAAACCGGGTCAGGACTTCACCGGATGGCGGCTGCGTTTGCGGCGCAGGAATTCCGGTGTGGCGATGAGACCTCCGCCGTCGCCGTCTTTGCGTTTCTGCATGTAGAGTTGCAGGATGGAGAGCACCTGGCTGATCGTCCAGTAGAGCACCAGGGCCGAGGGCATCTTGTAGAACAGGAACAGCATCATGACGGGCATGAAGACCATCATCTGCTTCTGCTGCGGGTCGCCGCTGCTGGGCGTCATCTTCTGTTGCCACACCATGGTCGCCGTCATTGCCAGGGGCAGCAGGTTGAGCTCGCCGGCGATGGGAATGTGTCCGGCGAGGAGTCCCTCCGGTTCGCTCAGGTCCCTGATCCACAGGAACGGCGCGAAACGCAGTTCGACCGCGCTACGCAGGACGGTGAAGAGCGCGATAAAGACGGGCATCTGCAGGAACATCGGCAGGCATCCGGCCATGGGGTTGACCTTGTGTTCCCGGTAGACCTCCATCGTGGCCTGCTGCATTTTCTGGGGATCGTTCTTGTGCTTCTCGCGCGCTTTCTGCAGCAGGGGCTGCACCGCCTGCATCTTCTTCATGTTCGTGGTGCTCTTGTGCGTGAGCGGCCACATCACGATTTTGACCAGGATCGTCAACAGGATGATAGCGATGCCGTAGTTGCGCGTTACCGTTTTCAGGACGTTCAGCAGCCAGAGCAGGCCGATGCAGGCGCCGCGCCACCAGCCCCAGCCTTTCCACGCGCGCAGCATGATGTGGTCTTGCTTGTCGCCGAGCTTGCTCAGTTCGGAGAACTTCTTCGGTCCTACGTAGTAGCTCAGCGTGCGTTCGAGAGTCTCGCCGGCCTCGAGTTCGCGTCCCTCGAAGATGAGGTCGGCGGCGACATCGGCCATCACGAAGGCATTTGAAGAGGTCACATCGCGCGAGGCGTACAGCCGGCACTCGTCGGCGCCGCCGACGGGAGCCACGATCTGCACGAAGAACTTGTTCTTGGCCGCGGCCCAAGCCACGGAATTGGTGATGCGCGGGCTCACGCTAACCGGCAGCGTACCTGCCGGCTTGCGTCCGAAACAGCCGAACTTGCCCCCGGCGCCAAACTGCTTCGGCAGGAACTTCTTGCCCCATGGCTCGACGTGGGAGTTTTCGCCTTCTATCAGCGTATCCAATCCAAGATACGGCATGCGGCGATTGGTCGACTTGGACTTGACTTTCGCCATTGGGCCGACCGCCACGGAGTGCTCTGCCAGCGCGATCGGTGTCTGCCCGGTGTTCGCGTAGCGATCGGTAACGATCAGGCGGTAAGTGTCGTCGAAGGAAAGCGTGCGCTCGAACCGGATGCCTTCCGGTGTTGTGCGCGTGATACGGGCGGTACGGCCGGCGCCCACGGTCTCGATGTCGAATACGCAGTTTGTGGAGAGACCCGCGATCCCGCCCACGGCGAGGGCTGGACGGCGGGCAAAATCCAGTTTCACCGGACGGCTGTCCGGATCGATTGTCTCACGGTAGTCGGCCAGCTCGGCCGAGGTGACCACGGCTCCCCAGGACGACACGGTCAGTGTAAGGCTGTCGTTCGACAGAGTGACGAGCTTTTCGGGTTCCTCGGGCCGTTTTACCACGACCGTCTCGGGGGGGACGGGCGCGGTTGCGGTTTCCGGCGGCGTATTTGTGACGCGTTCCTGTACGTTCGAGACGGTGCCGATCGTGGCGTCCCCGCCGGCGGTCGCGACGGTGTTGGTTCCCTGCTCCGTTCCCGGCGGCGGAGCCGCGGGTTTGCCGTACTTGGCCTGGTAGAAGGTCCAGCCGATCAGTAGAACGAACAGCAGCGCTACTATTGACAGCTCTTGTTTGTTCATGCGCAGTGTCTTTCACGTAGTGGTTCCCGACGCGTGTCGCGGCCGGGAAGGGCTTCAGGTACCGGATCAGATCCGCCGGGGTGCCAGGGATGACAGCGACCTATGCGCTTCACGCCCAGCCAGAGGCCGCGAACGGCTCCGAAACGACGTATGGACTCGATGCAATAGCGGGAGCAGCTCGGGTGAAAACGGCAGACACGTCCGACCACGGGTGACAACGCGATCTGGTAAGCTCTGATGATGAGTATGAGCGCTTTAGCCAGCATGAGTTTCCGCCCCGCTCTTTTCGTTCAGCGCCACGCCTGCCCGTCTGATCAGCTTGACGAGGTCACGACGAACGTCTCCGCATTTCGCCGCGAGGATGCGCCGCCTGGCAATCAGGACCAGATCGACATCCACGGCCACCCTGTCCCGCGACAGACGGAACGCCTCGCGCAGCAGACGTTTGGCGCGGGCTCGATCAACCGCTCTGCGGAAGGTCCTTTTCGATGCCACGACGCCCACGCGACGTCCGCTGTCCGGACTTTTCCGGTACCGCAACACGAGGTAGCGCCCTGCATGGCCGCGGTCGGTTGCAAAGGCCTCGTCGAAATCCGCCGTCCGTGTCAGACGGCACGACCGGCTCAAACGCATTCTTCGCCTTGCGGAATGCGCCCGAGAACCGTCCGAGGACTCCGTGGCCATCCCGACCGCGATCATTGCCCGCTCCTAGACGCTCAGCCGTTTGCGGCCCCTACGGCGCCGCCGCGATATGAGTTTGCGTCCGCTGGTGGTTGCCATGCGAGCGCGAAAACCGATCTTTCGTTTACGCTTTATGCGAGAAGGCTGGTAGGTTCTTTTCATCTCAATAGGCCCTCAGTTCCACTCCTGTTTGCGTACAAAGGGCGCATACAGTACCAGTTCCGACCACTTTGTCAAGCGCCACTCGCAACCCCACAGCAATTCTCATTATGGCCACGCCCCCTGCGACCTTGTGTCGCAGGAGCG
>CAZKRK010000087.1:0-21942 GCA_964555035.1 uncultured Victivallales bacterium | reverse complement strand
GGCGCGGAGTGGCGTGGCCCGGTTGGAGCGCGCTACGCGCCGACACTCGCAAGCGCCCCATGACCTTTCAACAACCAAAAGGTGTTAAACGGAAATCGACACACCGATAACTGATCACCGATAACTGATCACCGATGACTGATCACCGATAACTGATCACCGATAACTGATCACTGACCGAGCGTAGCGGAGCGGAGTCGAGGGATCTCGAGAACTGCCAAGCACGTCCGGCGTGGTTGCCAATTCCCGAGATCCCTCGACTCCGCTCCGCTGCGCTCGGGATGACAGGCAGGAGTTGAAGTTCTCGGCTAGAGCGACTTGACGCGTTGCTCGGGGCCCACCAGCTTGGTGATCCGGATGCCGAGGTTATCCTCTACCACGACCACGTCTCCCTGTCCGATCAGCTTGCTGTTGGCGATGATATCGGCGGGCTGCCCGGCCAGGCGGTTGAGCTCGACGACCGAACCTGTGCCGAGTTTCAGGATGTCCTGAATCGACAGGCGGGCCTGGCCCAGCTCGACGTGGACATTCACCGGGATATCCAGAATCATGCTGAGGTTGGCTTCGCGATCGGCGTCGTCGTTCGGAGTCCCCGTGTTCGTGTCCTCCAGCGCAGGAGGGTCCACCGGGTGAACGATTGTCGAGTTGCCCTGACCGGTGGAGGGCGCCGGTTCCGTAGGATTTTCGTTCTCTTCAGACATGTGACTGGTTCCTTCCGCTTGGCTCACTGCTCCTCCTGCCGGCATCGCTCCGTGAGCTTAACCGCTGCGCGCCCGCGCCGTTGACCCCATTGCGCTTTGAAACAACGCGAATTGTTGATGTAGACATCGGCCAGAGAGTCGATGTCGTTGTCCAGACAGATGACAGTGCCGGGCTCGAGGCTCTGGATCTGACCGGCTGGAAGCACGCCGCGTCCGATCACGGTGCGCAGCTCCAGGGGAACGGTCAGCACGTGCTCCACGGCGTCCTTGGCTCCCTCTTCTCCGTCTACCGTTGCGAATCCGCGTCCGGCCAGCCTGTCCAGGAACGGCTGCACGCCGGGATACGAATAGCAGACGTTGGCCTCGGTTTCCACCTCGCCCGCACGCACGCTGAGAGTGGCGTTGATGACCTGTGCCGGCGGGGGAAATATCTGGAGCAGATCCGGTTCCATGTCTTGGGAGTCTACATTGAGTCTGATTCCGTCGGATCCGGTCCATGCGCCGCTGTCTTCCCACGAAAAGCGCAGTTGTGTGGCAAGGAGATCGGCGAAACTCTCGGCGACGGTCAGCTCTATGGCCGTCATGGACCGGCCGGTTCCTTCCGGGGCGCCTTCGCCGCCAAGCAGGGCGGAGACGATGACGAGAGCGACCGGCAAGCCGATCCGGATGAAGATGCGTGTTCCACCGGGCTCCATCGAGAGGTACGCCACATACGTCGGCGTGGGCAAGGTGGCCGACAACCGGTCGGACGGCACTACTTCGCATGATACCACGTGCGCGTCGATGCTGGCCTTGAGACGTGAATAGGAGCGGTAGCTCAGCCTTCGGCAGAACGCCTCGTGAACCCGCGTGAAGCAGTTCATCTCGGCCTTGTTCATCACCGGCGGGTTGCGGAAACTGTAGGGAGCTACTTTCAGCGCCCGGCGACTGGCGGCAGTCTCGTCGACGCTATCCACGCTTCCGTCGTGGACGGCCTGAAGCAGGGCGTCGACTTCTTCTTTTGACAGCACGTTTTCCATGTTCTTCTCAGCGTCTACTGGATCAGATACTCGTTGAAACACACGTCAATTACCGCACCTGAAAGCTCGCCCCGGGTGAGTTCGTTGACGGATTCCATGATATCGTTCTTGAGCCCCCGGCGCGTGTCGAAAGTCTCCAGCTCGTCAATTGTCTTGGGAGACACGATTTCGAGGACCTTGTCGCGCAGCAGAGGCTCGAGCTTGCTCAGGTGTTCGATGAGGCGTCCCTCGCTCACGACCAGCACCGGTTCGATCTTCAGGACGCGCGTGCCCTGGGTGCCCGCGATGTTGACGTAGATCGGTTTAAGGGAGTGCGTCTGCGTACTCTCTTTCAGGACCTCGTTGTCGTCCGCGGGGGCCGCGGCAAACGGTTTCTGAACCGTTTTCCTTACTACGAGGTAGGTGACCAGGGGGGTCACGATGACGATCAGTATGCCGATTGCCAGGAACAGCAACGTGCTCGACTTCGTCTTGACGGGCGACTCCTCGCCGTCTTCCGCCTCCTCCGGCGGGATACCGACATCGTCTCTTTCTTCCTCGTCAGCCATTCTGATCCTCCTCTCTACCGGGGCGCGATTGCTCCGTCCACGGGCGCGGATGCTCGCCGCAGGACAAACACCACGGCATCGTCGCTCTCAAGGTACTCCATGTAGCGGCCGTGTGCATATCCGGCGCACCGTATGCCGCCCAGTGCGGCACCAAACCGGTCCTCCAGGTAACGGGCCACGGTTGCCGCGCGCTGCACCGCGAGCATCTGGCGCGCGGCTTCGTCCTGGCCCGTTCGCACGACCGCATAGACCGTCAACCGGCAGTTCTTCAAATCGTAGAACATCGTCCCGATGCGGTCAAGGAATCGGCGCGCTTTCAGAGGCAGATGCGCCTGTCCGGAATGGAACTCGATTGGCGTACTCAAAACGACCTCGGTGCCTACGGGGATGACGTCCACCCTGACAACGGAGGTCTCCGGGAGCCCCAACTTCCAGAGAGTTCCCTTGAGAAAACCCTCGAAATTGCGGTCCTCTTCCAGCTCGGGCTTCACGTTGGGGTGATTGCCGGCCCTCTTTCCGAACACGGTCCTCCAGTAGGAGAGCATGCCGAAACCGCCCTTCAACCCCAGCACGTTGCGAATCTGCCCCACGCCGACCTTGAATCTGTGCGTCTTCTGCTCGCCCATGGACTGCAGCGTCACGAAAAAGGCCAGGAGCAATGCCATCAGGCTCGCGTATTGAACCATGTACACCGGGGCGCCCGGCTCTTGCTCTTCTTCGTGGCGCCTGGCCATCTCACATCTCCCTGAGGATTATCTCCGACGCCGTTCTCTCGATCGTGGGGTAGTACCCGACAATAATCAGCTCCATGCGGTTTGCCGACAAGTCCGTTCTGGTTGGAGCGTGTTCGGACGCATCGACTCCCAGGCTGAACCGGTCCGGGGGGATTTCGCAGTCTTCGGTCAGAAGCCGTTTTACCGCTGCCGCGCGCTCCATGCCCAGCCCCCACGGCGTACCGAAACGCTCCGAACGAATCGGCGTGTCCGCGTCGACGACTCCCACAATCCGGATTTCGTGTTCAAGCTCGGCCGCGATGTCCGCGAAAGCCCCCCAGATGTGTTCGGCGTCGGGTCTGAACCTGGCCGTCCCCTTCTCAAAGAGCCCGGTAGCGTGGATGAGCAGGGTGAAGCCTTGATCCAGAAGAGACAGCGTGACGTGTTTCTCGCTCGCCGTCAACTGATGGCGCGCAAAACGCCGGACGTATGTCTCCTTGTAGCGCGAGATGGCCGAGAGCTCCTTGGCCGAGACGAGCTTCCGCTTCGGCGAGGTGCCGTAGGTCAGGGTGAGCTCTTGCCCCTTGCTGAGCGTGCCCGCCCCGAATTGGTCCGCCGGAACCACTCGCAGACCGCCCTTGAGTGCGCCGATCAGATCGAGCAGCTTGTACTCGTCCATGTTGGAGAAGGCGATCAGCATCACGAAGAACGTCACCAGCAGGCTCATGCAGTCGCCGAACGTCATCATCCAGAGCGGGCACGACGGTTCCTCCGACTTTGGCGCGGGACGTCTCACGCTTCCATCACCTGCGCGCGCTCAGCGGGCGGGAGGTATCCGGCGAGTTTCTCCCTTACAATGCGCGGGCTGTTGCCTTCCTGGATGGCCACGACCCCTTCCATGATCATGCGCCTGCTTGCCATCTCCTCGTTGGTGCGCTGTTCGAGCTTGCCGGCGATCGGCAGGGCGATGATGTTCGCGACGAGCGAGCCGTAGAGCGTTGTGATAAGCGCGGTCGCCATGCCGGAGCCGATCGCGGCCGCATCCGTAAGGTTGCGCAGCATCTGGACCAGGCCGATCAGCGTTCCGATCATGCCGAAGGCGGGAGCGTAGGTCGCCAGGGCCTTGAATATGCCCTGTCCCACGAGGTGGCGCTCACGCATGGACTCCATGTCCTCTTCCAGCAGGTTGCGGATCGTCTCGACCGGACTGCCGTCGATTGCCATCCGAAAACCCTTTCGCATGAACTCTTCGCTCATGCCGTCGACCGCGTCTTCCAGCGCAAGCATACCATCACGCCGCGCTCGCACGGCATACTCGCCTATTTCGTTGACGAGCTCGGCGTGGTCTGCCTGGTGCCCCGTGAACGCCTTGCGAACGACCGCCAGCGTGGCCCGGATCTTGGGCAGCGGGAACTGCATGACGGTAGCCGAAAAAGAGCCGCCGATGGTAATCATGATCGCGGGGATGTTCAGAAAACCCGCGCCGCCACCCATGACAATCGCACCGAGGATCAGTATCCAACCGACCGCAATACCGATAGCAGAACCGATGTCCATACCGAGCTACTCCGCCTCTTCCGCCGGTGGGGAAGGTTCAATGCACTCACGGCGATACGTCTTGACGCGTTCCGCGACGTCTGCCGGAGACTCTTTGACGTAGAACCGGTGCCCGTTGGTCAGCACGATCTGGGTCTCAGGATTGGCCTCCACGTACTCGATCAGGTCGACGTTCACGTAGCGCTCCTTGCCTTGCAGATCCGTAACCTGAATCATAACTCATACTCCGTCAGCCGCTCCCGGGACTATCGTTTCAAGTTCAGCAATTCCATCAGCATTTCGTCCGACGTAGTGATCGAACGCGAGTTGGCCTGGAAGCCGCGCTGAACCAGAATCATCTGCGTGAACTCGCGGGCCAGGTCGACGTTCGAGTGCTCTACATAGCCCTGGTAGATGTGACCCACGCCCAGCGATCCCGGATTCTGCATGGTTTGCTGGCCGGCATCCGTCGTGCCCGTATAGAGACCGTTCGGCAGTGTCTCGAGCGCATGGTTGTTCTCGAACGTAATCAGCGCAACACGCCCGATGACGACCGGTTCGGCGTCCGCGATCGAGGCGCTGATCCTGCCGTCGATGTCGATCTTGAACGATGACGTGTCGGCCGGGATGGTGACGTCACTCAGGTCTGCCGGGGTCAGCCCCGTCGTGTCCGCCGGGTCGGGGGCCATGAGGCCCTGCAGCCGGTCGCCCCACGGCGTCACGATATACGTCTCGGTCGCGGCGGGATCCCATTCAAGTTCGAAATCGCCCGCACGGGTGAAGTGCACCTCGCCGGCCGCGGCCGTCGGGTCTTTGACCGAGAAAAACCCGTTGCCCGAGATGGCCATGTTCGCCGAGATCTCCGTCGGCATCAGGTTGCCGTTCGAGAAGTCGGTTATGACGGCGGACATGCCGACGCCGAGCTGTTCCATCAACTCCTGGAAGGTGACCTCTTCCTGCTTGTAGCCGGTACTGTTGACGTTGGCGATGTCGTTGGAGATTACTCCCATCGCAATGGCATGTGTGCTGAGCCCGGCGACTCCGTTCATCATTGAAGGCATCATGGCGATTTTCTCCCGTGGCTATCCGTCCGTATCCTCAGGCGTATCTTCAGGCGTATCTTCAAGTGTATCCTCAGGCGCTTCCCCGGCGCCGGCACCCGTCGTCAAAGAAAACTCGGCAACCTTGCTCAGGGCGTAAGGGACACCGGCGATGTGCAGGGACACCCCGTCCGTCGTCCAGTTCGAGCCCTCGACCAGCCCGGTCACCTGCGCTCCGTCCGTCATCTGCAGGTTGACCTGTTGTCCCATCAATGCTCCCGCCAGCAGGAACCCGCTCTCGCGTCGCCCGGCCTCCACCGCACTGCTCAGGTTCGCCGTCTGTTCGAGCGCACTGAACTGGGCGAGCTGGGCGATCATCTCTGTATTGTCCACCGGGTCCAGCGGATCCTGATACTGCAACTGCGTGGTCAGGAGCTGCAGAAACTCGTTCTTGCCGAGCTCTCCGCCCGGTTCGTTCGAGGTGGCCTGCGGGGGGTCCGGTTGGAGGGCGACTCCCGCAATTTCGTCGGCTATTGCTTCTACTTCCATCTCATCACCTTCAAACGCAATTAAGCAGGGCTCATGCCATTACCGATATTCTGCGACTCGTGCCCCCCTGTACGGGCGGAGTCTCGGACAACGCCTCTATTTCGTCCGCCGCCGAGGGCACAATCTGCCCCGCGGCGCCCTTTCTTGCCGGTTGACCGTCCTGCTCGTGCGCATGGCGCCTTCCGGAATCGGTATCCGGGCGGATGTCGAACTGTACCGACCGGAAACCCTCCTGTTCGACCAGGCGTACAACCTCGGACTGCATGTCGTTCAAGACCGCCAGGGCGGCTTCGGAATCTGCCCGTACGAGCATACTCATGCGGTCGCCGTCCGCGTGGCAGCTGAAGAGCAGTTTGCCGAGAGATTCGGGGTAGAGCGTCATCGTGATGGACCTGCCCTGTCCACCGTCTCCGCCCGCTTCCCGCGCGCCGAGCTGCCTGACGATCTCGCGGATCTGCTGCAGCCTCTCGATCGAGTCCGTCATCCTTGACGCTGTTGCGCCTCGTTCCACGGTCGGCAGGGTGGGGGGGGCGTCCTGCTGGACCTGGCCCACCGCGCGCAGGGGCCGCGTGTCGGCTTCGGATGTGAATTGTGGCGCAGTCGACGTCCGTGACTGGACGGGGGCCTCATCCCCGCGTGCGATGTCGTGCGTTTCGGGAGTTGCGTTGCTTTCGTCCGGCTGCCGCGGTTGGCGTTGTTGCGGGAGGTCAGCTTCCTCGTTTTCGCCGCGGGCCGTGTCGGGGGATACTGTACCCGCGTCGTTCGCGGCCGTGGCTCCGCTCGTGAGGCCGTCCAACCCTTCTGCGATTTCGCGGTCATGCGTCGTCGGGGCCGTGCGGATCTCTCCAGCGGTCTCTCCCGGGTTCGCCGCGGACGCGTCGTCGCCTCCCTGACGTTCTTGAGCGCTGCCCTGTGACGGAGGTTGCGGCGACGTCTGGGAGGCCGTCGGCGCGGTCTTGGCGCCGGCCGTGATTGTCTGCTCCTGATTGCCGCCGTGGCCGGTTTGCGCGGGGTCGTCGGTTTCTTTCTGCGTGTTGCCGTGGAGCGTTGACGCAACGTCGGCGGCGTCTCCCTGCGTGTCGCCGTGAAGCGTTCCCGCGGCGTCGGCGGCTTCCTCCTGCGTGTCGTCGTGGACCGTCTCCCCGGCAGCGTCGGTTTCCTGCCGGTCGCCGTCGTGGGCTGTTTCTGCGGCGCCGGCGGTCTTCCCCCGATTGCCGTCGCGGAGCGTTGTGGAGTCCGAGGTCCCGGACTCCGTACGTTCAACGTCAAAGTCCCTTTCCCGGCCATCGCGCGAAGAGGATGCCTCTTTGGTCCGCGTTTCCCGTGTATCCCGTTGTCGGCACCCGCGGCTTTCCCTGTCATACTCATCGATCGACGAGGAATTCAGCATGCCGGCGAAGTCCGTGGACTTCTCGTCTCGCTCGTTCTTTTGCCTGGCGTTGTCTTCGTAGGCGCCTTTGGGACGCCTGGCGACCAGGTCCATGACGGCACTGCAACACTGCTGATCCATTTTATGTGCCTTTCTTCTTGCCCTTGGCTTCCTGCTTGAGCCTGCGCATGATGTCGGTCCATTTGGCTGCCACTGAGGCGCCGTCCTCCACGACCGCCACGGCCGCTTCAAGAATCGCCGCGGCCCCCCTCTCGTCGATGAGAGAGACAATCTTGGCGGCGCGTTCCTCTTCCATCTGGCCCAACACCACGACCGCGCTCTCAGGTTCCATCTCCTCGTAGACCTCGGCCAGTTGGCGCATGTTGGCGCGTTCGCTATCCTCAATTTCGACTATGTTCCGGCGTGCCTCGTCGCGTACTCTCTTCAATTCGGCCGCCAGTTTCTCGACCACCTGTCTCTTGATCTCGGTTTCCTGGGCGTTTTCGGTCAGCGTGCGGGTCTGCGCCAGGTAGTTGGTCCGTTGCACGGTCAGCGCGTCGATGAGCTCGTTGAGCGTCTCTTCGCCGAGCAGTTGCACGGTCGTAGTAACGGTCGCCTCACGAACCGGTTCCTGCGCAGGCTTCTTGCGCAGCGGAATCCAGCCCGTGCCGACGATAGCCGCCAGCAGGCCCAGCAGAATGCCGCACAGAACGGACGTAGATAGAAAGGCCGCTCTCACCTGCTGTAGCCTCCTTGCTCCAGAGACAGCGCCGTCTCGTCTTCATGCCGACGCCCAAACAGGACTGCGGCGGCCTCGTCCGTCACTTTCTGTTCCGCACGTTTGCCGGCCAACGTCCACTCTTTGCGTTCGCGTTCCCGCAGGTGCTCCAGCGTTTTGCGTTCGCGCATGGCCTGCAGGAGCTGTTCACGCAAGGTCTCGATTCTCTGTTCCTGGCTGAGTAGAATCGACGAACGCTCGTCAAGTTTGTCGTGCACCGTGTCAAGGTATTGGAGATGGCTCTTCAGACGGTCGGAGCGGGACGTGGAACCGCGCAGGGCTTCCAGGTGCGCCAGGTGTTCCAGCAGCTCGGCCTGGAGCTGCTTTATGCGGCGGCGCGTCTCCTCGGCATCCAGGATGGCGGCGGCGAGGGATTGCTCGGCGTGACTCTCTCGGGCCGACTTGACGTCGAGCACTCTCTGCAGAGAAAAGGCGAACGCTTTCATCCCGAGACCTCCTGCAATTGCGCCATGGTTCTGTCCCAGGCGACCGTCTCTTCCGGCGATTGCGTCAGGAACGTGTTGATTGCGTCAATTCGAGCGATCGCTTCGTCGATTCGCGCGTTGGAGCCTTTTACGTAGGCCCCGACATTGATGAGGTCTTCCGCCTTGCGATAGGTGGCCAGGAGGGACCTGGTCTTGGCCGCGCGTGCGCGGTGCTCCGGCGTGACCACGTCGTTCATTGTCCTGCTGACGCTGGTCAGCACGTCGATGGCCGGGTAGTGGTTGAGTGACGCCAGATCCCGTGACAGCACGATATGGCCGTCCAGAATAGCGCGCACGGAGTCCGCAACGGGATCGTTCATGTCGTCGGCTTCGACCAGGACCGTGTAGATTGCCGTTATACTGCCCTTGTCGGAGGTGCCGGAGCGTTCAAGCAGGCGCGCCAGCATGCCGAACACGCTGGGGGGGTAGCCCTTGGTTGTCGGCGGCTCGCCCACCGCGAGCCCGATTTCACGCTGCGCCATTGCACAACGGGTAACCGAGTCCATCAGAAACAGCACGTTCTCGCCGTTGTCGCGGAAGAACTCGGCAATTGCGATGGCCGTCGCGGCCCCCTTGATGCGCAGCACGGGCGAAGCGTCGCACGGCACCGTCACCACTATCGAGCGCGCCAGCCCCTCGTCACCGAGACAGTTTTCCAGAAACTCCCGCACTTCGCGGCCGCGTTCACCGATCAGCGCGATTACGTTGACGGTGGCCGAAGAGTTGCGGGCGAGGCTTCCCAACAGTACGCTCTTGCCCACGCCGCTGCCCGAGAAGATGCCGATGCGCTGCCCTTGTGCGCACGTAAGCAGGCCGTCAATTGCGCGAATGCCCGTAACGAACGGGTCCGACAACCGTTCGCGTCGCAGGGGGTCCGGGGCCGGCCGGTCGATTTCTACCGGTGTCAGCGACTCCGGGCGGCTGCCGCCGTCGATCGGCCGGCCGAGACCGTCCAGGACCCTGCCGCGCAGGGAGTATCCCGCCGACACCGTCATCCGACCCGAGCGCGTCACCCTTGCCCCGGGGTGGATACCCTCGAGACGCTCCACCGGCATGGACAGCACGAATCGGTCACGGAAACCGACGACTTCGCACGGTATCTGTCTCGGGGCCGTGTCGCCATTTTCGCTTTCGATGCAGACCACGTCGCCGATCGACGCGTGCGGCCCGATCGACTTGACGGTCAGTCCCGTTACTTCGAAAACGCGACCCTCCGGACTTGCCGTGCAGGCTGCGCCCAGGCCGGACAGAAGTCCGCTCAGATCAAGCGTTGGGTTGGGAGGCGTCACCATTTCTGTATCGCTCCAGTAGCCGTTCCTTGAGCATTTCCAGGCGTTTGTCGAGGTGTGCGTCGAACCAGCCGTTGCGACTTTCGATCACGATGTCGCCCTGGTTGAGGGTTGTGTCGGGTACGATCTCGACGGCGTCCGATATCATCGTCGGCAACGACTCAAGTCCGTTCTCGGCTTCGACCGCCTGTGCGTCCGCCGCCGCAAGGCGGACCTTGGCCCCCTGAAGATCGGCGATCGGTTCCAGCGTTTGCACCAGGATTTTCCGGATCATGTCTACATCGGGGAGACGATGTCTGACGATGGTTTCGGTCAGCTCGATCGCCAGCTCGATCACGCGCTGCCCCATCTCTTTCTTCATGCCGCCCAGGAATCCGTCAAATCGCTGCCCGCAGAGTTCGCAGCGCTTTTGCTGCGCTGCGCGGAGCTCGGCCAGCTGTTCGCTGTAGCGCTTCTCGGCCGCGCTGGCGGCTTCGTTTGCGGCTTTGCGGCGTTCCGTCTGCAGTTCCCGCCGGCGCAGTCCTTCGGGATCGGGCGCCGTGACGATGGACACGGTTCCGTCCGCCGCAAAGCCCCTCACGTTGGGCGTCAGGCTGATCGTCCTAGACATATTCCTCTCCGCGCGTGCTGACCTGTCCCTGCGCCTCGAGACGGCGGACCGTGTCCACAATCTCACGGCGACGGGTTTGGACTTCCGACATGCGGATGCGTTGGGCGTACTGCATCTCTTCCCGGAGCCCCTCCGCCGCGCGCTTGGACATGTTCGCGAGGAACTTCTCCCGCAGCGACGGGGTAGTGCCGCGCAGCGCTACGGCCACCGCCGCCATGTCCGTCTCCGCCAGGATTCGCCGCATGTCCATATCGCCCATGCGCTCGATGTCCTCGAAGGTGAACAGGCGGTCGCGGATGGTCTCGGCCAGATCCCCGGACTTCTCGGATATGGCGCTCAGCAGGTCCTCGGTCAACTCCGAGGTGACTGACTGCAGAATGCCGGTAACCCTTTCCATGCGGTCCGCCGCGGAATTGCCGTGGCCCGCCGCGTCCTGGCCGAACTGGGAGTCGAAAAAGGCCTCGACGCGGCGCGCCACTTCGTCCGAAGGGGGGCGACTGGTGCAGAGAAAGACTATGGACCGCTTGGCGACATCGATCGGCAGTTCGTCCAGGACGGCCCCGGCCGCCTCGCCGGGCATCCTGCGCAGGACCATGGAAATGACGCCCGGCTGTTCCTGGGCCAGGAGGTCCGCCACTTCGCGCGGATCCATGTTCGCCATGGTCGAAAAACCGGCGGGCTCCGCCTCGATCATGGGCACGATTCCTTCAGCGTCTTCGACGTCCTCGCCCTCGTCTTCTTCGGCATCCACGTCCACGTCCACGTCCTCGCCCGGTTCGGACGCTCCACCCGGCGTCAGCATCGTTTCGGGCAATTCCCGTTCGTTGAGGCCCTCTTTCAGGAGGTATTGCGCCACTTCGGCGGTGCCGAATACGCCATCGTCCATATTGCGTACAGTGCTGAGACAGCCGTGGACGACGGCATCGCGGTCGCGTCCGTCAACTACTCCCAGGCTCTGGATTGCCTTGCTGATGCCCACGACCGCCTTGGGGTTCACGTGGCGCAGGATCTTGGCCGCGGCGTCGCGGTCAAGGCTTGCCAGGACGATGGCCGCTCGCTCCAGCGGAGTAAACGAACGCGCCTCCTCGGCTGGGGCGGGGGAGGGTTGGGGCTGGGTTTGGGGATCAGCCATTCGTCACCTCCCGGTTCGCCATCGCCTCAACCCACGCGGCGACCAGCTCAGGCCTGCGATTCGCCATGTCCGTGATCTCTTCCATACGCTCCTCGCGCGCTTCCTCGGTGTCCTCGTGGGCGGGAATGGGAGCCGGGGCGAGATCGCCGTCGGTGGTCAACATCGCGATCGGGATGCCGACCTCTTCGCGTTCGATCGGGGTGCGGGACAGTGCGCGGCGTCCCATCAGCAACAGGGCCGCGATCAGGAGAACCCAGCCCGTAACCTTGATCAACACGGCGTAGCGCATGGGTACCCACTCCCACCAGGCGGTGGGTTGCGCCTCGGTTGCCGGCTGGAATTCCATTTCGGTTACGGCGATCGTGTCGTTGCGGGTTTCGCTCTGCACAAGGCCCACAGCCGCTCGGACCATGTTTTCGATCGCCATGACTTCGTTTGTCGACCTGGCCGTGTCTCCCTTGGCCACGCACACCGATACGGAGAGGTTCTTGATGCGAGCCCCCTTTTCTATTACGTGCTGCATCTCGGAGGGTACGGCGTATTCCGTGCGTGTGTTCTCTTTCTTGCTCTTACCCGCTTCGCCGCCCACGGTCGCAGCGCCCGGATTGCCGATGGGTACGTTGGCCACAACCCCCGCCGCTGCATTGCCGGCGCTCCCCGCCAGGCTGGAGGTCTCCGTCTCGATCGTCTCCGAGCGGACCGTCTTGGTGTCATCGTCAAACGTCTCGCTGCGCCTCTCGATTGTGCTGAAATCCATCGCCACGTTGACCTTGACGATCGAGCGATTGGGGCCCAGGGCCTGGTCGAGCATGTCCTGGGCCTTGGCCGCCAGAAGCGTCCCGAACTTCTCCTGGGTGGCAAGCTGTTCGTTGGTCTGCTCGACTTCGTTGTCCGCGCCGGCAGATTGCCGGGAAAGGAGGTTGCCGAACTGGTCCGTGATTGTGATCGTCGACGGCGCGAGACCCGGTACGGCACTGCCGACCATGTGAGTTATGCTTCGCACCTGGCCCTGCGGCATGACGACGCCCCCGCTAAGCGTCAGCATGATCGACGCGCTGGCCTGCTGCTTGCTGCGTGGCGCAAAAAGCCGGTCCTCCGGCAATACCAGCATTACCCGCGCGCCCTGGATGCCGTCCATGGTGACGATCGTCCGTTCCAACTCCCCCTGGAGAGCGCGTTGGTAGTTCACCTTCTGTGCAAAATCGGTCAGCCCGAACTTGGGCTCTTCGAACAGCTCGAAGCCCGCCGACACGTCTTTGGGATATCCTTCCGAGGCGAGCTGCAGACGTGCCCGGTACACGTCGTCCGACGGCACGTAGATGGCCCGGCCGGAGTCCTTGAGCTTCATCCTGATCCGTTCTTCGTCGAGTTTCTCGCGCATCTTGGCCGCATCTTCGAGGCTGAGACCGGAATACAACAGGCGATACTCAGGGCGGGCGCTCCAGCAGAGCAGCCCGACAATTGTGCCAAGGGTAGCCACGAGCGCCATAACGATCGTGGCTTTCTGATTGAAGCCGAAATGCCGCCAGATCTCGGCGACCTGGCGAACGAGCATTTTGAAGAACTGAGGCATGGCAAAGAAGGGGTCAGGAGCCAGGGATCAGGAGTCAAGGGGACGCCTTCGCGCGCCACATGTTTATCTTGACTACTGACTCCTGCTCCCCGACTCCTGATTCCTATGGTTGCATTTTCATGATGTCCCGGTACGCATCCAGCAGCTTGTTGCGCACTTCCATCATCAGGTCGAAGGCCACCTCGGCTTCGTTCATCCTGGCGGCGACGTTGTGTACGTCAACCCCCTCGCCCGCGACAAGCTGGCGGATTGAAGCGTCGGCTTCCTTCTGCAGGGAGTCGACATTGTCGATCATCCCCTGTAATACGTTGCCGAACGGCACGGACCCGGCCGCATCGGGTTTGTTCTGGCCCCTTGACAGGGATCCAAGGTCGGCCCCTTCAGGGCGAATTCCAAAGTCACTACCGACGGAATCCACGACTCAGTCCTCCATCATTTACGCATCATCTCGATTGCCTGTGACGCCATGTCGCGGGATGTCTTCATGGCCGCGAGGTTGGCCTCGTAGGCGCGAGATGCGCTCATCATATCTACCATTTCTTCCATGACGCTGACATTCGGCAACGTCACAAAACCTTCGCCGTCTGCTTCGGGGTGCCCCGGCCGGTAAACGCGTTTCGGCGGCCGGCCGTCTTCCACGATTTCCTTGACTTCCACTCCGCCGCGGCGTTCGGGCATGCCAAAACGGCCGAGCTCGCGCTCGAGCTTGGCGGCAAAGACCACTTCCTGGCGGCGGAAGACTTTGCCGTTTGGGCCGCGTGTAGTCTGCGCGTTGGCCATGTTGTTGGCGATGACTTCCATTCGCCGGCTTTCCGCGTCGAGTCCCGAGGCGCTGATGCGCAGGGAAGGGATTATCGCGTTGTCGGGCATGGTGTATACTCCTACGGCTTGGAATTGATCGCTTTCAAGAGGCCCCTGTGTTTGGCCTGCATGGCCTTGGCGGCAAAGTTGTAAACCAGACCGTTTTCGGTGATCTGACCCAGCTCTTTCTGCAGGGATACGCTGTTTCCGTCCGGTCGCCGGCGGGCCTCAGTGTCCTCGTAGACGCGCATTTCGGCCTTCCCCACGGCGCCGCGCTTGCCGGACTCCACTGCTTCGACCAGAGCCTGGCGGAATTCCACGTCCTGGCGCACGAAGCCCGGAGTGGATTCGTTTGCCAGGTTGTTGGCCAGGACCCGCTGACGCAAGGCCGCTCCGTCAAGCACTCGCTCCAGAAACAGCGCCATTTCGCTCATAAGCCTTCTCCGACTCCCAGTCTATCACCTAGCAGTCTGAATGCCACGCGCCTTCTTCGCGCGCTGACCCGCCGCGTAAAGTGCGGAATCCGGCCCCGGCAACCACGGGTCGCGCCGCGTCATACCCCCTCCGGCAGTGTTCCGGCCGCCCGGTACTCGTTCAGCTTGTTCCTCAGCGTCCTGACGCTGATGCCGAGCAATTCGGAACTGCGGCTGCGGTTGCCGCCCGTGTGTTTCAGCGCGCGCAGGATTGTCAAGCGTTCCATCTCGCCCAGGCGCAGCGGCGCGCTCGAGCCCCCTCCCTCGCCCGCAGCGCTGAACAGCGCGTGGCCGTTGCGGAATTCCACCGGCAGCATCTCGGGCAGAATCTCGCGGCCGGCGCACATGACGCAAAGCCGCTCGATCAGGTTCTCCAACTCGCGAACGTTGCCCGGCCAGGTGTAGTGCCGCAGGGCTTCCATCGTTGTCGCTGCGAGCTGAATGCTGGCGTTGCCCGAACCGCGTTCTTGCGAGTACCTCTCAATGAACGCCTCGACCAGCAGGGGAATGTCCTCGATGCGCTCGCGCAACGGCGGCACCCTGAGGGGAACAACGTTCAGGCGGTAGTACAGGTCCTGCCGGAAACGACCCTGGGCCGCTTCCCGCGGCAGATCGCGGTTGCTTGTGGCAACGATGCGGCAATTCGACTTGATGACGCGTGTGCCTCCCACGCGCTCGAATTCGCGCTCCTGGAGCACGCGCAACAGCTTGGCCTGAACACCTGCGTTCATCTCGCTGATTTCGTCAAGCAGCAACGTGCCGCCCTGGGCCAGTTCGAAACGCCCCACCCGTCGCGCCACGGCGCCCGTAAAGGCGCCCTTCTCGTGGCCGAACAGCTCGCTGTCCATCAGAGAATCGGGTACGGCCGCGCAGTTCATGCGAACGAAAGGCTCGTCCCGACGGGGGCTCATCGAATGAATCGCGGAGGCCACCAGCTCTTTGCCGGTGCCGCTTTCCCCCGCGATCAGGACCGTGGAATCCGCCTCTGCTACCCGCTCGATGGCGGCCATCAGCTCGTCGATCGCCGGCGACTGCCCCACGATCCGGCGTCCATGCGGCAGGGCCCAGCCCAGTTCTTCCTTCAGATAGGCGTTCTGGGTCTGGAGCTCGACGAGATCGCGCGCACGTTTGACAACCAGTTCCACCTGCTCCGGCGAGAACGGTTTCATCAGAAAGTCGTACGCACCCAGCTTCATGGCTTCCACTGCCTGTTCCACCGTGCCGAAGGCCGTGATGATCACGGGCAGCGTGTCGAGCCGGTTGCCGCAGATGAACTCCACGAGCTGCATCCCGCTCAGGCCGGGCATCTTGAGGTCCAGAAACGCGAGATCGTATTCCCCTTCGACCAACAGGCTCTTTGCCGCCAGTCCGTTCTTGGCCTGGGTGACGCCGATGCGGTTGCGCGACAGGGTCTCGATAACAAAATCACGCATCAGATCGTCGTCATCTACGACCAGGGCTGTTTCAACGCTTTCAATCATGACAGTTTACCTCCCGAGCGCGGCAGCGTGACTGTGAAAACAGTGCCGTTTCCGCGTTCGCTCTCCACGCCAATCTCTCCGCCGTGGGCCAGGACGATCTTGTGACAGAGTGAAAGCCCCAGCCCGGTCCCCCCCTCTTTCCGAGTAAAAAACGGATCGAACAACCGGCCGATGTCCTCCTTGGCAATGCCATCACCGCGATCGGCGACCCGCCACACGGCCGAACGCCTGTGCACGGCCGAACTGATTATGACTTCGCCGTCGTCCCCGCTGGCCTCGATCGCATTCCGTCCGAGGTTGACGAGCACCTGCGCCAACTGGCGCCTGTCGCCGTAGGGACGCTCTCGTCCGCCCGCGGGCGCCACCAGTAGACTGACCCCGTGCTCCTCGGCGTACGGCTGCAGCGTCTCCTTGACATTTCGCAGCAACGGTTCGCCCTGGAAGAACTCGCAGGCGAGAGTCATGGGGCGCGCATACGTCAACAGGTTGGCGATGACGTAGTTCAGGTTCTGCGTGCCTTCGACGATCTTCTCGGTCAGACGCGTGTATTCCGGACGGCCCTCTTCCTCCAGGTCGTGCTTCAGCAGGCGCGCGAAGCCCTCGATCGTACCCAGCGGGTTGCGAATCTCGTGTGCGACGGAGGCGGCCATCTCGCCCAGGGCGACCATACGCTTCTGGTGCTGCACGCGCGCTTCGAGGGCGCGTAATTCGGTTATGTCGCGCAGGACTTCGACGGCACCGATCGCATGTCCCTCGGACCCCTGGATCGGCGCGACGCTGGCCAGAACAACGACCCGTTGCCCGTCCGGCGTGACATGGCTGCGCTCCTGGTCCAGCATCGTCCGGCCGCGCTCCACCGCGTCGCGCAGCGCGTCGATGCTGCCCAGTCCGTTGGCAATTTCGGTATACGGTTTGCCCGTGACCCGCGTGCCCTTGCGGTTCAGCAGTTCCACGGCTACCGGGTTGACACGCTCGACACGGTAAGTCTGGTCCACGACCAGCACCCCGTCCGTGAGGCTCTGCAAAACGCATTGCAGCCGCCGGGACATATGTTCCAGTTCCCGCAGCTTGACGGACAGAGCCTCGTTTTTCGTATTGAGCTCGGCGTTGGCATTCGCCAAGTTCTTCTTCAACCCGTCGAAGGCCGAGCGCAGCAATGTGCTCTGTCCCTCAAACTGGTCGAACGCCCCCTTGACGCGGTTCAGCAGGTCTCCAACGCCGGGCTTCTTATTCCCGGCGCCGATCCCTCCCCGCTCTACCAGTGCGACTTCCTCTCTTCTCATATGAGTTCAACCTCCGGGTAAACAGTTGTGTCCGTTGCTCCCTAGTCTGTAGTCACAGTAGTTTTGCCAGGTCTGTCCGCAGGCTTTCCACCGCCGTCGCCCCGGCCTGCATCGCATCCGTTACCCGGCCCGCTTCCGGGTGTGTTCCCGTCAGCAACGCGCCGCTCTCTCCTTTGATCCATTCGGCAAATTCGGCCATGCCCCGGTTATCCAGGATCGCCTGTCCAGTCAGCCAGGCATAGAGCCGTATCGGCAGGTGTTCGGCAAAGGGCGACGATGTTGCCGCCTGCAGGGCCTTCTGCATGCTGTCCACGTCCGCGTTTGCGGCCAACGTGTCAAAGACGGAGGCAAACGCCGACCGTACGTGATCGCGGCCCGTTTCCGCGTCCAGGCATTGAATAGCCGCCAGGACGTTGTCGACCGCGCCGGCGGACGGGTCGGCCGCCAGTACCAGGAGCTGCTTCTCCGTTTCCAGTATGGCCGAAGTCCCCGGCGTCGCCGTTCTCGGCTTGGCATCCTCAAGTCGGCGTTGCGCTTCCAGAATCTGCCCGCGCCGGGCCGCGATTCGGGACCAGAGCAGGCTCGCCTCGCAGCCCGTGTCGCCTGTCCCCCCGAGCCACGTGGCTTCCCGCAGAAGATGGTCGGCCTTGACGGTCTCGCCTTTGGCCAGCAGGCAGCGGGCGCGTCCCACGAGCGCCTTGTCGCCGCCCGCCCTGCGCTCGCGCTCGCCGTTCCCGTCATCCACGTTCAGCATACACGCCTTGCGATACAACTCGCCCGCCACCGACAGTTCCCCCGTCGTCTCGACGACGCCGGCGGCCGAGACAATCGCCTCGACCGCACGCTCGTTGTCGGGGTTCCTCTGCGCCGCGGCAAGACCGGTCAGTACGACCGCCCCCGAGAGAGAACCCAACCCGCGCTCGATGTCGAAGAGGCGGAAGTACAGGTCATCCAGAACGCTGTAGCGTGGGAATTGCGCCAGACAACGCGTCATAAGACGCTTGACCCGGGCCGGTTCTCCACGCTCGAGACAGATTCGCGCGTAGCTCTCCACGGTGTCGGCGATCAGCTCGATCGGGGCGTTCCGTGTCATGATCGTGTTTACATAGGCCTCGGCCCTGTCGAAAAGTGCCAGGCGGCCGGCAAGCAGCGCCCCCTTGGCCTGAAAACGCGGATCGACTCTGCCCGCGGGGGCATACTGCTCGAACAACTCCACTACATTCATGGCCTTCTCGTCCTGGTCCACGTTCTCGAACACCCGAATGAGCCCCAGGCCCGCTTCGATACCGTCTACGGTTGAGCCGTGCCGCTGGAGGTAGGTCTGAATGCCCCGGCTCGCGTCAACCGTCAGGCCGCGGTCCAACGCTATGCCGATCGAAAGCAGCAGGGCCTCGTCCAGGCGCCCGGCAAACTCGGATTCGAGAAATGCCTGCAGCAGGCGGTCGGCCTCTTCGGTGCGCTTCATCTTGCGGCACATATGGGCCAGATCCAGCGTCTGTTCGGCCAGTCTTTCGCTTTCGCCTATGCCCTTGGCTGCCAGCCGGTAGAGGTCCATCGCCTCGTCGAGCAGGCGCATGCGGCGAAGCTCGGCGGCCGCCGGCCCTTTCTCCCGCGCATAATCTTCGAACCAGTCGTCGCGCAGAACGAACTGCTGCCTCACTGCCGCCTTGCGCGCTTCGAGCTCTTCCCTGCGATGGGGCAGATTCTCAAACACCTCCGCCGCCTCCTTGAGAAGCCCGGACATCTCCGTTGACGTCCCGAATTCCAGACAGGCGTCTATCTGCATCAGCAGCAGCATGCCCCGTTCCGCGTCACCGCGGGCCGAGCGCATGGCGATCGCTCCCGCTTTGCGCATGGCCGGCATGTCTTTGCGGATGCGGTACGCCTGCATCAGAGAGCGGCTCGCCGCGACCTTCTGTCGCGGCGTGTCGGCCATATCGAGGGCCGCTTCCAGATACTGTCGTGCCATGGGGATGAACACGTGAGGACGCTGTGATGCCGCCTGTGCAACCAGGAACCGGCCCATGCTCAGGGCAACTTCGTACTTTGTCTTCCGCCCGCTTGCCGCTCTCGCGGCCATCTGCAGACAGACAAAGGCCCGACGGTTGTCCGCGAGCGCGATCGCCTTGTCCGCACGTTCGAGCCACACCTCCGCGTCCTCGTCGGTAGAGTTCCACAGCACGCCGTCGGGACCCGGCAGTATCGGGATCCGCCCCGTCAGCCAGGCGATACCGCCGGCCAACAGCAGGCCGATAACGGCGCCTGTGACGGCGAATCTCCCTGGCCATGTCCGCGGGCGTTGCACCGTCACTGGCCTCCTCTCGCCGCCACACTGTTCAGAACCGCCATGCGTTCGCACGCCGCCGCCGGCCGCCGGCCCAGCGCCTCAAGCGCCGCCGTGTCCGCGACAATGTCGATACTGCGATCGACCTTGTGAAAACGCAGTTCTCTCTCGATCTCGGCATCCGTCACGATGAGGCACAGCCGCCCGCCCCCGTGGAGACACCCTTCGGCCCACTCGATCAGCGCCGGCCACGCCGAGGGCTGTGTACGCGTTACCGACCTGAGATCCACCGCGACCCACGGAGCATCGCGCATCTTGTCCGTCAAGCCCGCCACAGCATCCCAGTCCAGGCAGCTCTCTGCCGCTACGACTCGAAAACGGCCGACAATATCTCCCGGCTCTGCTGCAGATTCGTCGTCCGGGACGGACGGGGCCGTCCGCTGCTCCGCGATGTCTGCAACGGTGCTGGCCAGAACGTCGAAATCGACCGGCTTGGAAAGCACGGCACTCAGTTCCAGCGCAGCGCGGCGCTCCGGACCGATCTCTTCCGTTTCTGCGCTCAGATAGACAACGCTCTCGTTGCGGCCCCGCTCCCGCATCCGTTCGACAAGGTCGGCTCCGAAACCGTCCGGGAGCCTGTGGTCCGCCACGACAAGGTCGAATACGTTCGCTTCCCACAACGCTTCCGCCTTGGCGACCGTGTCGGCCTCGGTGACCTCGCAGCCCATCGTCTCCAGGCTTCGCCGGCCACTCCAACGCACGATTGCTTCGTCTTCTATCAGCAGCACCCTCATCGATCGGTCTCCCGTGAGTTCAAAACGCATACCGCCCGGATGGCGGGAAACGTGGTATGATCAACACCTCTCCTACGCGCAGATTGTCCATATCCTCGACACGGCGGGCATTCGTTTGCCGGATCCACGCCTTGCGGGCCTCGTCACCGTAGACCAGGGGCTGCGCCGCAATCGACGCCAGCGTGTCCCCCTCCTTGACCTCGTAGTACTCGTACTTCCCCAGCAGGATTTCGTCGACATTGCTGCGCATGGCCGCAAGCTGCTTCGCCTGCTCGGTGGTCAGCGTGGTCAGAGCGTCGATCTGGCTCCTCAGCACTGAGATCTCGTCCTCCATCGTCCGCTTGGTTTCCTGTTGTGCGTCGAGTTGACCCTGCAACTGCGTGATCCTGACTTCCTTGTATTCCAGTTGTGTGGACAGATCCGCGAATTTCTCCGCCCTCGCCTCCAGCGTTTCGAGGCGGCTTGGCGTGCGACTGCTCCCCATCAGCGACTGCCGCCCCTCCAACTCGGCCAGTGCGCCGCGCAACCGCTGCACTTCCGACTCCAGCGACTTGCACGTATCCGCCAGCACGTCGCGCTCAGCCGCCTTCTTCTCGAGCTCCTGAAGCTTGCCGCCCGTGGTCGGCCACGGCGCCCGTGCCGATGGCCTCGACTGCCGGTTCGTGGCGGTTTGGGCCGTGACGGAATTGGAGATCGCTGCACTGAGCGCTGCCGAAACGAACAACCTGATTGTCAACGTAGCACGCATTTCACGCTACATTTAGCAACCGAGATGCCGCGGGCGGTACTACGTGCCTTCGAGAGGCAGTTTTGACCGCTTTCAGGCAGGGGGATGTGCTGAAGTCATTTGCATTCAAGAGGATATGTCATCGGTCAGCTGCGCGGAACATTTTGCCAGCCGGGCGAAAAATGCCACTTCCCATGTTGACAAACCTGTTTCCCCGTAGACCGGTCCGCTCACCCTCTGCTGTGCCTCCAACTGGAAACAGCAGTAACCGGTAGTCGGTGATCGGTGGTGGAGTGATGTTGATGTGTGATGTGGTCGAAGAATGCGTCTGTTGCATCCGGCATTTCTCGACCCTAATCGCACTCGTCGCCGGAGACGGGAAGGCAAGCAACATCACAGTCCGGACGAAGCGGACGATACGATGCCAACCACCGGGAAAACGGGCTCGCCGAAGGCGAGCAACATCACAGCCCGGCGAGGATCGCCGGGTGTAACGTTCGCGCCACCTGAAGCCCCGCTCCCCTGCTACATCTGAACGCGGCGGGAGGGGCGTTGCTCCCCAGAGAGCCTGGATGGTTGGGTGTCTGGCCGGTCCCCAGGGTTTCACCCTCGCTATACGTCACATCTTTTGCGCCCCAGGGCCGAAGGCCGTACTGTTAAAGCTGACAGCGCTCTTTCTTGTCCAATTCTCTTTTCTGAAAGGGGTTGGCCATGTTTCGACCTTCTCCCCCGTTTTCTCGACACTTAATCCCACTCT
>CAZKRK010000086.1:5659-22289 GCA_964555035.1 uncultured Victivallales bacterium | reverse complement strand
CGATCCGGACAATCCTTGAATTGCCGACGCATTGAGGTAGCTGACAAAAAAAAAGAGGCGCGCCGAAGCGCGCCTCCTTCATATTCAAGTCAATGCGATTGCTCGCAGAGCCTCGTCTACCAGCGGCGATCACGGCCACCACCGCCACCGCCACCGTGGCCACCACGGCCTCCGCCACCGCCGCCGCCACGAGGCTTCGGCTGCGATTCGTTGACGCGCAGCGCACGCCCGCCGAGGTCCGACCCGTTCAGAGCCTGGATGGCGGCGAGTGCCTCGCTCTTCTCCGGCATCTCCACGAATCCGAAACCCTTTGAGTCACCTGAGAACTTGTCAATGATCACCCGGGCGGACGTGACCGTCCCATGAGCGCCAAACAGTTCCTGCAGTTGTCCGTCGTCCGCCGAGTAAGGCAGATTGCCAACATAGATATCCATTATGATATCTCCTAGTGTGTCATGCGTTTTCTTGATTCCGATTGCAACACGATGACACAGAGTGCGGATCGGCATTGGCCCAACCTGGCCAAAAAAGTGAACATTGAGGTCAGCGACCGCGGAATGCAACCGTTATTCTCGACTACTTTCGCCTGCTCCCCCTGTTCCGGCCCTGATGTCGGCCGACCGGTTCCCGGCGTTTTCCGCGCTGTCCGCCGCCGTTGCCTCGCCCGAATCGCGTCGGGGCCGGCAGGCGGGAATGGCGAGCATCCTCACAGTGGTAGTCGTGTGCCATTTCTACAGGCACCGGTTTGCCCAGTAGACGTTCAATGGCCCGCAGGTACGCGCGTTCCTCCGCGCAGCAGAAGGAAATGGCATCACCATCCGCTGACGCCCGCGCCGTGCGACCGATGCGATGCACATAGGTTTCGGCCTCGACGGGCAGATCGTAGTTGATCACGTGGGTGATGTCGTCCACGTCCAATCCCCGCGCTGCCACGTCGGTGGCGACCAGAACTCGAAAACGCCCCTCCTTGAAGCCATCCAGTGCGCGGGTGCGTGCGCCCTGGCTCTTGTTGCCGTGGATGGCTGCACCGTGAATGCCCACGGTGGACAGCTTCTCCACGACCCGATTGGCGGCGTGTTTCATCTGCGTGAAGATGATGGCCCTGGTGATCCGCGGATCGTTCAGCAACGAGACGAGGAGGGCGTCTTTGTTCCGCTTACCTACGAACAGGACCTTCTGTGCAATCCGTTCCACGGCGGGTTCGTCAGGCGCAATCGTGACGTGTACGGGGTCGCAAACCATGGTCCTGGCCAGTTCCACGACGTTCGGCGCCATGGTGGCGGAGAAGAACAGCGTCTGACGTTCGGACGGGAGTTTGGCCAATACGCGCTTGATGTCGGGAATGAACCCCATGTCGAGCATCCGGTCGGCTTCGTCCAGGACAAAGCACTCCACCTCGTTCAGATGGATGAACCCCTGCTGCATGAGATCGAGTAGCCGTCCGGGAGTCGCGACCAGGATGTCGACGCCACGACTGAGAGCCCTGACCTGGTGGAGCTGGCTCACGCCTCCGAAGACGACGGTGTGACTGAGACGCAAGAACCGGCCGTAGGTCTGGATGCTCTCACCGATTTGCGCCGCGAGCTCGCGGGTGGGGGTCAGGATGAGCGCGCGCGGCGTTCCCCGGCGGGGACGCCGGGCATCTCCGTGAAGCTGCTGCAAAAGCGGCAGGACGAAGGCCGCGGTCTTGCCGGTGCCGGTCTGTGCGCACCCGAACAGGTCCCGGCCGTCCAGCAGGTGCGGTATGCACTGTTCCTGGATAGGCGTGGGCGTTGCGTACTGCGCGGCCGAGAGGGCGCGTTGCAGCGCCGGGACGAGAGTGCTGAAGGCGCCTTTCGAGAAAGGGGGATGCCGGTGCGATGCGGAACGCGGTCTGCGTGCACGCGACACGGGTGCGTGTGTTCTCAATGTGTGTTACCTGGTCCGGCGTTCTACTGATCTCTACCCGCCGGACGCGTGGAAAAGAAAAGACCGCGAAAAAATCACGGCGTTTGTGCATCTCCACCTGGTGGAGGAGAGACACGGCATGTAACGACAAAGGCCTCAGAGCATCGCGAAAACGTCCGAAAACCCCGTCGAGGGCAAGGAGACAAACAGAACGAGCCATGGAACGCAAGCACTAATCTGAATTTAACCTAGAAAGAGCAGTTGGATTACCTCTGCAGGGAGATTAGGGCGAATGATTACGGCGAAAGATCAAGGAAGCAACGAGATCTACCCTAGTCTTTCGCCCTAATCTTTCGCCTTAATCTGCACCCAGCGGGTGCGAGCTTTGTGCTGAAAGCGAATACGCATAAACAACTGTTGTTCAATGCGTTGCGAGTCATGGCGTCAACTGCGGAGCAGTTGAACTGCCGGATATAGGCTTCATGGTCTCTGCAATCACCTGCTTCAGCTTCGCCTTCGTTCGTTTTGCGTCGTCATCGAGGTCACGATGCTTGAGCGGAGCCTGCTCTTTCGGATCGGTCTGCACGTCGTAGAAGCGACCGTTGTCGTAGACCTTGTAGCGTTGGTCACGCGCAAAGCTGGAGGCGTCCGCTTTGCGGCGGCCGAAGCCCCAGTAGTGGCAGAAGACCCACTCGCGAGGGTTCCCCTTCTCGCCACGCAGCAGCGGCAGGAACGATACGCCGTCAATGACACGGTCCGCCGGGAGCTCAGCCCCGGCCGCTTCGGCAAACGTCGGCATGAAGTCGCTGAAATCGATCAACGCGTCGCTCACGGTTCCGGCCGGCGTCCTTCCCGGATAGAGCGCGACCAGCGGGACGTGCGTACCGCCGTCGGTCATGTCACCCTTGCCGCCCCGCACCGGTCCGCCTTTCGTCTCAGTCGTGACCCGCTTGTCGGTCCCGTTGTCGCCCGTGAAGAGAATGATGGTGTTGTCGGCCACACCGTACTTCTTCAGCGACGCACGAATCCGCCCGACGATCCTGTCCATGTAGGCTACCATGTCCTTCATGTACGTGTCGTCTTTGTACTTGTGCTGACTGAAGTCGCGGTCGGCACTGCCCGGCGTATCGGGCGTCGGCTCGAACGGGGCATGCGTCAATGCCATGGGGAAGTAGATGAAAAACGGGTGGTCGTGTTGACGCGCAATGAAGCCCTCGATGTAGGAGCAAAAGAGGTCCGGTCCGTACGCGTCTTCCGCGACGGTCTTCATCTTGCCGTTCTCCCGGAACCGGTACGGTTCCCAGTACCGCCGCCCCTGCGCCTGGCCACCCTTCTCCTTGGCCGGAGGATAGAGGAACCAGAGGCAGTACTCGTCAAAACCAAAATGGTTGGGTGTGTCCTTGTCCCCCGCGAGCTGCCACTTGCCGGTGACGCACGTGCGATACCCGGCATCGCGCAGCATGTTGCCAAAGGTGATCTCTGAACGACGCAACAGCCCAAAGCCGTCGTAGTTCCGGTTGTTGTAGCGGCCTGTCATGATCTGCACGCGCGACGGCGTGCAGAGCGGCTGCGCATAGCAGTGCGTGAACCGCATCCCCTCACGGGCGAGCCGGTCCAGCTCGGGCGTCCGGTACTCCGTACACCCGTAGCTTCCCAGGCACTCCACGCCCAGATCGTCCGCCATCATCAGAATGATGTTGGGGGACCTGGCCGGGGCGGCGGTTGGTCTTATGACAACCTGACGAACGTTGACGGCACGCCACGGCTCGCCCTGCTTCAACGCCAGCCCGTACGCCCTGTCCGCCTCCAGCCGCGCCGTTCCGGCGAGCGCTGCCGCGTGGTCCCCCCAGTCCCGCCTGCCACGCAGGTTCGCCGTGAGACGCGTCTTGCCCACCTCGACCGCCAAGGTCGTGGCATTGGGACCGGAGTACTCGACGATGATCTCATGCTCGCCCGAGGCCGACGGCGTGAAAGACCACTCGACCCACTCGCCCGGCTCGCGCCAGTGTGAGATGACGTCCGGCCTGCGACGGAGAACGTTGCCGTGCAACTTGGCCTCGCTCGGATTCAGAATGGACCAAGCGTCGCCTTCGTCTCCCAGGATGACCAGCTTCGCGGCGTCCTTCGGCCTTCGATTGTTGGGTCCGCCCCAGCAGCGGCTGGGGGGTAGGGGACTGTCCCACTCGTCGAACAGATCCTGTAGCTCCTGCTTGAGCTTGGGGTGCTTAGCACTCAGGTCGTGGTGCTCGCCGGGATCCTCCGCCAGGTTGAACAGCATCGCGTCGCTGCCGGGCATGACGCTGTGGTCGTTCCACGCCAGCTTCCAGTCGCCCTTGCGGATCGCATAGTCGTCGTCCCTGCGCCAGTAGAGCACCTCGTGCGGACGTGCGTCGCCTTTCTTGCCGGCGAGGTAGGGCATCAGATCTACGCCGTCGAACGGAAAGCCCCTGCCGGGCTGCTCGACCCCGAGGCGCGCCATCACGGTCGGCATGACGTCTAGGTTGCTGATGGGCTGGTCATACTTCGTCCCCGGCTTGATCTTCCCCGGCCAGCGCATGACGAACGGGACGCGGATGCCTCCTTCAAACGTGTCGCCCTTGAATCCGCGGAACGGACCGGCGCTGGACATGGTGCAGCCGCCGCGCTCTTTGGTGTAGTCTTTCCTGGGATAGCCAAGCCCCTGGCCGCGCGGCGTGCCGTTGTCGCTGATGAAGAATACCAGCGTGTCGTCGCTCACGCCGGCCTTGTCCAGCGCCGCCATGATCTTCCCTACGCCGTCATCCATCGCCAGCACCATCGCCGCGAAGAAACGGCGGTCTTCGATATCGCTCACGTGCTTCGTGCGTTCGCGGTACTTGTCGGGTACCTGCCAGGGCGAATGCACGGCGTTGTAGGCGACGTACAGGAAGAAGGGCTTCTCGTGCTCGCGTTCGATGAAGGCGACCGCTTCGTCGGTGAAGGTGTCTGTCAGGTACCCTTCGTAAGGTGGTTCCATGTCGTTGTTACGGAAGAGCGGCCAGGATTCCTTTCTCTTGCCGAACTCCGGGAGTGCCTTCTCGTAGCTGTGTGAGCCGTTGAGAAAACCGTAGTAGTAATCAAACCCGCGCGCGTTCGGCCGCATGGTCTCGTGAAGACCGAGGTGCCATTTGCCGACCATGCCGCACGCGTAGCCAAGCGGCTTGAGCAATTCGGAGAGAATCGGCTGGCTCGTCGGCAGCCCGGCGAACGGGAACTTCGGGTTGCCGGGGAAACCTGACGAGTTCGGGTTCTCGCCACATCCCAACCGCTGCTGGTAGATCCCCGTCATTAACCCGCAACGGGACGGTCCGCACACCGACGCGCAGACATACCCCTGGCTGAACGAGACCCCCTCCGCCGCCAGCTTGTCGATGTTCGGCGTCAGGATGTCCTTCACCCCGTGATACCCCACGTCCCCCCATCCCATGTCGTCGGCATAGATGAGGACGACGTTGGGCTTGGCGGAAGGGGCGGCATCGACGCAAAGGGGCGTCGATACAATAACCAGACTCAACAAGGTCAGCGTGATTCTCATTTTCACTTCGGTTTCGTCTCCACTCCGTTCCGTAGCGGGCCGGATACCCGCGCTGCTTCTGCCTGTCCACCCGTTACCGATGTGCCGTTAGCCCGTCGACGATCACGGTTGCGTTCTTCCCACCTTTCGACACCATGACGAACGCGACGCCGGCCACCTTGTCCGGATTCGGCCGCGCATCGCCGTCGTCAATGCCGTCATGCGGGTCCCGCTGCAGATGCCTGGCCGAAAACACAACTCGCTTCCAGCCCTTGAAGTCCAGGGGAATTCCCTCGTCGAACCAACGCTCGCCGTCCACGTCGATCAACATGAGTTTGATGCCGTTTCCGGAGTCGTCGCCGTAGAGCCAGCAGCTGATCGCCCTGTCCTGCGAGACGTCCGCGGGGACGTTGAGCATAATCTCTGCATATCCCCAACCGTGAGGAGCCGTGGGCTCGAAGGTTAATCGAATTGCCTGTCCCTGCCTGCTGTTCTCGGACTCCCCGTCGACCTTGTACGTTGCGGAGCCGCTCAGAACCCGCCCGAGGGCCTTGTCGAGCGCCGTTTTCGATTCGTAGTCAAAACCCGCGATCAGCCGACCGTCACTCGCCGCGATCTTCTGCAGATCGCGCCTGGGAAACCCCAGGACCCGGATACCGGTTGCATCCGTCATCCGGTGTGCGACACCATGCGTCGTTGTCTCACCCCCCACACCCAACGTGATGAGCGTCGGTTTACAGAACAGCCTCCAGATCAGCCGGTGACGCCCGTCATCCCCGGTCAGCGCCTCGACATTGCGGGCCTCTCCAGTGCGGTGGTTCTGGAAGGTCGCAACGAACTTCGTATTCGGCATGGGAGCGCCCTGCCGGGTCTTGGCGCAAACAGTGACGACAACCGTCTCTCCGTACTCGTACGCAGGCTTGTCCGTCGTGAGGGTCAACGTCGGCAATGCGCGCGCCCGATCGCCCACCACCAGATCCACTCTGCGTCGAATGTGTTTGATGTCGCTCAAGCTCAGCCGGGCCTCTATCTCCACGGTGTGGCGACCCGCGCCCAGCCCCTCGAGTGACGACTCCCGCCAGCTCGGATCGGTTCTCTCCATCTCGATCCAGTCGCCGCCGACGGTGCGGCATCGCATCGCGGTGACGTTCTGCGTCACGAAGGCCTTGACCGGCACATCGCCCGGGTAGACGACCATCTGCCGGGGCTCCATCAGGATGACCTGGTTGTATTCTCTGAAAGCATCGTAGACCGGACGCGGCGTACCGCGCGGGTCCGATTGATGATCCTCGATCGCCAGGATGCCGTACCATTCCTCGGCGTGGTCATCGTGCGTCATCGGGTCGTGCAGCTTGAACCAGCCGTCCCGCCAGTGAAAGAGGCAGCCGCCCTGGGCGCCCGCGTCGATCAACGACTGGTACATGTGCAGGCACCCGTCACGCTGTTCTTTCGGCGTGTTGCCGCCATAGCCCATGCTCCCCTCGCCGCTTGGGGAAACGGAAAGGCCAAACTCGCCGATCACAAACGGTTTGTCCTCGGCATGCCGTTCGCGCAACCACTCGATGTGACCGCGATACTTGAGGGACTTCGTAACCGTGTTGGGGACGTACATGTAGCTGTTCAGGAAGATGACGTCCCAGGCCGATTGGTCCAGGAGCTCATCGGCCGACATGTGAGAGAATGTCACGAGGCAGTCGGGATCCTCCTTGCGCGCCGCAGCCTTCAGCTCCCGGCAAGCCTTTGCATAGGCGTCCAACCCGGCGTCGAGTATAGGCCCTGGCTTGGGTTCGTTCGTGATCGTGTAAAACAGGATGTTGTCGAAGCGCTTCGACATGCGTACGACCGCGGCAAGCTCTTCACGTGTCCTTTTCGCGTAGGCTTCATCCGCAAGGTAGTGCGGAAAGTGGAACCAGTACCCCTGGATCACCATCAGACCGTTCGCCCTGAAAAGCTCGAGTTCCTCGGACTTGTATTCATTCCAGTTACGGACCGTGTTGAACCCGGCCTTCTTCATCAACGCGATGTCACGTTTGACCAGGTCACCGTCAAAGGTCCGCTCCCACGGGATTCCGCCGCGCCCACCCCCGACACTGTACCCGATGCCCTTTGCGAAGAAGCGCTGGCCGTTGACGACAAACCACTGGTCTTCCACGCGAACGTCAGCCAGCGCAACGCTCTCCAGTGCGCACCCCGCGGCAAATGCAGCGATCGCCAGTTTGACCATCATGTGAATCCTCATGTTCTTTCGCCTGCCGCTACTCCTCCACCCGTATCTTCCCGCAGAAAGCCGGCTGCCAGCCCCACTGCGGCTTCATCAACGTCGTCGCCCACGTGTCGTGGGCCTTGCGCAGTCGTGCCGCAATCTCGGGATGGGTCCCGATCAGGTCGCTCTTCTCGCACATGTCTTCAGAAATGTGGAAGAGCATCTCCGGATCGTTCTTTGTCTTCACCAACTTCCACTCCGCATCGCGAACCGCCCACTGGAACAGAAAACGCCAGTATAGTGCCCGTTCCGGTGTGGGTTTGTTGCCCAACACGTGCGGCACCAGGTCAATGCCGTCAATGCCATCGGGAACGGCGGCGCCCGCGGCCGCCAGCGCCGTGGGCAGAATGTCCAGCGAGATGACCGGGAAGTCAACGCGCTTGCCGGCCGGCAGCCGGCCCTTCCACTGCGCGCAGAACGGAATACGAATGCCACCTTCCAAAAGCTGCCCCTTCTCGCCTCGCAGCGGGGCGTTGTACGAATAGTTGCCGCCCGGCTTGCCGCCGTTGTCACTCAGGAAGAAGACGAGCGTGTTCTCCTCGAGTCCCTGTTCACGCAGGGCGGTCAGGATCTTGCCGACGTTGCGGTCCATCGACCAGAGCATCGCCGCGGTGGTGCGGCGCTTTTCGTTCTCGATCTTCGCAAACCGTTCCTTCTGTTCCTCGATCGCCTGCAGCGGCCCGTGGACGGCATTGAAAGGAACGAAGAGGAAGAAGGGACTCGCCTTGTGACGTTCGATGAATGCCACGGCCTCCCGCCCGAACGCGCCCGTCAGGTACTGATGCTCCGCCTCGACCGGTTTGCCGTTCCGCACGAGCATCTTCTTCGGGTTCTCGCGCACGAAGTACTCGCTGGCGCCGTTGTTGAACCCGAACCACTCGTCGAACCCGCGGTTGTGCGGCTCGATACGCGGGTCCTTGCCTTCGTGCCATTTGCCGATCATGCCGGTGACATATCCGAGGGCCTTGAACCGCTCGGCCATGTTCGCCTGGTCGAGCGGCGTCCCGACGAGGACATCCTCCCGCTGCCGGAACGGACCGGGGTTGTCTTCGAACCCGAAACGGTTCTGGTACCGCCCGGTCATCAGGCCGGCCCGCGAAGGTCCACACACCGGTGCGGTCACGTAGCCGCATGAAAACGTGACGCCATTCTCTGCGATCGAATCGATGTGCGGGGTGGGTACCTCGGTGCAACCCTGATACCCGACATCCCCGTAGCCGAGGTCATCGGCGAAGAGGACCACGATGTTGGGGCGGCGTTCGGGCCGCGTCAGCGCGTGCTCACCCCTCACCCGGCTCGCCGCGCTCGCCGACCTCTCCCCCAAGGGGAGAGGTGATTGGCGCGCTCCTACCTCTCCCCTCGGGGGAGAGGTCGGCGAGCGCAGCGAGCCGGGTGAGGGGTGAGCACGCGCTGACGCCGCAAACTCCTCAAAACACAGATCCAGCGCCACCTTCTTCCCGGCCCCGGCCAACGCAAACACCAGTTCTTTCACTTCTCGCAATCCCGGTGTCGGAGGCAGCGGAATCTCGATCGTTCCCGCTTCGTCGCCCGTGTCGTGGAACCGCACGAACACCTCGTTCGGCAGGGCCGGCTGCTGACGGTCCTTTGGGCGGCCAAGTGTCATGGCGGCCGTGAGGTCGTGTGCCGATCGGTACCGGATGCGCAGTGTGCCGCCTGAAAGACTGATACCCTCCGCTTTCGGTGCGACGAAAGCGACGTTAACGCCGCTCACATCGCTGCCCTTCACGGAGAAGCCGTTTTCATCTCGCGCCGACTTCAGTTTGTCCGCTTCGGCGGCCCACGCGAAGACGTTAAACTCGCCGGACATCAGGTCGGCCGGCGGCCCTGAACGGTAGAGGTCCGCAAGCGAATCGGTCAGCCCCTTGCTTTCAAGGTAGCGCGCCATGTTCTCGTTACCCGTCCCGATCAGGCCAAGGATCAACGCCAGCGTGTGCGCGGCGGTCTGGAACTCGATCGGGGCCCGCGACGACGTCTTGTATCCCTCCCACGGGCCGTGGTCGGTGAAGAGAGACGAGATGCGCGGCCATTGGGCGACAAGAAAGGCGTCCACGGCGTCCGGCCGGATCTGGTGCGCTACCCCAAGTGTGTAAAGAGAAGGGGCATCGGTGATGCGCGGTTTGCCGGCCACGGTGATATCGGGAATGCCGATGTCGCCCGTGTATTCCGTATCGTGACCGCTGTAGGCCTCGGAGAGGAAGCCGGGCAGGTCGTGGCGGGTGGAGAAATCCAGTTCTATATCGGCGGCGTTCTCAAGCAACGTGCGCATCGCCGGAGATTCCAACTCGCCCATGAACAGACTGAGGCCAAAGGCTTGAAACGCCGATCCCTCCCACGGCGCCAGGGCATACACGTCGCGCCCATCCTGCATGGCGTACGGCTTGATCTTCATCCCAAGGTTGGCGTAGGCATTGAGCGGGAATCCGTGACGGACAACCGCGAACATCGTCGGCGCACGGAACTCGTTGACGAAGTAGTCGGTGTACCCGACGATCCACTTGCCCTGGTCGGTTTCCCATCCTTCGAGCCGGCCCGTGTTCGCGTTCCAGCCGAAACAGAAGAGCCCCTTCCTCTCGTCGTAGAGGTGCGCGTAGCCTTCGCGCTGCGCTTCGATGAAACGTTCCATCTCAGCGCGCAGCTTGGCGAGTTCAGGATCGTCCTTCACCTTCGGGTGCAGCAGCGCGCCGATCGCTTTCGCTACGGACGCCGACAGATTGGCATTGTCGCCAAACACGACGCGCACGATGCGTTCGTCTAGGACCGTCATGATCTTGTGCTTGGTTGCGTCATTGGCGAACGGGGCCATGGCGCCGTCGAAGTGCTCGGTGCCGTACGTGTCGCTGCGCGTGACGTTCGCCTCAAGTCCGTTCTTGAACGGCGCGATCCACTCCGCGTCGGTCAGCGCCTTCCAGATCGCCGCAGCGCGCTGCGGTCCGAACGCGTCCTCGAAGTCCTTCAGCTTGGTGGTCGGTGCCAGCGGTCCCTGCCGTCCTCCCGGGGTGAGAGCGAGAAAATTGACGAGCAGTCCTTTGGCGCTGAGACCGGGGTCCTGTTGATCCTTGCGAAGGCTGGTGACGGCTTTGGCCAGGGCCTCGCGCACCTGCGCGTCGGACATGCCTGGAATCTCTCCATGACCCGCGACCACGTTTGCCAGAAGCTCAACCCATTCGCCAATCGCGGTGAGCTGTGTGAATGACCGCAGGAAAAGCCCGCGCTGCGCATCCTGGTTCCAGCCTTCGACCGGGTAACCGGAGGCCGGATCGATCAGGCCGTGTTTCGGGTCGGCATACTTCAGGGCGTTGTCGAGAAGCTGTTGAGCGTGGCTGTCCGGCGCCGGTCCCTCGGTTGGCTTGGGTCGGCAACCGGCGAGTGCAATCAGCACCGCGAACGTGATGGTCCAGGTTGTTTGCTTCATGGTTCTCTCCTGTTCAACGATTCGCTCGCGGGTGCACCGTTCTTTCGTAAGACGTTTGACAGTTCCGTTTCGTCGACTGATCCGTCCGATCGGTCAGATGCTTCGGGTAAGGCTCCTGACCGTGAGATCCCCTCTCGGTTCCGCCATGTCTTGCGGCAACGTCACCTCACCGTCCACCAGCTTCGCCCCGATCACACCCTCGATCGCCTGGCGGAACACCCACCCGGCGGCGCCGGTGTAGCCGTTCCAGATCATGCGTCCCCTATCGTACTTCGTCAGGTAGTCCGCGCACTGCTTGTTGGGTTGACCACCGTAGACTTCGATCTCGTCCGGTGTCACGTGCGAGATCGCGGAGATCTTGAACCAGAGACGGGCGCTCGTGTCGCGGTATTGACGCGCGGCCTCGGCATCGCCGGCCTCGGCAAGCTGCTCGGAGAGTATGCGGCAGGCCTTGACCAACCATTGCACGCCATGGCTGTACATTCCGTTTTCGCGCACGCCCTCCGGGTAACGGCTGCTGCGCCCCAAGTACGGTTTCGTGTCTTCGCGCAGGGGCGGGTACCCCAGGCTGATCACGTTGTCACGCTCGAGCAGGCGTAGCGCCGTGTCGACCGCCGTGCGTGCGCGCTCGCGGTTCACGCCGGCGTAGACGGCCCACGCCGCCGTCAGCGCGTCTGTTTCCCAGTAGCCCGCGCCCTCGACGCCGATCTCCGTGCCGTCGTCGTGTATCGCGCGCAGGTAACGGTCGCCGCGCCAGGTCTTCTCGACCGCCGCTTCGAGGGCCGTCAGTTTCTCGAAGTAGTGCGCGCTCCGCGCTGTTCCATCGCGTTCCTCGATGACCGGCAAGATGTTCTTGAGAATCGTGCCCAGGAAGAACGCCAGCCAGATGCTCTCGCCGCGTCCCTCGCTGCCGATCTCGTCCAGCCCGTCGTTCCAGTCGCCCGTCCCGATCAGAGGCAGATTGTTCGGGCCCATCCGCTTCGTGAATACGAGGTCGATTGCCCGCAGCACGTGCTCGTAGACGGTGTCTGCGAGGGGCGAGCGGTGCGGGAAGAAGCCCATGCCGTGCTTGCCTTCAGGTAGCGGCGGCAGGGGCGTTTCGGACTGGAGGTAGGTCACCCTTTCGTCGAGCAGCGTCTTGTCTCCCGTCATGCGTACGTACTCGCTCACGCCCCAGCCGAGCCACAGCAGGTTGTCTGAAGCATGCGACCGGCTGGCGAAGCCCGTGCGCCCGTCCTGCAATGTGAAAAACCAGTGGACGACGTCGCCTTCGAGGAACTGCTGGCTCGCGTGCAGGATGAGCTGCTTCCGCGCGAGATTCGGATCGGCCCAGATGAGGTTGACCGTATCCTGCAACTGATCACGGAATCCGAAGGCGCCGCTGGCCTGATAGAACCCTTTGCGAGCCCAGATGCGCTCAGCCAATGCCTGGTACTTCATCCACTGCAGGTAGCCGTCAAACTCGGGATTCGACGTCTCCACGCGAAGCGTCGACTTGAATCGCGTCCACCACTCCCGGGTTGTCTGCAAACTGTCGCGGGCGGCGTCAACAGTGCCGAGCTTCCGGATGCAGGCGTCAGCCTCGGCGCGCGTGTCTGTCTGTCCGAGAAGGATGGCCAGGGTGTGCTCACCGCCCGCCGGGATCTCGACCGTCGTCAGCAACCCGGCACACGGCATGGCATCGCCGGAAGAATCATCCGGCTGACCGCTCTCCACCATCAGCGGGTGCGCGAAAGACCTGCCCCGGCCGTAGAAGGAGCCGCGTGCGGTCGTGGCCGCCTCCGCGCTTTCCGTCATCGCCACGAATGCCGGGCCGGAACGGAAGGTGTTGCGCGGATTCTGAAAAAACAGCGCCCCGTTCCCGTCCCGGTCGATACTCAGCGGCCCGGCCATCTCCGGGCTGTGCGCGAGAGCGATCTGGAAATACGGCGCCACCCGCAGACTTCGGTACCTGTCCCCGCTGTTGCGAATCGTCAGAAGGTATACGCCCGTCGGGTCGTCAGTAGGCACATGTGTGACCAATTCGGTCTCAATACTCCCCTTTTTCATTAAAAAAGTCGCGGAACCGTCAGAGCCGAAACGCACATCATAGCTTGCCTCCGGATCCCGTAGCGGCTCAAACGTGGGCGAATACCAGGCACCGTCCCCCGGATCGAAAAGGTAGATGGCTTCTGACGGCATCTCACGCCCAACCAAGTCAGCCCAGTCTGTCGTAAGACGATTCTGCTGCGCATTCACGCTGGATGAGCAGTGCAACCCCCGATTCGTGACGCAGAGTACCTGTCCCCGCGCGTTGGACATGGTGTGATCGAACGGCCGCGGCGTGAACGGAGTCGATATCCGCAACGTCTCGCCGTTGTCTTCGTACTCGGTATAGGGCTGCGGCGTGCCCGCGGGGATCTCCCCGTGCCCGATCAGCGGCTTGCCGACGGTCGGGGACAGGTACCTCGGCGTCGACGGTCGACGGTCGGGGACACGACGGTCGGGGACAGGTACCGCTGGGGCGTTGGGGTCGGGGGACAGGTACTTCCGAATCCACGCCGATGCCTCTTCGCGCGAGTCGGCGCAGCCCGTGAGGAGCGTGACTTCTGCCGTGCCGTTCCGCGCTAGGTCTACGTTGAGCAACAGGGCGCCGATCGGATCGAAGGTCGGGTAGGCCTCCGTGTCGACGCACGGGTGGAAGTTCATCGTCTCCAGCGCACGCGGCCGCCAGATCGTGCCGGCGCGGCCGATGAAATCGATGCGGCCGGTGAGAAAGCCCTCCGGCGGAGTGCCGGCCGCCAGGATGCCCACCTTCTTCGTGTAGCGGTGCAGGGCGATGATGGCGTTCGATCCACAGTCATACGACATCTCGGGATAGAGCCGGTTGTACTGCGTGTGGTTGCGATCCTGCCCCGGATCGTGAAGGAGCCACTCGATGTAGGGAGACAGCTTCAACCGTCGCGCGCGGTCGGAGAGGTTCTTCACCGAAACCGTCCAGAGCTCGACCGAGTCTTCCCTGTCGGGCAGCGTGATCACGACGGTCGTTTCTATCTCGTCGTTGACGTTTGTCGCGACCAGGCAACCGTCATCGCGTCTGAAACCACTGCCCGGAAAGAGCTCTTCGGGGGCGTTGCCGATGACGGGCCACGCCTTTGCCGAATCGGTGTCGCCCACCTCCGCGATGAACAATGCGCGCCCGCCCGGTTCAGCGCCTTCGAAAGAAGGGCGGTTGACGGCCACGCCTTCGTGAATCAGACGGCTGTTGAGCTCGCCGCTGGTTTTCAGCTCAACTTCATAGGTGATGTTTGAGACCGACAGCGTACCGTCCGACCGTCCGGTCTTGCGGGCGCGTCCGGCACGAACGACTCGCGAAACACCGGCGATGAGCGCAACCGCACCGGCGGCGATGGCGAGTTGCAGGGGCAGTCCCAGTCCCAGGATTGCGTCCCCAACTCCCCCGGAGCGAGTCGCGAGGATCGCCTGGCTCTCGTTCCACACGCGATCCCAGTCCATACCGGCCGGGAGATAGAACGGGATCAGGAGCGGCGCCCACGTGGTGAAACGCTTCACGCCTTCGGGAATGAAACGCGCGGAGGCATCGCGCCCTATGAAACGGGCCAGCCTGTCGTCGAGCGTGTCCATTCCGATGAAGCTCAGGTTGACCAGCGTAGCGACGCGGAGCCCCATGTGGTCGAGGAAGATCAGGATGCGGAAGCCGCCGTAGACCAGGATGCCGGTGAAGACTCCGAGGCTCCACTCGTTGAAGGCCTCACCATCCATGAAGATGCGGCTGACGGTCGCGAAGACCGTTCGGATCGCGCCGTCCTGGTTGTACCAGGTAGGTTCGCCCATCGGACGGAGAAAGGTAAAGATGATCGGCGACATCCAGAGTCCCCAGCGCATGACGCGAATGGTGTTCTCGACCATATCCGCGACACCCTCGCGCGACGGAATGCGTTTCACCGGCGACCACTCCCCCTGGAACAGGGCCTGCAGGAAGGCCTTGTTCACGGCGAATAGCCAGGCCGCGATACCCCAGACGGAAACACCGATGATTGCCTCGTTCAGGAGGAACTTCGCGCCGCCCTGAACGGGAGACAAGCGGACGTAGCCCCAGTTGTTCAACAGCGCGCGGAATTCGTCCGGGCGCGTCATGCGGACGTTGTTGCAGGCGCCGACCAGTCCGTTGGGGTCCATGCCAAAACTGGTGTAGAGCTCGAACTTCTGGAGGATGATCGGAATCTGGTTTGCGTCGAGGTAGAAGGCCAGCGCTGCACCGATAAACGCACCGAGGGAGCCTTCCACGGCATAAAGCCGCCACGTCTTCACCCACCCACGCCCCTTGAACGCGAACAGGGCGTCGCGCAGCAGGCTGACTCCGGCGAACGCGGCCGCACCGGCGACGGCTCCGAACAGCGCGCGCGGCCCGACAGCGTGCGAGGAGAGTCCCATCGTCACTGCGATGGAGAACGCGCAGCCGATAACGAAACCACGCGCATAGAGGATGGGGTCGCCGTAGGCACGGCGCACGCGGTCGAAGAAGGAGTGGCTGCCGTCGAAGCTCTCGACGATGGTCTTGAGGAGGGGATAGACAAGCGCGCCACCGAGGGACAGGAGCACGTGCGGGGCGGTCTGACAAACCGACCGGACGGCGTCCCACGCGACGAGGAGCCCGAGCAACTGCACAAGCCCCATCAGGATGCCGCTGTAGACCGCGCCCTTGCGCATGCCGCTCTTCGCGTTGCCGATCACGATGTTGGAGTCGGGGGCCGTGCCGCGCATGCCGTCGATCATGATGCCGGTGACCAGGAACGCCTCGGCCCACAATGCGGCCTGGGAGACCATCGTGCACACGACGGAGACCAGGGCGCGCGTGATCGCAGGCCATTCGGCGACCCGTTGACCTGACCCGAAATCCGCCACGAACGGCGCCAGCATCGTCGCCACGGCAGGGGCGAGCAACCAGAGATGCACCGCACGGCCCTTCACAAACCGCCGCCGGGCGATCAGGGCAAAGCCGTTCGCAATGAACTCATTGACCAGGAAGAGCATTAGCACGCGGCCCGCGAGAGGGTGGCTGAGGCTCCCCATCAGGTCGGTGGACTGCAGGGCAAGCAACAGGCCCGATACGTAGGGAATGCCGCCGATCAACGCCGCACCGATCCAGCCGATCGCTCTGCGGCGGGAGGAGAGAAGGTAGAGGTTGGCGCCGTGGTAAAGAATGATGAAAAGCACCGCGCCAAACGTGCTCAGTCGTATGAGGGCAGACCAGGCATGCGGCGCCTGCCACACGGCGTCGGCACTCGCGGAGGCGGCGAGCAAACCGGTAATCAGAACGTGGCAGCACAGCTCGCCGGGCGTGGGGCCTTTGCGCGTCAGCGCCAATTTCAGTAGCCCCCCGGCCAACGCGCCGACGATGGGGATCGCCAGAAACGTCCAATCTCCCCGGCGGATGAAGAGGAGGGAGGCGAGGAGGGCGGTGAGGGGCGGATCGCACCAACCACGTCAGACCCGCGACCGCCAGCGCCAGCAG
>CAZKRK010000086.1:0-5559 GCA_964555035.1 uncultured Victivallales bacterium | reverse complement strand
GGTGAGGGGCGGATCGCACCAACCACGTCAGACCCGCGACCGCCAGCGCCAGCAGCACCACCATGCCCCACCGCACGCCCATACTGCCGCCGAACTTCTGCCACGCGGAAGCCTTGGAGAACTCGATGCCGAAGAGCAGGCTGCCCGCAACGTCGCGCTGGTTGGGCAGGCTGTTCACGACGAGGACGACCTCGTTCAAGTCACCGACTACTCCCCACGCAACGGGATGTCGCGTGACGCACCCGTCATCCGTCAACTCCACGGGAACGCGCTGGGTCTCACGCGTTCCTTTGATCTCGGCAACCAACGCTATGCGTCCGACGAGAGCGGGATCGGACGGACGGACGCGGATGGTAATCTGGTCGGCGGTCGCCGCGGCCAGCTCCGCGGGATACTCCTTGCTCCACACCCCGACGGCCGTACCTGCCGGCGCTTCGAAAATCAGTTCGAGTGTGCCGGGATCGCGCCCCTCTGCGCTCTGTATGACACGCACCTGTCCCTGCGCCGGTCCCATGTTGAACACACCGTGCTGGCCGGCGTCGAGGATGGTTGTGGCAGACGACGCGGCCAGAACCGACAGGAACGCGACAAGCGTCGTAGCGCCGACTTTCGGTCGGTGACAGCGGCGTGGGAGTCCGTCGCGCGCGCGACCGCGCTCAGTGCGTGCGGCTCGAACACCCGCGCAACGGGTCACCGACTGAAAGTCGGCGCTACGGATGGGACGGGATACTCGCTCTCTCATTTGCGCGCCTCCACCTTCCGGGGTTGGGGCACGCGGTACTGCTTGCGCAGACGGCGAAGTTCTTCCATCAGGCGGGCCCTGATCCCGGCGTACTTCGGGTCATAGTACTCGGACCGCAGTTCTTTCGGGTCCTTTTCAAGATCGAGGAGCTCCCACTGTTCGCCAAGATTCAGCCTGGGATGCCCGTAGTAACGGATCAGCTTGTATCGACCATCGCGTACACCTTCGATCTTGGGCAGGTTGTACGCCCCACTGTGGTAGTAGTGGTAGTAGATTGAACCGCGCCAACCGTCGGGCGCCTGACCGTCGAACAGCGGCACCAGCGATCTTCCCTGCATGTCGGCCGGGATCTCGACCCCGGCTGCATCCAGAAACGTCGGCGCGTAGTCGATGTTCTGAATCATCGCGTCAATCCGCTGTCCCGGTCTGATGCGGCCCGGCCAACGGACGATAAAGGGCATGGCCAGTGATTCCTCATACATCAAGCGTTTGTCGCTCCATCCGTGCTCTCCGAGGTAGAACCCCTGGTCGGAGCTGTAGATCACGATGGTGTTCTCGGCCACACCACTCTCCTCGAGCCAGTCGAGCAGCAGCCCCACGTTCTCATCGATCGCGGCCACCACGCGCAGGTAGTCCTTCACATAGCGCTGGTAGCGGTACTCCGACAGCTTGTTTCCCGTGAGCTCGCCCGACGCGACGCGCTTTCGGTAGTCCTCATTCTGGGGGTCGTAGTGTCTGTGCCACTCCTTGCGCTGGGCTTCCGTCATGTTGGCCACGAAGGCGTAGTCGCCCTTATACTGCTGCTCGGCCCCCCTGGACCTCTTCGGCAGTTCATATTCACCATACGGCGGGGTGATCTTCAGAACACCCGGCGATTTCATGCCATGCATCCGCATCCAACTGTGCTTGAGGTATTCCGTCCGTCCGCCGTAGTCGTCGAAGTAGGTGTCGGGGACAGGTACATCTGTGTCGCGGTACATGCCCAGGTTGCGCAGCGGTGGCATCACGTTCGTGTGCGGTGCCTTGTACTGGCACATCATCAGGAAAGGCCTGTCCCTGTCGCAGTTCTTCATCCATTCGATCGAGTCCCGAGTGATGATGTCGGTCGAATAACCCTCTTCGGTCACGATCGTGCCGTCGTGCGCGACGAACGCGGGATTGTAGTATCGGCCCTGGCCTCCGTTTGCCGTGAGAGTCTTGTGGTAGTCAAACTCGTCCGAGGGAAGGGGGTGCATGTGCCACTTGCCGACCATCGCCGTTTGATAACCGGCGCGGCTCAGCAAGCGCGTGAAAATCTGCTGCTTGCTGTTCCACGGAGAACCGTTCCTGAGCACGCCGTTCAGGTGGCTGTGTTTGCCGGTCAGGATCGAGGCACGACTCGGCTGACAGATGCTGTTGCAGCAGAAACTCCGAGTGAAAACGGCCCCGGCGGCTGCAAGCCGGTCAATGTTCGGCGTCCCACGGAAGTCCCCGTTGTACGCCCCAATCGTACGCAGCGCATGGTCGTCGCTGAAGACAAAGAGGATGTTGGGCCGTCTCGTTGCCGCTGCGCCTGTCCGCGTCTCTGCGCACGTGCCGGGGAGGGGACAGGCGAGTGCCAGCGCCGCTATGATGCCCGGGAATTGTCTCGCTCCAAATCTGTGAATAGTCATAGTACCCGTCTTCGGTCGCGGGAACACTCCAACATCAAATCACGCCAGTATGTAACCGGTTTCATATGCATGGTCAAGCGGAAACAAGAGATTTCTTGCTTTGCGTCACCCGCTGTAGTACATGCTCACTGAAAACGGTTTCATTCATATGATGAGGGCAACACTGAAAGACGTCTGTGAGGCAACCGGCCTCTCGAAAGCGACGGTGTCCCGTGTGTTGAACGGGAGCGCCCTCGTTCGGGAAGAGACGCGCAAACGAGTTCTGCAGGCCATGGAAATGATGGACTACCATCCGTCTTCGGCGGCCCGCGCGCTCGCAGGACAGGGCACGAACACCATCGGCGTCTTCTCCCCCTATGTGGGCAGCGGCTTCTTCACGGAGCTGCTGATGGGCATCAATCGGGTGGCGGGAGAGCGCAGCTACCACATCATGACCGCGTTCGGTCACGGCGGAAGAGATGAGAAGGAACTCCTCAAGAGCTTCGTCCGCGAACGACGGGTGGACGCGCTGATCGTCCTGAATCTCGATCTGCCCGGGGAATTCCTGGCGGAGCTTCGCGACGACCGTGTGCCCCTCGTCGTTGTGGACACCCCGGCCGTGGAACACGGGATTCCTTCCGTTTCCATCGACAACCAGAACGGGATCGCCGCCGCCGCGTCCCATCTTTCCGAACACGGCTACCGCGACATCGCGGTTTTCACCGGTCCGCGCGACGGCTATGACAGTCGCGAACGACTCGTCGGCTGTCACCGTGCGATCGAGCAAGCCGGAGCCACGCTGCCGGAAGAGAGAATCCTGACCGGTGACTTCACGATGGACAGCGGCCGCCGCTTGATGGCGCAAGTGCTGGCCGATGCCGCGGTCCTCCCCGACGCCGTCCTCTGCCTCAACGATGCCATGGCCCTTGGCGCCCTTGCGGTGTTGCGCGAGAGCGGCCTGGACGCCCCCGGCGACATAGCTCTTGCGGGATTCGACGACTGCGAAGCCGCGGCCCTGGTCGGCCTAACGACCGTCAACGTTCCCTTAGTCGAAATGGGGCGCGAAGCCGCCCGCCTGGCGTTGAATTGCCTCGACGAAGACATGTCTAACCGCCACGTCGTCATGACGTCCCGGCTGGTCGTGCGGAAGACGTGCGGGTGCGGGACGTAGAAGGACGGTGCTTCGCGCGTCCTGGGACAACGTCGATCCAGCCCGATGGCTTCTTTTCTTCAAGTACGAAGACAGGAACTTTTCGTTCACGGACTGCACGAGCTTTGTCGTGATGCGAGAGCTCCGTATTCGAGACGTCTTGGCTCTTGACGAGCGCTTCAGGCACATGCGGTTACGCGTCCACCCAGAACCAGCGTGACACCTGGGGATGAGACTATTCCGCGGCCAGCGGGGCCAGCTCGACGCGGCGGAATTCAACCTCCGTTCCTTCCGCCTGGAGCGCGATCTTGCCCTGGTCGGTCGTGCAGTTGGTGCCGTGGTTCACCAGGTCGCCGTTGACCCACACGATGACTTCGCGTCCCTTGCACACGATGATCATGTGGTTCCACTCGCCGAGCGGTTTCTCCGAACCATCGGTCAGGTTCAGGATGCGGCGGGCCTTCTTCTCCGCACGGCCCCATTTCTCCTTCGGGCCTCTGCGCGCTACCATGTCCGGTACTTCGATGTCTTCCTGGATGACCCAGAAATCGCCGGCGTTCTTGGACATCATCTGTACTTCGATCGACTGCGGAAACATGCGATACAGCGCCCGTGGTTTTGACGAGTGCACCAGAACCCCGCAGTTCCCGCCCTTGCCGGGGAAGCGGTATTCGACGTCAAGCCGGTAGTCCTTGAAGACCTTGTCCGTAATCAGGTGCCCCTTCGGGTTCCCCATGCTGACGAGCTTGCCGTCGCGCACGACGAAGCTGGGTTCAATGTTCGGATTCTTGTCGGCCTTGGGCACATCGGACGTCCAACCGAAAAGGTCCTTTGCGTTGAACAACTTGACGACCGGCCCTTTCGCTTCCGGCGGCTTCACATCATCGGCTAAAGTTGGGGTGAGCGAACCAAGGCAAAGAGACAGACTTGCGGCGAAAATGCGACCCTTCATGGGAACCTCCTCTTATTGGCCGCCATTTGTATCTCACAACACGGCACCGACGCAAGAGAATGAGACATGTGCAGCGCTCTACTCGGTTGGCTCATCCTGATCGCATCTCAGCCAAGCGCTCTCTCAGCGCAGATTCCAGCCTCGCATGGAATTCCGCCAGCGTTCGGGTTCCGAATGTGTCTCCGATGTAGGGCAAAAGGTGTCGTGCAATGCTCGCAGCGAAGGGATGCCACCCGTTCAGGCTCCACAGTCCCCAGCAAGAGAACCGATAGTCAGCTGGATCTCGAACGATGCCCGCTTTGACGGGATTCAAGATGTGATAGACGAGGCAACGCCATACCGCGTGTCCACCTATCAAGAGAATGCTCTTGAACCGATCGGCCCATACGGGGCCGCGCCGGACTTTCCCCTTTTCGCGGGTCTTGTTGAACCAGACCGCGAACTGCTGCTGCAGATCGTGCATGAAGCAACTCAAGTCCCTCAACATCAGTGAGATCCGTCGGCACTCCGAACTTCCAGGAGCGAGAGTCCTCTTGCCCTGATAGTACCGCTCATACCGTCTGCACGTTTCCTTGTCCGAGGGAGGCTCCTGGGGGACGTGCAGTTTCAAATGATAGTGGTTTCCCATTACCGTCACAGAAATGACTTCAATGACGTAGTAGCCACATAGCTTCTTCACCTGTCGCAAGAAGCGTCCCTTTTCGATCTTCCCAAAAGGAAGCTCACCAGGCATCCCGGCCGCCCTGTTGTGAACGTGATAGAAGTAGTTCGCATCGTTGGGTTTGCGACGAGGCTGTCTCATTGTCGGCTCCTTTCAGGATAGGGGCTGTTGATGGAACACACCCTGCTCTTCAATACACCAGAAGCTTTTGCTCGTCCGTTTTTCCGGAAAAAAGTGAAAGAAATTGCGCGCCACGGGCGGCGTGGCCGAATGGAGGTACCCGTCCCCACCTTGGTCCCCACCTTGGTCGCCACCGAACGGGGTACCTGTCCCCGAACGGGGAACGGGTACCTGTCCCCACAGTGCCTCCCACAGTGCCTCCCACAGTGCCTCCCACAGTGCCTCCCACAGTGCCTCCCACAG
>CAZKRK010000085.1:0-22291 GCA_964555035.1 uncultured Victivallales bacterium | reverse complement strand
CGTGGGCATACGCCCCCGGTGCTGCGAGCCTCACTACAAACCCAACGCACGCGCTACCAGCTCGTAGTGAGCCACCGCTACCAGAGAATGAACACCGTCGGCGGGCGCACGCTCGTCGCCCCGTGGGCGTTGAACGCGCCGTTGTTGTTCATGTTCTTCCAGGTGGCCTGGACCCAGTCGGGGGAGCGGACGACGCGGGATATCCGGACTTCATCCATGCAGCCGTCGAACCAGCGGTTGTCGCCGGACGCTACGCCGCCGATAGCATTCTCTTCGGCCCTGGATCCGATGGCCCCCGTGCGGGTACCGGAGTCCGTCTGCGTGCCTCCGTTCATGTACATCTTCCAGTTCCCGGCGCCGCTGGCCCCAAACGTAGTTGTCACGTGAGACCACGTGTTGCTGGGCAACGGACCCACGCTGCAGGGCGAATACCAGCCGCCCTGGTCGACGCGAACCCCCAGCTCCGTATCCGGCGAGCCGCTGCCGAATCCCCAGAACAGATCGTTCTCGCCAAACGGGGCAAAGGCAATCGGGTCCCTAGTGTTGCCGCTCAGGGTCGGTATCGTTGTCGGCTTGAGCCACATGCTGACGGAAAACGGCAGCGAACCGTCGAATAGCCCGAAGTTCTTCGGCAGGTCAAAATGGTCGCCGTCGTTGGTATCGAACAGTTCGCGGAAGACCTCGGCGCCGCCATCGACGTTGCCGACGCCGTCGGTGGCGTCACCCATCGGCGTGCCGTTGTGGTTGTTGAGCGTGCTGTCGAAACGCGTGCTGTTCGTCTCGCTGAGGTGATAGACAGCCTCGAAGCCCTCGCTCCACGTGGAGCCGTCCAGCGCGTACGACGGCGGACTCACGGAATCGACCGCGTCAGCCGTGTACGCCGTCGTGAGTCCGTACTTCTGCTCGAGGTAGTAACCGACCCTGTTGCGTTCGGCCGCGGTCAGCGCGCGGTCGTAGACGATGATCTCGGCAATGTCGCCCAGGAAACGGTCGCTGAAGGAACCGTTGTTACCCCGCCCCTGGCCGATCAGGAGCTCGCCGTCCACGAGATCTTTCGCTGTCGTTGGATTGGTTGCCCCGGTCTGGCTCTTCTCATCCCCGTTCTTGAAGAAACGTCCGCTGCCTCCCGTGCCACCGATTTCGGTCATCCACGTTCCGATCCCGAAGCTGCCGTTCATCGGATCATTGGCAAATATGCGGTTGCCGTCGTTGTATCTGAATGAGGAATCGGTAGCGAACCCGATGGTTTTCCAATTGGCCCCATCGTTCTTGCCAAGGTGCATCGCGCGACGAGCGACCGCATCGTCCGCCTCGATCACCATGAACACCGTCATGGCGGAGTTGCCGGAGAACCCGAGCGCATCCGAACGCGTCAGGTACTCGTTGTTCGCGTCAAACCGCACGACCGGCTTGCCGCCCACGACGCTCGCGATCAGGGTCGGCCGGTCGGCGCCGGTGGACTGCGACACGTCGTGGCTCCTGCCGGACTTGTCGACCCACGTGGCCACGGGATCGCCGTTGGCCGGGTTGCCCAGCGTGCCGTCGTCCTGGCCGTCAATGTCCTCGGCGTCCAGCCACAGGACGCAACCCGCCACCTCCGTCGGCTCACTGACCGTGTTCCCCAGCAGGTTGCGGTTGCCCCAGTGGGCCCAGATGTACGTATCCGTGCCGCTCAGCTCCGGCAGGCGCACCCAGACGTAGGAGTCACCGGACGTGTTCCACTTCTCGATCTCGTAGCTGAGATAGGTCTGGCCCGTGGAATCGCTGAACCGCAGGTCACACCCTTCCGCGGACGTGAACTGATCGTAGGCAAAATTGCCCAGCGAGTTGTTGAAGACCACCAGGGCCGGGAAGTTGGTCAGCGTCGAGGCGCCGGCGTAACCGTTAAAGGTGATCTTCATCTTGTAGTCCCACTGCTTCAGTTCCAGGTCGACGTCGTCGTCGACGATCGTGCCGAAGGCGGTCGCGGTCGCGATGGCGCAGTTGGACGGCGAGCTGAGCGTCACGGTGAACTTCTCGGACGGGTACTCGGTCACCCGGTCGCCCACCGCGGCCACCGTGAACTGCCCGCTGGGCTGCCCGGCGGGAATGGTCAGCGTGTCGCTTACGTCGACGTAGTCGCTGCCGGCCACGGCCGTGTAGTCATCCACGTCGTAGTCAACCGCCATGTCCGTGCCGCAGATCTCCGAAAGGGTAACGGTGAAGGTGGCGTCGGCGGTGCCGCTGTGCCCCTCGGTCACGGAGGCGGCCGCGATCGAAACCGCCGCCACGTCGGTGGTGAAGACCATCGTCGACGGCGCCCAGACGGCGCTGAGGGCGTTCGTGGCATAGTAGCGGTAGTGGTACGGCTTGCTCGCCAGCAATCCGGTCACGTTGGACTCGAGCTGCGTCGGCAAGGCGGAGAGCACGCCGTAGCTGACGACGTTAGACCACGCCGCGATACTCTCGCCGCCGTCGGTCGGCCCCCAGTACAGGTAGGTATCGCCACTGCCGCCGCTGACCAGCTCGCCGCGCAGCGTGGCGGTTGTCTGCGCGATCGCCGCCGCGGTGCGATTCGTGATGACAATCGGGCCCACGGTATCGAAGCTCTCACTGGAGCTGGACCAGACGGTCTCGACGTCGTTGGAGAGCATGAACCGGTAGTAGTACGTGGTGTCCTGCGACAGACCGGTGGCGTCGTAGTCCACGTCCTGGCCCGTGACGTTCCTGTATTCGCCGATCAATGCGCTCTCGTCCCAGTCGCCGGCCACGCTCCCCTCGTCGTCCGTGCCGTAGTAGACGTACACGTCGTACACCCTGTCCGCGATGTTGATCGTGCCGTTGAACGTCGCGGTCGTGATGGCAACGTCGGTTGCCGCGGCATTGGCGACCTTCGTCGTCACGATGGTTGAGCCGATGCGCATGCCCTGGACACCCTTGATCTCCGCATGGAGCGGATCCGGCCCGTTGCCCAACCTTTCGCACACGACCTCGACATTGTCGCCACCAGTGAGGCCCAGGACGATCCCGGACCAATTGCCGTTGGCATGGTTCTGGTCGTTGCGCGAGTACCTGCCCGTGTGGCCGTATCCCGGAATCGTAGATCCGTTGATCTGCCAGCGCTGCAACCACTTCATCCGTCGATCGGAATCGTCGCTGTCAAAGAGAGCGCACAGGAACAGGTAGTCGTCGTCCGCGGCCGCGGTAATCTGACTGTCACTGTGGCCGAAGCCGGCGGCATCCCGCTCGAGCTCCGTATCCCAGCCCAGGGCCGTCATCGTGTCCGGGTTGAAGTTGTCCGTGCCGCTGTCGTCCAACCGGATGTAGTCTGCATCGTCCGGGAGTTTGACGATGGCCACGGCCGTCCCGCTTGCGATGATATCCGGTGTCTGCCCCGTCTCCTTGTTGCATTCGACGCTCAAAACCTGGTTGGCCGACGTGGTTTCAATAATCATGCCGATCGCCGCGCTGCCGTCATTGCACGAGTCGCTGTCCTGGTTCCCGCGCAGGTACACCGTCGTCCGTGACCCGGCCACGGGGTTGTCGTCCAGCGCGAGTCGCTGGTGATACGCGGAACGCGTGCTGTTGTTGGCCTTACGGATATACGTGTTCGCCAGGACGAGGTAGTGACCGGCCGTCTTCAGCGCGATATCGCCCGTGCCGCTCACGTGTTCGAAGGACCCGGCGTCCACTTCCTCCTGGCGATCGTACGTGACGTCAATGAACGACGTACTGCTCGGCACGCCCGTCTGGTTGCTCGTCTTGCTCAAACGGCAGTAGTCCCAGTCATCGTTGAGTTTGACGAGCTGAATCCCGGTGGCATTGGGCTCACGCTGAATCGCGTCGTCGCCCTGGCAAGTGCGCTGCGAACGCATGATCAACGCGTCGTTGTCCGCGCTGACCTCGATGATGCCGCCACCCGCGCAGATGCCTTCCATATCGCCTTCCTGACGTCTGATGAAGCACTGAGACCACCCAATGGGCAGGTTCGCGCCGTCGAGGTTGAGCCACGTCTGGATTTCCGCGCGCTGGTCACCATTGTCGCCGGGATCGTCGAAACGCGACGAGTACAACACGAGGTGGTGGCCGGCTACGCACTCGACCGCGTTCACTCCGGACAGGCTGTGGCTGGACGACGTCCGCTCGCTCGTGTCGAAATCGTGCGTGTAAACCGAGGTCGTCACGGTGTCCCCTGCCGTGGCCTCCCTGAATATGGAGACGTCTCCGGGCTGACTCGGCACCAGCGTCCCGAAGCTCGCCGGGGTATCCGACCAGTCCGAACCCGCGGCGTTGGTGGCGAAGCAGCGGTAGTAGTAGGTTTCGCCGTAGTAGGCGGTGACCTCGGTGGTGAAGTTCGACTCCCCGCACGTGCCCAGAGATGCCACGTACTGCCAGTTGCCCGGAACCTCACCGCCGTCCTCGCGACCCCAGTAGATGGTGATGTCGGCGGTCGTGCCGGAGATCAGTTCGCCGCTCAGGATGGCGGAGCCGGCGCTCACGGTCGCCCCCGTGCCGTTGTTCACCTCCGGCCCTTCGAGGGTCTCGAAGCTGTTTGTGTCCCAGCTCACCGCATACGAGTTCGACGCGCGGTAGGCGTAGTAGTGGACCGTGGCCTGCGCCATGCCGCCGATGTTCGTGCTGAGCGCCACCGGCACCATGTCCGTTATGACGCCGTGCTCGTTCGTATGCGTCCACGAAGTCCAATCCGTCCCGTGATTGCTCGTGTCCCAGTACGACCACACGGTGGTCGGCGCCTTGCCTGTCGAGATGAGCGTGGCCGTGATGTCGGCCGTGTTCGCCAGGATGTTCTGCGCGCCATCGACGATCTCCAGCTCCGGCCACGCCAGCGACTCGCGCTCGCCGAACGTAGCGAACGTGGAGCCGTCGCACTGGTTCGAGTAGCTGGCCATGATCCAGTCGGCCGAACGCGCCACCGAGCTGATCCGCGCTTCGTCAATGGGACCGTTGAAGCGGCGGTTCGAATGGCCATTACCGATCTCGACGTCATCACCACTGGCCGTGTTGACGGTGCTACCGCCCGAAGTCGAGCTCCCGTCTGCCACGCCGTCCACGTAGAAGACGATATCTGCGGGAACGGGTGATCCGTCATCCTCGAATGTCGCCACGACGTAGCGCCACTGGTCGTCGTTGACGGGGGTCGTGCCCACGTTGTAACCGCCGTTCACCTCGACGCGAATCGCGCCATCTACGCCCCCGGACTGTGTACGATAGATCCACTTCTGGCCGGGAGAATCTGTGCCCCAGGACATGATCGCCGAGTCGGCGTCGGGGGTCTTGATCCAGGCCGACATCGTTCTGGCGGAGGATCCTGAGATCCCCTTGTATCCGGTGATGTTGATCTGGTCTCCGTTGCCTTCCGTGAAGTTGACCGCGCTGCCTATGTAGCCCATCTGAGTGACGGGGCTGCCGGCGTCATAGCCGTTGCGGACGTTCGCCGTCGCGTCAATGGCATCGGTCTCGCTCATGTGCCACACCGTCTCATGGCTGTCCGACCAGACCGCCCCGTCAGCCGCATACGCGGTCGGCAGCGTGTGGCGCGTGTGGAGTCCGTACTTCTGCTCGAGGTAGTGGCCGACGCGGTTACGCTCGTCGCGGCTCAGCTCGCGGTCGTAGACGATGATCTCGGCGATGTCGCCGAGGAAGAAGTCATTGAACGCCCCCGCATCCGATCGGCCCTGGCCGATCAAGAGCTCGCCGTCCACCAGGTTTTTGGTGTAGGTTGGATTGGTTGAACTGGTCTGGTACTTCTCATCGCCATTCTTGAAGAAACGCCCGTCGCTGTAGGTCCCTCCGGCGGGTACCACCCACGTTCCGATCCCGAAGCTATCACTCATCGGGTCGTAGACGAAGATGCTGTTCCCGTTGTTGTACCGGGTCGACGAATCCGTGACGAAGGCGATTGTCTCCTGGGCGGCCCCGCTGGCATTGCCGAGGTGTATGGCACGGCGACCGTTGCCGTCGTCCGCTTCCACAACCATGAACACGCTCATGCCCGCGTTCCCGGTGAACCCGAGCGCATCCGTGCGCCGCAGGTACTGACTGTTCACCGTGAACCGCACCACCGGCTTTCCGCCGACCACGTTGTTGGTGAGGATCGGCTGGTCAGCCGGCGTGGCCTGCGACAGGTCGTGCCCCTGCCCCGACTGGTCGAGCCAGTTCGTGACCGCGTTGCCGTTGGTCTGCACGCCCGCGTCCGCCTTGAGCCACAGCACGCAGCCGCTGACGTCGGTGGCCGCCGTGACCTCATCCGCCAGGAGGCCGTCGTTACCCCAGTACATCCAGATGTTGGTACCACCCGGCGGCAGCGTGGGAATGCGCACCCAGACCGTGGACTCGCCGTTGGTGTCCCACGTGTCCACTTCGTAGTCGAGCAACGTCGCGAAGTCCTGGCTCACGAACCGCAGGTCGGCGCCGTCACTGCCGGAGCAGTTGGTATAGGCAAACCCGGTGATGCCGGTATCGAGCCGGATGAGCGCCGGCCAGTTGGTCAGCGTCGCGCTGCCCGCATAGTTTGTGAAGGAGACCGGCATGCGGTAGGTCCAGTTCCCGAGATGCGTGCGCACCTCGTCGTCCACGATCGTACACGTCGCCGAAGTGTCCGTGAGCGTGCAATTGGTGGGCAGGCTGAGCTCGATGGAGAAGTTCTCCGACGGCACTTCGTCCAGCCGGTCCCCGATCACGGCAATCACGAGCTGCGTTGAGACCGTGCCGGCCGGGATGACGAACGTACCGCTTCCCGGCGTGTAGTCGTCGCCGGCCGTGGCCGTGCCGGCCACCGTGGCGTAGTTCAGCGACACGTCGGTGGCGCTGGGCGCGGTGAGGGTAACCGGGAAGGCGGCGTCCGTCGTTCCCTCCAGCCCCTCGGTCACGGTAATGTCGCCGATCGAAACAGCGGCCACCAGCGTCGTGAAGCTCTCGGCCGTGTCCGCCCAATCCGTGCCCAGGTTGCTGCCGTTGGTCGCATAGGCCCTGTAGAAGTACTCCTGGTTAGCCAGCAGACCGCTGAGGGCGGCGGAAAACGCGAGATTCTCGGGAACCTCCCTGATCCCCCACAGACCCGACTGCGACGCGTCAGCCGGCTTCACCACGGCTTCCGCGCTCATCGACGGCGTCCTGAAGCGGAAGTCGCAGTTCGAACCGCCGGTCCCGTCGCGGTGGGTGAAGGCGATCATGTAGCTCTGACCGCCCGTCAGGCTGACCGTCTTGGCCGCATAGTCGTTGTTCCAGGCCAACTGCTCGCCCCTGTCCGAACCGAGGCCGGGCGTGTCGGACTCGAACACGCCGTCCTGGTCGAGGTCGAACCAGATCCCGGCGCGGTCGTTTCTGCCGGCGATGCGGAACTCGTAGTCGCCCGTTTCCGGCGCGTTGAAATAGCCGACAAACAGGTTCGCGTAGTAGTCGTTGTTGGTGACCACGCCCGTGCCCTGGAAGTCGGCGTCGTTGTTGAAGTCGAGCCCGCGGTCACCCGGGCCGCTCGTCAGGCTTGTCGTCCCGTAGGGCGTTATGTACATCAACCCGGCGTTGTTGTTCAGGTCCAAGTCCAGGTTGTCGGTCTGATCGTGATATCCCTTGTGCAGCAGCATGTTGTTGGGATAGCTGTTCGTGTCCCACGCCGGGATGCTGGTCGCGCCGTCGGACGTGCCGTAGTAGAGCTTCACGGTCGCGCTTTGACCGGCAACGAGCAGGCCGGCCAGCGTAGCGGTGCCGTCGTTACCGAGATCCGACGGGCCGGTCCCGTTGTTGACCCACGGATCGTCGCTCACGATCGTGCCCGTCACGGACGAGGGCGAACCGCTGGTGGCATTGACGAGCGAGTCGAAGCCGATCCTGATCGTTTCGTTCGACTCCTGGGCCGTGTCGTCGATCGGGTTCAACGTGACGTTCCACGAGAGACTCTCGGCGGCAATCACAATGCTTGTCGAGGAGACGCTGTAGTCGGAGTCCTTCACCGCATCGCCCGGCAGGGCGCCGAAGGAGAGGTTGACCGTCACGTTCGAGGCGCACTCGTCCGACAACGTGGCCGTCAGCACGATCTGCCCCGAGGTCTCCGTGATCGGCGAGCCGGACTGGCTGAGCGTTACGGCTGGCGGCGGCGTGGTGAAGTTCGTCGACGAGGCGGCCCAACCATCCACGTACTCGTTGCTCGCGTAGCAGCGGTAGTAGTACGTCTGGTTCGCCAGCAGGGACACGTTGGTGGTGAAGCCGGCGGGCGTGTACAGCTCGCCGAAGTCCTCCTGGTTGGCCCAGTTCCCCTTGGTTGTCCCGCCGTCGCTCGGCCCCCAGTAGATCGTCACGTGGCCGCGGCCGCCGCGGGGGAAGGTACCGTTGAGCGTGGCCGAACCGGCCAGGATGGCCGTGGGCGCCGTGTTGCTGATGACGATCATGCCCATCGTCTGGAACGTTGCGCTGGGTGAGGCCCAGATATTGGTGGACACGTTGGTGGCCATGAACGTGTAGAAGTACGTCGTGTCGGACGTCAACCCCGTCACGTCCTTGGAGATGTCTATTGACTCGGAATTCGTGTACGAGCCGACATAGACGTTGGTATCCCACGCCCCGGCCACGGTGCCACCGTCGTTCGTGCCGTAGTAGGCGTACACGTCGAAGACCGTGTTGGTCGTGTCCAGCACGGCCGTAAACGTGGCGGTGTTCACGCCCAGGTTCGTGACCGAGCTGTTGGTGATGGCCAGGACGGCGTACGGAGTGTAGTCGGGATAAGGCGTCGTGAAGCCGTACTTCCATTCCAGGAACGAACCGACCTCCGCTTCGTCGGCCGCGCTGAGCACGGAAGAGTAGATCGCGATCTCGGCGATGTCGCCTTCCCAGCTTCCATGGAACGTCCGGTCCTGGGTGATCTGGTCGGCGTATACCGCACCCCCGTCGGTTCGCATCGACACCAGGTGCCACACGTCCGCGCCCTCGGTGAGCACGGTCGACGTACCGTCGACAACGGCTCCGTCCAGTTTTGTCGTACCGTTGCGGATGTTCGCGTGCGTGTTGCCGCTATCCCATATGTTGCCACCGCTGCCGCGATGGAAGTCGTAGGAGGCGTTCGCTCCCAGCAGGAACAGATCGCTGCGCGTCGGGCTGTTGTCGTTGACCACCCAGAAGACGGTTCGAATGTTGTTCAACCCGTTGAAGGTGAAGTACTCGCCCTTGTTCAAGGTGGGGTCGTTGAACCGCACCGTCGGCTGACCGTGGCCGGCGTCGGTTGCGTATGTGGGCGTCCCGTTTGCCAACGTGGCGTCGGGTCCCCCCGCGGCGCTGTTGCCCCACGTCGTCACCGTATCTCCGGGATTGAAACCCGTAATGGCACTCGCGTCCCAATGCGCGATGAGGTTGCCGGTCACCGGCAGCACGTCTTCGCCCGTCACCGTCAGCGTCGTGAAGTTGGTGGTCGCATCGGCCCACGAGCCGCCGTACATGTTGGTGGCAAAGCAGCGGTAGTAGTAGGTCAACCCGTACATCAGGTTGGTCGGCGTGCCGGCGGAGAACGAGGTCTCGCCCATCGGGCCGTTGACGATAACGTGGTCCCACTGTCCCGTGGAGGTCCCGCCGTCGTTGTCGCCGTAGTACGTGTAGACGGTCGTCGGGGCTCCGCCCGTGTAGGTAAGCGTACCGTGCAGCGTGGCGAAGCCGACGTCGACGACAGGGCCGCTGCCGTTGTTGATGACCGGCGGTCCGTAGGTCCGCAAGCGCCTGCTCGGTTCGGCCCACCAGGTCTCCTGGTCGTTCGCTGCCCGGAACGTGTAGTAGTAATAGGTCGTGGGTGTCATGCCATCGTCTATCGTGTAGCCGATCGCCCCCGTGGTGTTCGTGTAGGTCCCGACGTGGTTCGTGTTCGCCCAGGCCCCGGCCGCGGTTTCGCCGTCGGTTTCGCCCCAGTACACGTGCACATCGTAGACCGCGCCCGACGCGTAGAGCGTGGCGTTGAAGGTGGCGCCGGTGCTTGCCAATGCCGAGGCCGCCTCGTTCTCGACCGCCGGCAGCAGCTGGGCAACCGAATCCAGCCGCACGCCCTGCAGTCCCTTGACATCGGCACTCAGCGTGCCGGCGATCGCAAGCTGCTCCGAAACCGTCTCGATGTAGTCGCCATTGACAAGGTCAACCACGATCGCGGAACGGTTGCCGCTCGTCACGTTGACGCCGTTGCCGTCGCCGGGGTCCTCGTTGTCACGGTTGTAACGAGCGGACGCCCCGTACGGGTAGATCGAACCTGACGGACCGTTCTTGCGCCAACGCTGCCACCACTTGGTGCGATCGGCACTGCTGTTCTCGCTGTACAGCGTGCAGAAGAAGAGGTAGTCGCCGTCGACGGTCACGCCGAGCTGGCTGTCGGTGTGAGTGAAGCAGGAATCGAGCTCGTCCTCGGTGTTCCACCCAAGAGCGGTTGTCGTCGCCGAGTTCAGTTCGTCCGTCCCGCTATCGTCCAGCCGGACGTAGTCGCCCGTGTCAGGCAGTTTGACGATCGTGACGGCCGTCCTGCCGCCGATGATGTCGGCGGTGGATGTCGCATCTTCCCGCCTGCACTCGATGTTCAAGACCTGGTTGGGGTTGACGGTCTCGACGATCATCGCGGATGACACGGCACCATCGTCGCAGCTCTCCTCGGTGCTGCGAATGAACACGGTCGTGAGAGACCCGTCCTCCTGTGCCCCGTCCAGCGTCAGGCGTTGGATGTACCCCGAACGCTTGCTGGAACCCGACGTCTCGTGGAAGTAGGTATTCGCGAGGACCAGGTAGTGTCCCACGGTCTTGAGGGTGATGTCGGCGCTGCCGGCGGTGTGTCCGAACACGTCGGTGTCCAGCTCGTCCTGGGTGTCATAGGTGACGGCCCCAAACGACTGCCCCGGGCCGGCCGTGTCGCTCATGCGCGACAGGCGGCAGTAGTCCCACGTCTCCGGCAGCTTGACGAGCTGCATACTGGACCCGCCGTTGGCGCGTTCCACGCCGGCGCCATTGCTGTCCGTCCGGAACGACCGCAGCGACACCACGTCATCGTCGTCTTCTACGTTGATGATGCCGCCGCCGGCCGTGATTGTCGTCGTGTCGTTGCCTACTCGTCGGATGTATCCCTGCGACCAACCGATCGCCGGGGTCGTCCCCGCCAGACGCAGCAGTGATTGTAGCTCGGAACGATCGCTGCCACTCGTCGATTCGAACCGCGCGCTATAGAGCACAAGGTGGTGGCCGACCTTGCACTTGACGCCGGCGTCGTCCGTGTCGAGCTCGTAGGTCGCCGAGTCGACGCGCACTGTCGTATCCCACGTGTGGTCGAAGTCGGCCGTCGTGATCGTGTCGCCGGCCGTCGCCGCGCGGTAAACGGCCACGTCAAGTCCCATGGCCCCGCGCGGCCTCAGCGTCTGGAAGCTCGAAGCCGACGGCGCCCAGCCGGCACCGTTCTGGTTGGTGGCGTAGCAGCGGTAGTAGTAGGTCACGCCGTAGTGGGCATCGTCGACCGTGTTGCTCGAGAACGCGCCCTCGAAAAGGACGCCGTTGGTGATGACGTAGGCCCAGTCCTGCTTGTTGGTTCCCTCGTCCGAATCGCCCCAGTAGGTGTACACCGTCGTCTCGAAACCGCCCGTGGAGACCACGTTGCCGCTCAGCGCGGCATAGCCGATGTACGGCGTCGCCCCCGCGTCGTTGTCGATCGCGGGACGGCCGTAGGTGTAGAAACTCGTCGCCGCCCAGGACTTGCCGTGGGCGTTGCTGGCCACGTAGGCGTAGAAGTACTGCGTGCTGTCGTCGAGAGGGCTCAGGTGAGTGTCGTACGTATACGGCAGCGGCTGCGAGACGACGCCGAAGGACTGCGTGTTGCCCCAGGCCGATTCCACACGGCCGCCGTCGTTCGTGCCCCAGTAGAGCCACACGGCGGTCTCGGCCGTGCCCGTCGAAACCAGGTCCGCGGTCACGTCGGCAAAGTCGACACCGCGGTTTGTCATCCCCGCGCCGATGTCCATCAGCGGCTGCCCGAGCACGGTGCCGTACGTGGCGAACTCGGAATCCGCCAACTGGTTGGAATAGCTGGCCATGATCCAGGCGGCGGACCGGGCCACCGTGCAGAACCGGGCTTCGTCGATGTCGGCATCGATCGAGTTGAGGTAGCCCCCATCCGTGGAGCTGCCGATTCGGTAGGCAGTCACGCTGCCCGACGCGGTCGTCGCCTTCGGCGTCTGGTCGGCTTCGCCGTCCACGTACATCTGGATTGTGCCCGACGACTTGCCGATCGTTACCGCGATGTGGTGCCAGCCGTTGCCCTCCACGACGTCGGCACCCCCGGACGCGTTGGCCAAACCCGGGATGTCGGTATTGAAGAAAGCCGCCGTGCCGTTGCTGTGAATCTCCAGCCGGCAGTGTTTACCCGCCGTCACCTGGATCCCCATCCAGTTCTGCCAGTCCTGGGCGCCCGCAACGGTCTGCGCCCAGCAGACCATGGTGCACTCGTCAACCGTCATGCCGCCCGCCGGGCCCGCCACACCCGGGGAATAGCCGGCCTGGTCGTTCGGGAAGTCCCTCCCAAGACCTATGACGCTGTTCGTCTCCGTCGGACTGGTGCTGCAGGTAGCCGTATTCCCGTTGGCCGTGCTGTCGGCGTAGCTCGTCGCCGTGCCACTCTCCGCGAGGTGATAGACCCCGGCGTAGCCCGCCGACCACGTCGACCCATCCGTCGCGTAGGACGGCAGGTTGGTCTCGGACGGGTTGCCCCAGTAGAGCCAGATGTTCGTCCCGCCCGCGGGCAGCTCGGGCACCTGGATCCAGACGCAGGATTCGCCGTTCGTGTCCCACTTCTCGATCTCAAAGTTGAGCACGCGCGTCAGGTCGGAATTGGCCGCCCGCAGGTCGTAGCCGTTGGTGGAAACGAACGTGTCGTAGTCGAAGCCCGAGATCGAGTTGGTCAGCCGCACCAGGGCCGGCCAGTTCGTCAGCGTTGTGCCGCCGCCGTAGCCGTCAAACGTCACCTCCAACCGGTACTGCCAGTCGGCTACATAGACAGCGGCGTCATCGTCCGTGATCGTGCAGGTTCCCGCGCTGTCCCCGATCGTGCAATTCGCCGCACCGTGCAGGTGCAGGGTGAAGGCTTCGTCGGGTTGCTCGAACACGGTGTCGCCGTTGACAACCACCGTGATCTGCGTGCTGGTGACGCCCGACGGGATGGTGAGCACGCCGTTTGTCGCCACGAAATCGCTGCCCGCCGTGGCCGTGCCGTTGGACACGACAAAGTTGACGGTCACGTTCGAGGCGCACGCCTCGGACAGCGTGACCGCGAACGCGGCGTCCACGGTTCCGGCATCGCCCTCGCTCACGACCACGTCGCCAATCGAGACCGCGGCCTGGAGAGAGGTGCAAACCGCCGTCGAATCGGCCCAATCCTCACCCACGCTGTTGGTCACGTAGCAGCGGTAGAAGTACTCGCCGCCGGCCAACACGGTCTCGCCCGACGAGAAGCCGCCCAGCGTAACCGTGCCGACGACGCTCGTGTTGGCCCAAGCCGATGCCGTCGTGCCGCCGTCGGTCAGCCCCCAGTAGATGGTGGCGTCCGCGCTGTAGGTGGTCCCGCTCAGCACGCCGTTGAGTGTGACCGACGTGGCGGCCACGTCCGTCGCCGGGCTGTTGCCGACCGTGGGCGGCCCAACCGTGTAGAAACTCGTGCTCGGACTGCTCCAGATCTGCTTGGTGTCGTTCGAGCCCGCGAACATGTAGTAGTACCTGGCGCCCGTCGACAACGAGGATGCGTCGAAGCTGACGGAAGTGGACGACGCGTTGGTGTACGAACCCACGTAGTTGGTATTGGCCCACGCCCCGGGAGCGCCCCCGCCGTCGCTCGTGCCCCAGTACACGTAAACGTCGAACACGGAGCCCGTGGCGGTCAGCGTGCCGTTAAACGTCGCCGTGTTGGTCGTGACGCTTGTCGGGGTCGTGTTGGTGATGCTGCAATCCGCCTGCAGCGCAAGGAAGTTGGCCTCGACTTCGGCTGCCGTAAACGCCGTGTTGCGGTAGTAACGGGCCAGGGCGATGTTCCCGGTGAAGTCTCCCTGCTCCGCCGTGCCGGGGGCGCCTCCCTCGCTCCCGCTGGTCCCGTTCATCCGCCCGAGTCCCGCGCCGTCCGCCCCGCACCAGTCGTTTACGCCGCTGAGGGAGGCGCTGTCCTTCAGGTCGCCGTCGACGTAGAGGGCCATCTGGTTACCCAGGTCGATCACGCCAATCACGTGTACGAAGCGGTTCGAGTCGGTCGAATCGAGACTGGCCTCGATCGTAATTGGGGCGCCGCCCGGCTTCACGTTCAAACGCAGGTTCCCGTCGTGCATGTCGAACTGGGAACCCGTGCCATTGCCACCCGACTCGAAGATGACGCCGTTGGCCGCGTCGGTATCGAGCACGAACTCGAAGGTCGCGTCTTCATCCGAACCGTTGCCCGTGATGGACTCGAAGGACGTGCCGGTTGCCCTGCCCGCATTGAACGCGTAGGACTTCGACAGCGCATCCAGCCGCGCGTCGGAGACGGTGATCGGCGTCGGTCCACCCGTCATCGTCCAGCCATAGACATTGGCCGTCGTGCTCGTCCACGTGTTGTCGCCACCCGTATCCCGGGCCGCGTCCCACTCGTAGTAGGCACCGGTGGTGGGTGCGGGATACGCCGGGATCGTCTGGAACGTGTCGCTCGAATTCGCCCAGTCGTCGTCGACACCGTTGGTCGCGTAGCAGCGGTAGTAGTAGGTCACACCATAGTACGCGTCGTTGGTCGTCGCCGTGGCGAAGGTCGTCTCGGTGAACTCGCCCAGCGCGTTGGAGTATGCCCACTCACCATGGTTCGTCGTGCCGTCGGTCGGCCCCCAGTAGACGGTGATATCGGCCCGGGTGCCGGCGGTCAGCTCGCCGTGCAACGTGGCCGAGCCAATCGCCACGTCCGCCGCCCCATTGATTACTTCGGGCTCTTCGAGCGTCACGAAGCTCGCGCTCGGGTCGGCCCAGATCATTTCGTGCACGTTCGATGCGAAGAATGTGAAGAAGTACTCCGTAGCGGAAGCCAACCCGCTCACGCCGTGAGCGATGTTCGCCGACACCAGGTTCGTGTAGGTCCCCACGTAGTTGGTGTTGGCCCACGCACCGGGAGTTGCCCCGCCGTCGCTCGTGTCCCAGCAGGCGTACACGTCGAATACGGCGCCCGTGATGGAGATGTTGGCGTTTAGTGTAGCGGTTACATCCAGTATCGCCGTAGCCGCGGTGTTGACGAGTTCGTAGTCGATGTCCTGCTCGTAGGCCGGAGCCGATTCGAAGACCCAGTAGAAGACCGGCTCGGCCGCATGCCCCCGCTCGCCGTCGCCGATCTGGTCCTCGTCGACAGACAGGTCCACCGCCGTCGTCGTAAGCGGCGTCGCGCCGTACAGATAGGCCCAGCCGCCGTCGGCGCCATTCATGTCGGTCTGGCAAACCACGCCGAGCTCCGGCGTGGAAGAGAATCCCGACAGCGCGTATTGCCAGGGCGGACCGTTGCCTATGCCCTGGATCGTCGCGCCGCCGAGTCCGGCGTGGTAGGGCACCCCGCCTATGCTGCCGGTCCCGGCCTCGACAACAATAATGCCCAGGGTCTCGGCGGCACGCGTCGGGCCGCCGCCTTCCTCGCCCACATGCTTGCCCACGTAGCAGGCCGCGGCACTCGCGGGATTGCCGCCGCCGTCATTCGACCAGAACACGGACCAATCCGAATCGTTTTCCGTCATCACCTGACCAAGAACGACAGGCGTGGTAAACGCGTGGCCGAACGTGACCTGCTCCTGCTGACCCGAGCCCCAGTCGGCCTTGAGGTTCAACCCATCCGAGAGCACGCGCTGGGCCTCGATCTTGCGCCCGTCCGAAAGCTGGTTGGTGCCGGCTTCCATGACGATGTAGTGCACGGTGTCCGCAACCGGTGTCGCCCCATCGCCCGGGTTCTGCAACTTGAGATCGAAGGAGCTCGCGCCGACGTTCCGCACGCGCGGGACAACGGGAACGGTGTTGGCGGAGTAGTTGACAGCGCAGGCGACAACCGCGGTCTCGTACGTGTAGGAGAAGTCGACCGTCGTCCACGTGCCGCCCACGCTGACCGTCCCCCCTTCGAGGAGCCCCACCTGCGGCTTGTCGGTCTCGAAAGTCCCGCTCGAATCGGCCCAGTCGTCGCCGACCGCATTCGTGGCGTAGTACCGGTAGTAGTTCGTCACGCCGTAGTACAGGTTGCTGGCAATATTGGTGGCAAACGCCACCTCGGCGAACGTGCCCATAGAATTGCTGTATGCCCATGCCCCATGGCTCTCGCCGCCGTTGATGGGCCCCCAGTAAACAACTACGTCGGCCGTAGTGCCCGCGACCAACTCGCCGTTCAGCGTCGCCGCGCCGACCGCAACGTCAGCGCCCGTGTTGTTGATTTCGGGATCTTCGTACGTGGTGAACGTCTCCCTCGGGCCGGCCCATACGATCTCAGCGGCGTTCGACGCCATCAGCGTCCAGAAGTGGTTCGTGCCCGGCACCAGACTGTACGCGTCGAAGCCGACGTTGGTCGACTCCACGTTGGTGTAGGAACCGACGTAGTTCGTGTAGGCCCACGATCCCAGCCCCGCGCCGCCATCGTCCGTCCCCCACAGGGCATAGACGTCAAACACGGCCCCGGTCGCGTAGAGCGTGCCGTTGAACGTCGCCGTCGTGTCGAGCACGTTCGTGACGGTCCCGTTCTCGATCCGCAACCCCGTCGTGACGGCCTGGTAGTTGCTGTAGATCTGCTCCGGGGTCAGGAGCTCATTCCTGTACAGGCGGAAGAGGGCAATCTTGCCGTCGAAGCTCTCGGTATTGGCGTCGTTGTTGCCGCGGCCACCCGTGTTGGTCGCACCCCGCGTTCCAACGCCGGCACCGTCACCACCGCCCCAGTCAGAGTTCTTGCCGGTGGCCGTTGCCACAAACGTGCCATTGACGAAGAAGTCCAGTTTCTTTGCGGAGATATCGTACGTGGCAGCGGCTTGAATGAACTCGTCCGCAATGGCAGAAGCATTCGAGGAGATCACGACGAAATTGTTGGCTTCAGCCACCTCAACCAGGTTGTCGTTGATGAAGAACCCAATACCGGTCCCCCCCCCTTCCTCGAAGAGGATCTGTCCGTTCGATGGATGGCCCGAAAGAGTATCCGGCTTGAACCAGATCTCGAGCGTAACGTCCTCGTTCGACCAGTCTCCGGGCGCACCGGCGAAGCCCGTATCGGTCGTGGTCCCCGTCACGACAAGCCGCGCACCCTTGTTCCCGGCGGGACTGCCGGTGTGTCCGCCGAGAAAATCGTAGGCCGCCGTGACCCCCGGGAGGGCGCTCACGCCCGTCACACGCGTCACTTCGTCCCCGAGGTCGGTATCCAGCAGCAGCTCCCTTCCGGAGGGATTGCCCGCCACCAGATCCTCCCAGCGATCGTCCGCATCCGTGTCCTGTCCGGCATCCACCAAGAAGTCCGCACCCGGCGTAGGTTGCAGCGCGAACTTCTCGGTCAGGAAGGTCGCGGTCGAATTGGCCCAATCGTGGCCGGCCGAATTCGTGGCGTAGCAGCGGTAATGGTAAGTCACACCGTAGAAGAGACCCTCGGGCGTGTTGGTCGCGAACGTCGCTTCCGACAGCGTCCCCAGGTTGTTGGTGTGCTGCCACGCAGTGTGGTTCTCGCCACCGTCCGTCTTGCCCCAGTAAACCGTCACGTCCGCCTCGGTGCCGGCGAGCAGCTCGCCGTTCAACGTGGCCTGTCCCACGACCACGTCCGCGCCCGTGCCGTTGCTCACCTGGGGCTGCTCGAGGGTGACAAAGCTCTTGCTCGGCGAGGCCCAGAACGACTCGCCGGCGTTGGTTGCCCAGAGCGTATAGTGATACTCGGTGCCGGTCAGCGGCATCGATGCCGTGTAGCCGATGTTGGTCGAGAGCGTGTTGGTGTAGGTCCCCACGTAGTTCGTGTAGGCCCACGACCCGGGGCCTGCCCCCCCGTCGGACGTGCCCCAACAGGCATACACGTTGAACACAGCCCCCGTGCCGCCGTAGAGCGTTCCGTTCAATACGGCCGAGTCGTGACGAATGCTCGTGGCCACCGTGTTGGTGATGCTGTAGTCGTAACCGTTGGCAACGGCCTCGTAGTTGGTGCCGATCTGGTCCGGCGTCAGGATCTGGTTCTTGTAGCCGCGAAAGATAGCGATCTTGCCGTCAAAACTCTCGGTGTTCTGCTGGCCGCTGCCAATGCCGCCGACGTTGTTCTCGCCGCGCGTCCCGACTCCGGCATCGTCGCCGCCCGTCCAGTCGCCGCCGCCGGGGGAGGCCGTGCCTCTGGACACACCATTGACGTACAGTTCCATTGCACCGGCGGAGACATCGTACGTGCCGACAGCCTGGATGAACTCGCCGGCGATCGAGGTGACGTCGAAGGAGACGAGCCCGCCACCCGGGGCCTTCCGCAACTGAAGCAGGTTGTCATTCAGGAAGAACCCGTACCCCGTGCCGCCGCCGTCCTCGAAGAGAATCTGGCCGTTGGACGGACCGTGGGTCAACGTGTCCGGCTTGAACCACATCTCCATCGTCACGTTCTGTTGGTTCCAGGCTCCGCCGGTCGGAGGGTCTTTGAACGAACGGCGCGTCGTGGAGTCTGCGCTGGAAAGCAGAGCGCCCGCTTCGTTGTTGATGGACCCACCCGGAAAGTCGTAGGCGGCGGTGACCCCGGGCAGTGAACTCACACCCGTGACATGCGTGACCGCGGGATCGTCATCCAGCTCGAAATCGAGGCCGGTCGAGCCACCCGACACGTCCTCCCAACGATTGTCCCCGTCGACATCCTGCCCGGCGATCACTTCAAAATCCGCCCCGGGCGTGATCGGCGGCAGCGGCACCGGGGTCAGGAAGCTTGTGGCCGTATCGGCCCAGGCCTCGCCGGCAGCGTTCGTTGCGTAGCAGCGGTAGCAGTAGGTGTTCCCGTAGTAAAGGCCGGTGAGGTTCGTGGTGAACGTATCGCCCGGCGCGAAAGTCCCCGCGAACGACTCGACGTTGGTCGTGGTCGAGCCTTCAACCCACCAGTGGATCTCGACCTGCGCCTCCGGCCAGCCCGTCAGCAGCTTCCCGGTCAGCGTGGCCGTCGCCCAATTGGTGCTGACAGCCGACTCGTTGGCCACCGTAGCCGGCACCGGCGACTGCAGGGTACTCAAGCGCACGCCCTGTAGACCGTTGCGGTCCGCATCCACGCTCAGGACGCCGGCATTCGCCATCTGCACGGAATACGCCTCAACGTTGTCGCTCGAACCCAGACCGAGAATCGCGCCCGACCAGTTGCCCACGGAATGGGTCCCGTTGTCACGCGTGTAGCCTCCGGACCGCCCCCTGAGGGAACCGGTGCCGGCGTTCACACCCCAGGACTGCTCATAGGCTGACCTCCTGTCCGCGGGACTCGGCGCGTCATCGTCATCGAAGAGCGTACAGAAGAAGAGGTAGTCATCGCCCGCACCAACCGTAACCTGGCTCCCGCTGTGCGAGAAGGAGGAAGCATCCAGCTCGTGCTCCTGGTCCCAGGTCAATGCCGCCTGGCTCGCCGGATTGAAATTCTGCTCCGGCGCTCCCGAATAGGCCAGACGCACGTAGTCCGCGTAATCAGGCAACTTCACGATGGTGACCGCGGTGCCGTAGGACTGAATCGTGGGTTGCGCACCAGCCTCTTTGGATACCTCCACGTTCAGCGTTACGTTGTCTTCCGAAGTCTCGATAATCGTGCCGACCGCGGCGGCGCCCTTGTAGCAGTCGTCGGCATTCGGGTTGCCGCGCACGTACACGGTCGTGCGGGAGCCGGCGACCTCTATACCGTTGGTCGACAGACGCTGCTCGTACCCGGACCGCGCCCCCCCTCCCAGGTGCGTGAAATGCGTGTTGGCCAAGACCAGGTAGTGCCCAGCCGTCTTGAGCGTGATGGCAGCACCGCCATGCCCGAATGACCCCGTGTCCAGCTCATCCTGGACGTCATAGGTGACGTCGATGAAACTGCCGCTTCCCGGTCCGGTTTGCGTCGAGGTCTTGCCCAGACGGCAATAGTCCCAGGCGTCGTCCAGCTTGAGAATCTGTATGGCGGTGCCCATGGGCTCGCGCTGTGCGGCGTCGCCCTGCGTATTGGCGTCGGTCCGCTCGGTCTTGAGCAGAAGCACGTCGTTCGCCGCGTTGCTGACGATTCCGCCCCCCGCCGTGATGCACTCGTCCGCCCCGTCGGTGCGCCGGATGTACCCCTGGGACCGCCCGATCGCGAGGTCGCTGCCGGCCAGCGTCAGTCGGGAGTTGAACTCCGACCGCTCACTGCCGCCGGTTGAGTCGAAACGTGAACTGTACATCACCAGGTGATGGCCGGCCTCCTTGAGCGTGATGTCCGTGCCGCTCAGCGAGAACGCCGCGTTCTGTGCCCCGATCGTATCAAAATCGTGAGTCAGCGTCGCGCTGGAGGCGATGGTATCCGTGCCACCGGATTCGCTGTAGACGGCCATGCCGACGGCGAGGGCGCGGTACCGCACCGTGACGTCGTCGTCGGTCAGCGCGGAGTTATGCAGCCGGAAGACCGCAATGTCGCCCTCGAAGGCGCCGTACCCGTCGATGTTGCCGAGCGCACCGCCCGTGCCGCCGACAGCGCTGTTCCTGGCCGCCAGGCTCGCCGCGTCATTCTCGGCCCAGTCGGTTCCGGCCCAAGCGTCACTCCGGTGTAGCTGACCATTGACGTAGAGTCTGAGGGCGCCGCTCCCCTCGTCGATGACGGCCACGGCGTGAATGAAGGCGTTGGCGTCGAACGCACTCAGGTCGACGGACTGTGCGACCGATTCGGTACCATTCTTGGCAACGAACTGAAGGTCGTTACTGTTCAAGGTGAACGAAGTCCCGTCGCCCGAGCCGCCGCTTTCGACCAGGACAGACTGGTTGGTGAGATTGTCCGGCTTGAACCATAGCTCCCAGGTGGAGGAATCGTCGGTCGGGTTGCCGGGGAGGCTTTCGAAACTGCTGTTGGCTGTCCCGTCGATCGTGAACGTCGCACCGGAACCACCCGCGCTGAAGCTGTACGCGTACGCAATGCCGGGGCGACCGGATGTGGCACGCACGTCCACGCGACTGAGACTGCTGTTTGTCCAGTGGACGGATGCTCCGTTCACGTCTTCCCATGCCGTGTCCCCGTCGTCATCGAGCAGAGCGTCGAACGATGGGAACCTGACCGCCTGGAACAGATTCGTCACCTGTGCGACCGACAGCGCCGAGTTGAACAGGCGGAAGATGGCGACGTCACCCTCGAAGCCGCCGTACGAGTTGATGTCGCCGAGCACGCCGCCGGACCCGCCGACAGTACCGGCCTTGGCTCCCAGACCAGCCGTGTCGCCCCCGTCCCAATCCGTCCCGTCCCATGTGTTGCTCGCATGCAGCTGGCCATTCGTGTAGAGCTTCAGGAAGTTGTTCGCATTGTCAATGACGACCACGGCCTGGATGAAGATGTTGGTGTCAAAGGTGCTCAGGTCGACGGTGTGGGCTGCCGAGTTGCCGCCGTCCTTGGCAATGAACTGGAGCACGCTGCCGTTGAGGGTAAACGAGGCCCCGCTGCCCGATCCGCCGCTCTCGACCAGTACGTCCTGACCGACGAAGTCGTCCACCTTGAACCAGATTTCCCAGGTTGCCGACCCGGCCGACGGGTTCGGCGACAACTCGTTGAATGCGTCGCCTGTAGCGGTCTTGTACGTGGCCCCGGAACCGACGAAACTGTAGGCATGGGTAATGCCGGACCGCCCGGACGTGGCACCAACGTCTGCCCGGTTGAGGTTGTTCTGCCAGTAGACAGCAGCATCGTCTTCGTCCTCCCATCTCCCATTGCCGTCATCGGCCGACGCATCGTGCGAAACGAGCGGCGTCTGGGCCAACGCACCCATCGGCCCGAGCCAGCCCAGGGCACAGGCGAAGAGCGCAGAGAAGGCACAACGAGTGCGGCAAAGCAGGGGTGCGACCTTGCGGTGCCGATGCGTCCTTGACTGACATAAAAACCGAAGCATCAGGGAAACCCCTGACCACACGGCAAAAAAGAAAAGCCCAAACCTTTGAGGACGTGACTGACAACGATGATATCGTGCCTTCATGGCTGATTAACCTCCCGCTGAAAAAGCCGCAACATTCCGATGAACGTAAAGAACCCCTACCATCCCCCGGATTGCGGCAGCAACACGACTGCGTCTTTTTGCGTTTTTGCCCAATTCCACCATTGGGCCACTGAGTAGTCTAACCCATCTTTCGCTATTCGCGGGCAGAATCGTCT
>CAZKRK010000084.1:0-22334 GCA_964555035.1 uncultured Victivallales bacterium | reverse complement strand
TGTTTTTTTCGACAGCTTTGGGAGGGTGAGTCACTAATTCTCTCTCTTGTAGGGGGTTGGCCATGTCTTGGCCTTCTCCCCCGTTTTCCTGCCTTTTCGGTTGACGATAGCGGGCGACGATAGGGGTGGACGATCCGCCTTCGCCCTCCGGGCTACAGCGTGACAAGTTGGGACAGTTGCTACTCGTTGTCCGCTCTCGTCGCCCGGTTCATGCCCCTGGAACGTCCGTGTTGTTGCTCTCACACCAGGAGAGGTAAGGGACACCTTCTATGCAGGAAGTTGCACTTTTTTCCGGAATAAGGGAAGCCGAATTGCTTCTTGATGGCAGCGGCCCGTTCCGTGGGCCTGAATCCGAGAAACGAGGAGGTTGTGAAATGAGAAGGGCGCAGATTGTTGAGGAGGGGGTTAGCGCATGATCTGCACCGCCCTGATCAGGGCGGCGATGAGGGCGGCGATGAGGGTCCATAGGAGGGCAAGTTGCCAGCGCTTGACGATTCCTCGCGAGCCTTCGGGGTATCTGGGGGCGAAAGTGAAGACCTTGCCCTGCCTGAACGTCAGCCGCATGCGGGCGTTGATGGCCCACCCTGAACCTTCGAGGATGGCGCTCAGGTCGCGGCGGCGCAGCTTGAGGAGCGCAAGGATGGATGCGGGGGCGACGACTGCGAGCAGGGCCAGCAAAACGCCGCCGGCAATTTTATAGGGCCCGATTTTGTCGAGCGTGGCCGACACATAGGCGACGGCGGAGCTGAGAGCGGCGAGTGCCACGCCTCCCCCCATGAGGATTCCGCCGGCAAAGAGGCCACGCGACTGGGCGCTCGGCGCAGGGGCAGGCTTGGCGGCCTGGGCCTGGTCGAGGGCGGCGCCGGCGGTGGCGTCGAGTTTCTTCTCGGCCGCCGCCGTCATGGCTTCGATCCGGCCCGAGAGCAATTTGCCGAGACGGTGGAGGGGAGCCACGAGTGTCTCGGTGATGCTGATGGGGTTTTCGATGATCTGCACGATGCGCGCGTCGAACTCCTCGCCGTCTACCGTCTGGAACACACCGCGTTTGCCGAGACCGACGTTGCCGCGTCCGCCGGACGTGACCGGTACGGCCACGGTGTACTTCGGGTTTCCGCCCGTGTCGAGAATATCGGCATAGATAACGAAGATATCGCTGGCGCCGGCGATTCTGGCGTGTTCGGCCCGGTTGTCGACCTTGACCGCCAGGGTGAGCCGCCGGCCGTCGACGACGAGCGTCCCCATTTCGAAAGCGGCGCGTGTGCCGGGGTCATACAGGTAGGGGAAGCTGACGAAGTTGTTCACGAATGCGATCATGTTGGCCTGATACAGGATCAGCTTCTCCACGAGGCGAATGCTGTCCAGGGCCAGGGCGGTTTCGGCGCAGTCTTCGATGGCGCTTTCGACGGCCGTGCGGTATGCGGGGGAAAGGTAGGTCTTGAGCTGCTCCTTTCCGAGCAAGTCCACGGCGGCGCCGGCTTTGCGGGCCTGCCACTCGTCGTGCGCGGCAAAGAACGTCTTGACGGCCTCCCAGTCTGCCCGGCCTAGGGACGGTACGGAACGACCGAGAGCGGGTTCGGCGGCCAGCTCGCGGAAGGTCTCGATCGCGCGCTGGTACGCCGGGTTGATCTCCTCTTCGAGGGGTAGCGTCCGTTGCGGCGAGGGGGACGCGATCGGGGCGGCCAGCATCAGTGCCTTGACGGTCCGCGGGTCAGCCAGGTCGGCGGTTTTGAGGTCGTCTTCGCCGAGAAGCAGGTAAGGCAGAGCGCGTTCGTCGAAAGCAACCGCTTCGCACTGGGCGAAGTACTGGTCCAGTTTCTCTTTGAGTTCACTGTAGGCGGCGACAGCTTCTGCAGTGTCGTCGCCTAGGGGCATGATGTCGGTGCGGGGGTCGCCGTCGGCCGGTTCGCTTTCCGCCAGCCAGTCGAGGTGTGCCTGTGCCTGCGTGAGGAACTCGTCCAGCCTGGCCTGGTCAACGCCCTGTTTGCCGCCGGGGTGATCGACTCCGCCAACGGTAGCGATGATGTCGCGTACGAACTGCCGCGTGTCTTCGTCCGTAACGGCCTCGGGCAGGATCACTCCGGCTTCGCTGGTGGGGCGCGCTTCGATGTCGGTCTTGACGGCGCGGACGTCTTCAAGCGTGATGGACGGCGAGTCCTGCTTGTCCAGTTGTCGCAGGATCTTCCGTGCGGCTTCCTGGATTCGCTTGCCGTCCTGAGTCGTTGTGTTGAGGCAGTCCAATTGCAGTTGCGGACTGGCGATATTGATGCCGTTGTGGTCGGAGAGATTTGCGAGGAGCCACTCGATTGCCGCGCGCACTTCGAAGCACATGATGCGGCCGTTGCCGTCGTAGTCGACGTAGGCGAGAAAGGGGGGGTCGAGGTTGAGGGCGGTCACGGGTGCGCCCGTCGCCAGCCAGTGTCCTTCGTCGAGAGTCAGGACACGCCGCAGGTCCTCGCTGTGGCGTATGGCAAGATGATAGGAGCGTCCGTAGCGCTGGAACGTGAGATCGTGTTTCGCCTCCACAACGGCCTCCCTATGGTTCGTCGGTTTGCTCTTCTTCCGCTTTCTCGAAGTCGAAGCAGATGTCCGTGGCCTGGACTTCCTTGTCGTGCAGCCCGCACCTTTGTGTAAAGGGGTTGACGACGTAGTGCCTGCAGTAGCGGCAGTTCTTCTGACGCTCGTCGTCGTCGAAGATGCTGAGTGTCTTCGATCTGTCGGAATCCGAAAAGACGTCCGGTCGTTTGCGCGTAGTTGCGAAGGGGACTTCGTCTTCGTTCTCGAATTCGTGACCGCACGCCGTGCAGATGAAACGTTCTCCGATCTTCGTGAAGCCGTCGTAGACCGGCTCCCGCCGGACGAAGGTTTCCTCTCCACACGCCGTACAGGAGATTTGCATCGATCCTGCGCTCATGTTACCATCCCGCTCTTGTTGTGCGTTTCCGAATCCATCAGTATGTTTCGATAGTAGTGGGCAGGGGCGTAGATTTCAAGAAACGAGGAAGGGAAGATGGAAGTGATGTTTGCCGGGTTGTGGATGCTGTTCATGTTTTCGATGGTGGCGTTCGGCTTAGGGGTCACGGTATTCTGGGTATGGGCCCTGGTCGATTGCCTGAAAAACGAGCCGAGCGAGGGCAACGATAAGCTTGTCTGGGTGCTGGTGATTGTGTTTGCCGGCTGGATCGGCGCCCTTATCTACATATTTGTGCGCCGCAAGCAGCGTATGGAGCAGCTTGGCCGCTAGCGCTGCCTGACCAGGAACTTGACTCGTCGCGGCGTTCCGTAGGACCGTTCTCCAGGACGGTTCCGAACCCCGGGGGAACCACCGCCCCGCCTGGGCTTTGCCGAACCGTCCTGGAGAACGGTTCTACGGAACGCCGCGAATTGGCTTTGAAAAGGAAGCGCCCCGTGGCGTGACCGGCTTGGGTACTTCGTGCGTGCTTCGTTTCTTCATGGGGTGGCGTGGCGACAATGAGAATTGCCTGAGTTCGGGCGGTTGTTCTTGACGCAATTCTAATGAGACGCTAACACGCCGCTAACATTAATCAAGCGTACTGCTACTGCGTCGTGAACATCAGTTAATGTAGCGCTCACGCAGAATCTCTAACACCATGGAGGCCAACGAGATGAGGGATGTAAACCGCGGACCCCAAGCCACTGTCGGAACCACCTGCTGTACGATCGCCGGATTGTGCCTGGCAGTGCTGCTCACGGGATGTCCCGGGAAGAGGGGAGGCTCGGGTCCCGAAGGTGCCGTGATCTCGAATTCCGGCTCGGACACCATGGTTAATCTGGCCCAGATGTGGGCGGAGGAGTACGGCAACGTGGCCTCCAACGTGTCGGTCGAAGTCGCCGGCGGCGGTTCCGGGGTCGGTATCCGCGATTTGATGGGCGGGATCGTTGACATAGCCAACTGCAGCCGCGCCATGAAGTCGGCGGAGTCGGAGCAGACCAAGGCGAATACGGGCAAGGATCCGGTGGAATGGGTGGTCGGCTACGATGCCGTGGCCATCTACGTTCACAAGGATAACCCCGTCGAGAAACTGACCCTCGCGCAGCTCGCCGCCATGTACGGCGAGGGCGGCGACGTGGACAACTGGTCGCAGGTTGGTGTGGACCTGTCTTCGATCGACGGCAAGGACGAGATCATGCGTGTGAGCCGTCAGAACAGCTCCGGTACGTATTTCTATTTCCGCGAGGTGGTTCTGAACGAGAAGGACTTCAAGCTGGGCTCGAAGGACATGTCCGGTTCGAAGGACGTCGTGGAGTTGGTCGGCCGGACGAAAGGCGCGATCGGATACAGCGGCATGGGCTATGCGGCCGAGTCGGTCAAGTTTGTCAAGATCGCCAAGGACGAGAACAGCGAAGCATACGAACCTTCGCTGGAGACCGTTGCCTCGGGCAACTATCCCCTGGCACGTCCTCTCCGCATGTACACGCTGGGCCAGCCTGAGGGTGAGACCAAGGCCTACATCGACTGGATCATGTCCGACGTCGGCCAGGACATCGTCAAGAAGTCGGGGTACGTGCCTGTGGCGTTGGGGGGGAAGTAGGGTAAGGAGAGAGACGCTTCGCCCTTCGTCGTTGTCCTGGAGCGCGGGAGACCGCAACAGAGACGGTGTCCAGTGGGCGCCTTTTCAGTGGGCCGGATTTGTAATCCGGCCAAGAGAGAGGTGAGCGTTTTGTTGGGAATGAACAGCCTGCGGTCAAGTCATTCTCGTGTCATGCTCGTCCCTTTCTCGGCCGGATTGCAAATCCGGCCCACGTCACGCGATTTGCCTCGGCAGACCGTCGGGAGCGCATGGGACGACACATGTGAGTCAGCAGTTGAGCGATAATGCCGAGAATGTTCCGTCTGCCGGCGCCGGCGCGTCCCCCCGCTCGGCGTTCCGCCGTCTGCTGCACCGGTTGGGCATCGTGAGCGAACGCTCGATGGTGGCGCTGATATACCTCTGCGGTGTGAGCGCCATCGTTTTTGTCTTCGGGATCTTCTTCTTTGTCTATCGCGAAGGCGCCCCGTTCATGTGGCGCAACCTGGATGCGGGCGAGTTCTTCCTCAGCGAGGCGTGGTACCCCACGTCGGCCTCCGACAAGCGTTATGGAATCCTCGCTCTGCTGGCGGGTACCGCCAGCGTTACCGTAGTCTCGATGCTGGTGGCCGTGCCTTTCGGCCTGGGGACGGCCGTATTTGTGGCTGAGTTCTGTGGGCGTAAGACGCGCGAAGCGCTCAAGGTCATGGTCGAGCTGCTGGCGGCGATTCCGTCGGTGGTGTGGGGGTTCATCGGCCTGATGGTGATGAATCCGCTGATCGTGGAGCTGACCGGCGCGCCGATCGGGCTCAACGTGCTCAACGCGGGTATTATCGTGGGGCTGATGAGCGTACCCATCATCGTCTCGATCGCCGAAGACGCCATTCGGGCCGTGCCCGACACCTACATCGAGGCCGCGGAGGCCCTCGGCGCTACGCGTTGGCAGGTGGTGAGTCGCGTCATACTTCCCGCGGCCAAGAGTGGATTGCTGGCGGCCGTGCTGCTCGGAGTCGGGCGGGCCGTGGGCGAGACGATGGCGGTATTGATGGCGACGGGACACTCCATCAACATCCCGCTCGATGGGGAACCACCCTATTTCCACGTACTCGAATCGGTACGCACGCTGACGGCGACGATCGCCGCCGAGATGGGGGAAGCCCCCCGGTTGAACCCCGGCGCCGATGGTATCTATCCCGAGGAATCCCACCACTACCAGGTGCTGTTCGTGGTTGGCATGGTCCTGTTCGCCATCACGTTTGTCATCAACATGACGGCTGACCTTGTCGTCAAAGGCATTCGCAAGAGGGGCTAGTGAGCGAAGAAACCACAACCGACGCCTCGGAGCTGTTCACGGCCACGGACCTCGTGCGGCACAAGCTGCGCAAGCAGAGGATTATCGGCGCGCTGTTCGGCACGATGGCAGTCATCATTCTGATTCCGCTGGTGGCCCTGGTGGCCTGCCTGGTGATGCGCGCCTGGCCTTCGCTGACGTGGGACTTCATTACCGATGTTCCCCGCTCGGGCATGCGCGCCGGGGGAATCTGGTCGCCGCTCGTGGGTACGCTGTACACGGTTGCGTTTTCGCTTTTGATCGCCGTGCCGATCGGTGTTTTGGCCGGGATCTACCTTAACGAGTACGCCAGGGACAATTGGTTCACGCGTATCGTACATCTGGCGGTAGTCAATCTGGCCGGCGTGCCCAGCATTGTGCACGCCCTGTTCGGCCTGGGAGCGTTCGTGGCGTTTGCGGGGCTTGGCAAGTGTGTTCTGTCCGCCTCGTTGACGTTGGCCATCATGACTCTCCCCGTGATTATCGTGTCCACAAAGGAGGCCCTGGCGGCCGTGCCCAAGGCCTTTCGCATGGCTTGCTGGAACCTGGGCGCCACGCGCTGGCAGACGGTGCGGACGATCGTGCTGCCCAACTCCATCGGCGGCATTCTCACCGGCGTGATTCTCCAGGTGTGCCGCGCGGCCGGCGAGACCGCCCCCATCATGTTTACGGGCGCCGTGTTTTTCAAGAAGATCGCCCCCGGAGACCTGTTCGCCTACTCCCCGATGGAGCAGTGCATGGCACTCTCCTACCATCTCTACACTATAGCCACCCAGGTTCCGAACGTCCCCGAATCGATGCTGTACGCCACGGCCGTCGTCCTTCTGGGGTTTGTGCTCGTGTTCAACAGCGTCGCGATCGCTCTGCGTACGCACATGCGGCACAGGAAGAAGTGGTAAGGGATATGTCAAGCGACTCCAAAATCGAGATTCGAGATCTGCAAGTGTCATTCGGCGGCAAACCCGCCTTGAAGGGCGTCTCGATGGAGATCCCGCGCAACGGCATTTTCGCGATTATAGGTCCCGCCAACTCCGGGAAGACTACGCTGTTGAAGTGCATCAACCGCACGATCGAGCTGGAGGCCGACGTCAAGACCAGGGGAACCGTGCTGGTTGACGGAACCGACGTCCACAAAACGCGCAGCGTTTACGATCTCAGGCGCTCGATCGGCATGGTCTTCCCGTTGCCGGTGGGACTGCCGCTCTCCGTATACGACAACGTGGCCTATGCGCCGCGCCGCGCCGGCATTCGTAACCGCGCCCATCTCGACGAGGTCGTCGAGCGCTGCCTGCGCCAGGCTGCGCTCTGGGACGAGGTCAAGGACCGCCTCAAGACCCTCGGCACCATGCTCTCGGGAGGACAGCAGCAGCGGCTGACCATTGCGCGCGCGCTCTCCCATGACCCCGAGATCCTGTGCCTGGACGAGTTTTCCATCGCCATCGACCCTGTAACCACGATGCGCATCGAGGACGTGCTCGTTACGCTCAAGGAGAAGATGACCATCATTCTCGTCACCAACCTGGTCCAGCAGGCGCGCCGGTTGGGCGACCTCACCTGTTTCATGAACGAGGGCGAGGTCGTGCAGACGGGAGATACCGAATTGATGTTCTCGGAGAACCCCGGCAACCAGGTTACGTACGACTACGTACACGGAGTATTTGGATAATCTGACATGGACACGGCTCCGAAATCCGAACACACGGCAATTCTGACGGAGAATCTGGACCTCTGGTACTCGGATTTCCAGGCCCTGATCGACGTGTCGTCCACCATCAAGGGGGGGCTGATAACGGCGCTCATTGGTCCGTCGGGGTGCGGCAAGACCACCCTGCTGCGCTGCTTCAACCGCATGAATGAGCGGTTCGAAGGGGTGCGCATCGAGGGCGGCATACGGATTCTCGGCAAGAACATCTTTGACGAGGACGTCTCGTTGATCGAGCTGAGGAAGTGGGTGGGCATGGTGTTCCAGCGGCCCAATCCGCTGCCGCTTTCGATCTACGATAATGTCGCCTTCGGCCTGCGAATTCACGCCCGTCGCGGCGAACTGACCAAGACAGAGGAAGCGGAGGCCGTGGAAAAGGCTCTGCGCGAGGTCTTTCTGTTTGACGACGTCAAGGACCAGCTACACCGCAAGGGCACCAACCTGCAGCTCGAGCAGCAGCAGAAGCTCTGCATCGCGCGGCTGTTGCCTCTCAAGCCGGAAGTGCTGCTGATGGACGAGCCCTGCTCGGCCCTGGACGCCGCGGGCACGGAGGCGGTCGAAGATCTGCTGATGACACTTCGCGGCAGGTATAGCATCGTCATCGTAACACACAACATGGCCCAGGCTCGGCGCGTCAGTGACGAGTGTATGTACATGTTGAACGGCGAACTGATCGAGCACAGTCCCACCGCCGACCTGTTCCTGACACCGCTGGACAAACGAACGGAAGAGTATATCGAGGGACGCTACGGTTGATGCCGCCGGCCCCGTTCGGAAGGAGTACACCACCATGCCCAAACTGTTTGACAACGACCTGAACACCTTGATTGACGGAGTCTTGAAAATGGGTGCGATCACGGAGCGCATGATCCACGACACCACGCAGACGCTGGTTGAGTGGAACATCGACCTGTTTGCGTCCGTTCCCGAGAACGAGGAAACGCTCGACACAATGCAGCGCGAGCTGGACGAAGAGATCATCCGTCTTATCGGCGTATACACGCCCGTGGCCACCGACTTGCGGATGCTGCTGATGCTCACCCGCATCGTTTCCGAGCTGGAGCGCATCGGCGACCAGACCATGAACATCGGGTTCTATGCCAAGCAAATGGTCAAGCAGCCCCCGTTGAAGCCGCTCGTCGATCTGCCGCGTATGGCTGAGATGGCAACGCAGATGCTGCGGGATGCGCTCGACGCCTTTACGCAGCGCTCCAGCGAACTGGCCGTCAAGGTCATCAAGAGCGACGACACGGTCGACAAGCTCAACGACCAGATCTTTCGCGAGCTGATGACGTACATGCTGCAGGATCCCAAGACCGTCACGCAGGCCATGGAATTCGTCCTCACCTCCCGTTCCTACGAGCGCATCGGCGATCACGCCGTGGGGATTGCGGAGGATGTGTTCTACCTCGTTGAAGGGCGCGATATCCGCCACATCCACCCGCCCAACGGCGCGGCAGATGCCGACGCGTAGGTGCGCGACGAGAGCTTCAGCTTGAGCAGCAACAGAAGCTCTGCATCGCAAGGCTCCTGCTGCTCAAGCCGGAAGCGCCGTTGATGGATGAGCCCTGTTCGGCATTGGATGCCGCCGGTACGGAAGCGGTCGAGGGTTTGCTCATGACATTGCGAGGGCGATACAGTATGGTGATCGCTATCCAGGGACGCTACGGTTGATGCCGCAGTGTGCCGTCTGGAGGGGAGTACGCCACTGATATGAAGATGCGTCCGCTTTTCTGGCAGGTTTTTCCCGCGTTCGTGGCGATTGTGCTTTGCGCGACGTTCACGGCAGCCTGGTATGCTTCTCATGCGGTACAGACTTTTCATTACCGATGTACGGAAGAGCGGCTTGGAGCCGCGGCGGGAATAGCGATCGATCGCCTGCTGTCAACTCTGGATTCGCTTGAGGCGAGGTCTGATGTGGACCCGATCTGCGATTCGCTCGGAGAAGCGTCCGGCTACCGCATAACCGTCATTCTGCCCTCCGGAGAAGTCACGGGCGATTCGCACAAGGATCCGGCCGTCATGGATGACCACAGCGCGCGGCCGGAGATTCTCCAAGCCAAGCGTACCGGAGAGGGGTGCTCGCGTAGATTCAGCAATACGCTCGATAAGAACATGATGTACGTGGCGGTGACACGGCCGGGGGTCGGGGCACAGGGCACGGTTGTTAGAGCGTCACTGCCGCTGACGGATGTGGATGCCACCGTGAACTCACTCCGAACGCGGATCCTGATTACGGGACTGGTGTTGGCGGTCGCGGCCGTTGGTGTCAGCGTTGCGGTGTCGCGCCGCATCAGCCGGCCCATTCAGCGCATGCGGGACGGTGCCGAACGTTTTGCCGAAGGCGATCTCTCGGTCCGGCTGGCGGCGTGCGACATTGCCGAAATGAACCAGCTCGGACGAACGATGAACACGATGGCCGAGCAGCTCCAGGGGCGGATTGACGAGATTACCCGTCAACGCGACGAGCAGGATGCGTTGTTCGGGTGCATGACCGAAAGCGTGATTGCCGTGGATACGGACCACCGTGTGATCAAGATGAATGACGCCGCCCAGAAGCTGTTCAACGTCGACGCGGCCGAGTGTCGCGGACGCAACATCGTCGAAGTGATCCGCAACTCCGAGTTGCACGACATTGTCGAGAAGGCCCTGAGCGGGACGACGCCTTCCGAGGGCGGTGTTCATCTCCTCGATAGCGACGTACATCTTCAGGCCCATGGCGCCGTGCTGCGCGGCGCTTCCGGCAACAGAATCGGCGCGGTGATCATTCTGAATGACGTGACACGTATGCGCCGCCTGGAGACGATGCGGCAGGATTTCGTGGCCAACATGTCTCACGAGCTGAAGACGCCGATCACTTCCGTGCTAGCGTCCGTGGAGACGCTCAACGAGGGGGCGGCGGAAGAGAAGGCGGACCGCGACCGCTTTCTCGGCATCATCCACCGCCACGCGTTGCGGCTCAGGGCGATAGTGGAGGACCTGCTCGTGTTGTCGCGCATTGAGCACGACGTCGATCGCGAGAAGATCGAGCTGAGCGAGACCGGGGTTGCGTCCGTGCTTGGCGCGGCCGTGCAGGCCTGCCGGATGGCGGCCGAGAAGAAGAGCATGGCTGTGGAAGTGCAGTGTCCGCCGGAGCTCAACGGCCGGCTGGATCGCGAGTTGATCGAGCAGGCGGTAACGTATCTCGTCGACAACGCGATCAAGTACAGCGATGAGGGCAAGAGCGTCGTGGTCGAGGCCCGGGACGATGAGGAGGCCGTCGTGATTTCGGTCAAGGACGAAGGTCCCGGCATAGCCCCGCAGCACGTTTCGCGTCTGTTCGAACGGTTCTATCGTGTGGACAAGGGCCGCAGCCGCGAGCAGGGCGGCACGGGGCTCGGCCTGGCGATTGTCAAACACATTGCGAGCGTGCACGGCGGCACGGTAGACGTCACAACCGCCCTCGAGCAAGGCAGCACCTTTTTGATCCGGCTGCCGAAGAGGGGACAGGTCTCGTAGCCCGAGACTTCACTCAGCCGAAGTTCCCACCCTCGAATTGAATCGTCCCGGGAAGCGCAACGCCGCGGGGGCCTCGCTTGCCTGAGGCCATCTTTCGCCGATTCCTTCCGCCAATTCCCTGCTTCCAACACGGCGCGAGTTCTGCTAGCTTCTGTCGCATGAAACTAAAGCGCGTCCTTCTTGCTGCCGGTGCGTGTTGGGTCGGTCTGGGCCTGTGCGCTTTCGCTGAGTCGTGTTTCGTCGCCAAACACCGGGATTTCGAGGGGAAGTACAACTATGCCGTTCTCGGGGCGGACGAGTACACGGCGTTGACCGCGCGCGTGCGCGAGGAGAACAGCGCGCTGCCGGCCGCACTGGACTCGCTCAAAGAGAAGTGGCAGGCCGAGAACAAGATCCCGCGCAAAGAGAGGAAGGACCACAACAAGGGCCGCAACAAGGGCAAGGGGCAGTACAAGCGCAAGGAGAAGCGTGAGATGAGCAAGCCCTTTCGCTTTGATGCACCGAGCCGGCAGGTTGTATCCAAGGAGGGACCTTTCGTCAGCCGCCCGCGGGCGGAAGCACGCAAGGCGGAGCTGGAGGCTTCCGCCGCCAAGACGCTCGAACGCAAGCAGTGGTACGAGGAGAGGAAAGTCGCATCGATGTCCGAGAATGCGCGCGAGTCGTATGAAGCCCAGCAGAAGGTGCAGATGGACCTGATGGCGCAATTGCAGGCGGAGATCGAGGCAGTCCTGTCCGCCGATGGGAGCAGCGAGAACGTGCGACGTCTCGGCGAGGGGGGGGCTGGGAGTATCGACAGGACTTCTTCCCGTCTTACCAACGGCGGGGGCTTTCAGAAACCCGAACCGAAGCTCTCCACCGTTCGGGTCAAGGGACGGAGGTGAGGGAGCACCGCCACACTTAGTGGTTCGGCCCTGCGAAGAGGTCATGGACAGCAGGAACGGTGAGTGGGCGGACCTTCAGTGGACCGGATTTGCAGTCGGGCCGAGAGAGAGTTGAGCATGCCGTTGAGGATAGGCAGCCTACAACCAGGCCATCCGCTTGCCATGCTCGTCAGTCTCTCGGCCGGATTGCAAATCCGGCCCACGTCTCGCCACGCACTTGCTCGGAACTTGGGTTGTGGGCAACGCCCACGTTGTATGGTTACGCCTAGTCGGACTGTTTAGTCACGGCGACGCAAAGGCCAAAAGGACCGCATGATGAGTCTGAAGATTGCCGGGTTGGGTGAAGTGTTGTGGGATGCATTTCCGGACGGGGAGAAGTTCGGCGGGGCGCCGGCGAACTTCACTTGTCATTGCCATTCGCTTGGCGCGGAAACATACGTCATCAGTTGCGTCGGCGATGATCGACGCGGTGCGGAAGCGCGCGAGTTTCTGGACAACCACGGTGTGAATACATCGGCGCTGGTCACGAGCGACCGCCACGAAACCGGCGTTGTTCTGGTTACGCTGGACACACGCGGCAGGCCTGAATACGAGATCAAGGAAGGCGTAGCCTGGGACAACATCCCCTGGACCGACGAGATGGCGGCGATTGCGCCGGAGCTGGATGCGGTCTGCTTCGGATCGCTGTGCCAGCGCAATGCGGTTTCGCGCGAGACCATCCGCAGGTTCCTGGACGCCACACGTCCGGACTGCCTGCGCGTGTTCGACATCAACATCCGGCAGTCTTTCTACAATCGTGAAGTAGTGCTGTCTTCCCTGGCAACGGCAAGCGCGCTGAAGCTGAATGACGACGAGCTGCCGATCCTGGCCGGCATGCTCGGCATTGCCGGCAGCGACGAGGAACAGCTAAGGGCGATCGTCGAGCAGTGCGGCCTGCGGCTTGCCGTGCTGACTTGCGGGCCGAAAGGCGCGCTGATGATGACGCTCGACGCTTCGAACTTTACGGCGCCTCCCGATGACCCGGTCGTGAACACGGTAGGGGCGGGGGACTCGTTTACGGCGGCGACTGTCATGGGGTTCCTGGGGGGCGCGCCCCTCGCGGACATCAACAGAAATGCCAATGAGCTTGCGACCTACGTGTGCACACAGCACGGTGCCGTGCCGCCGCTGCCGGAGTCGCTTATCACACCGTGAGGGAAGGAGGGAGCAAGTGATCAAATCCGCCTGTGCAGTACTGGTAATGCTTGTCGCCGGAGCCGCTTTCGGCGCCACGGAGACGAAGCTTCTCTTCGAGAACAGCGATTTCGAGACGGGAACGCTGAAGAACTGGACCGCGGAAGGCACCGCGTTTGCCGTCCAGCCGACCAAGGGGGACAATCCCAAGGCGCGCGGCCGGTCCGACCACGCGAAGCCGCAGGGTCAGTACTGGATCGGCACCTATGAAGCATACGACGGCAAGAAGGGCTCGCCGGGCAAGACGCAGGGGGATGGGTTGACGGGGACGCTCACGTCATGCGAGTTCACGATCGCCTCGGATTTCATCAACTTCATGGCCGGCGCCGGGGCGCACAAGGACACGTCGGTTCGTCTACTCGTGGATGGAAAGAACTACTACCTGGCGTCCGGCAAGAGCAGCGAGACAATGTATCGGGCTTCCGCCGACGTGAAGGCGTTCAAGGGCAAGAAGGCCAGGATTGTCCTGGTGGACAATGAGACCGGGGGTTGGGGCCACATCAACGCCGACAGTTTCACCGCGTCCGACAAGGCTGTCGGCGAGGTGGTCAAACCTGTCGAGGCAAGCAAAGTGAAGCTCAAGAAGCCCGGCCGCCGTGGTCGTCCTGTTTCCGGGGAAGCGCGGAGCGCCGAACTGAAGGTGGAAAAGACCTATCTCCTGCTGCCGATCTGCAACAAAGCGGCGAAGCCGCGGGTGAGCCTGGTCGTGGATGGCGAGGAAGTTCGGTTTGTCACGGCGCCGTTGGCTTCGACGGAGGACGAGATCGACTGGTGGGCTTTCTTCGACATTTCCGAGTACAAGGGCAAGACTCTCAAGCTGGACGTCAGCGGGCTGTCGGACGAGGGTTTCAAGCTGATCCGGCAGGACGATCGTGTGCCGGGCGAGGATGAGTGGGGCGACGAGCCAAAGCGCCCGCAGTTCCACTTCTCGCAGAAGGTCGGCTGGAACAACGATCCCAACGGCATGGTCTACTACGACGGCGAGTGGCACCTTTTCCTGCAGCACAACCCGGTTGGATTGCCGTGGGGCAACATGACGTGGGCCCACGCCGTCAGCAAGGACCTGGTGAATTGGGAGCAGCTGCCGAACGTGCTGCACCACAAGCGCGGCGATGCGATGTTCTCCGGCGGCGCGGCCGTGGACTGGAAGAACACGGGTGGCTGGAAGACGGGCGATAACGACGTTATCGTCGTCACGTGGACGAGTACCGGGCGCGGCGAATGCGTTGCCTACAGCAACGACAAGGGGCGCACGTTCACCGAGTATGAAGGGAACCCCGTGTTCAAGCACAGCGGCCGCGACCCGAAGGCGGTCTGGTACGCCTACGGCAAGGGGGACAAGCCGCTCAACGACGCTGCCGAGAAGCTGGGGGGGCACTGGGTGATTGCCGTCTTCGATCAGAACAAGGAGCACGGCCGGAACATCGCGTTCTATTCGTCGACCGACCTCAAGAACTGGAACCTGGAGAGCAACCTGCCGGGATATTTCGAATGTGCGGAGTTGTTCACGCTCGCGGTGGACGAGGATCCGAACCACGTGCACTGGGTCGTCTTTGCGGCCAATGCGCAGTATGCGATCGGCTACTTCGACGGGCGCAAATTCACGCCCGAGCATGAAGGCAAGCACATCCTCCATCGGGGACCGTACTACGCTTCGCAGCTCTTTTCGGACGCGCCCGGCGACCGGCGGATTCAGATCGGGTGGGCCCGGATCGGGATGGACGATTCGCCGTTCAACCAGACTTTCTCTTTCCCGACGGAGCTGACCCTGCGCACGACGCCGGATGGTGTTCGCATGTGCGGCGAGCCGGTCAAGGAGATCGAGAAGATCCACGGCAAGACGCACCGGGCCGCGAACAAGGCGCTGAACGACGATACGGCGGTTACGTTGGAGACCAAGGGCGCGCTCTTCGACATGCGGGCGACGTTCGAGGTAGGAACGGCCAGGGAAGTCGGTCTGAGTGTCGACGGCCGGGAGGAATTCAAGTACGAGGTCGGGCCGCAGAAGGCCAAGGGGCAGCCGTGCAAGATCGCCGACGGCAAGATCAGCGTGCGGATCCTGATCGATCGTCCGATCAAGGAGACGTTTGTCGATGGCGGGCGGATGATCTTCACGGAGCCGTACCGGAACGACCTCAACATCGAGTCCGTCCGGGCCTGGGCCCGCGGCGGGGAAGCCAGGCTCGTGTCGATCGAAGTACACGAGCTCGAGGCGAGTTGGAAGTAGGTGATTGGTTAATTGGTTAATTGGGCGATTTGACCCTTTTTGGAGATGTACTGGAGCCGGCGGTCCTCCGCCGGTGGGGTTGGCCGATTCCGGCGGTGTCTGCGACGGCTGAGGACCGCCGGCTCCAGGGCGAGTTGGTGGGCATTCTAGGAAGTAGGAGATGAAGGTGAGCAATCGTGTCGTTTCTGTTGGTTTGCGTTTCGTGTGCGTCTTTACTCTGACGGCATCGCTCTGTTTCGGGGCCGTTCCGCGGTCCTTTTCCGAGCTGGGGGGTGGCCTGATCGTGGTGCTCGGGTGTGGGGAAGAGAGCGCTCCGAAAGTTGCGGCCGAGTTGGGCCGAAGCGGCAACACGGTGGTGCATGCCATCGCGAGCTCGCGCGACGAGCTGGATGCGTTCAACCGGGCGATCGTCGCCGCCGAAGTAAAGGGAATTGTGACGGCGGAGGGGCTTGAGCTGGCGAAACTGCCTTACCGGGACTACATGGTCAACGCCCTGATTGTCATGGATTTCGACCGGGCGCAGGCGGACGGCCTGACCATGGACGAAGCGCGCCGCTGCATGGCGCCGTTCGGGACGCTCGTCATATGCCGAAAGGGCAAGATCGAGAAGGCCGAGAGCGTGCCCGTGCCCGCGGAGATGGACGTGTGGACCCATCGCTACTACCGGGCGGACGGCATCCCCGATTCATCCGACCGCGTTTTCGATCTGCCGCTCGGTTTCAAGTGGAACGCCGCCCTGCCGATGAACTTCGACAATCCCGTGCGTGCCGCTAATCGCTACTCTTCGACGCGCGCGATGGTGGTTGACGACGGACGCTGCTTTTCGTTTACCGAGGCGGTCTACGAGAATCTCGGGGCCTCGTGGAAGTCGCCGTACGGCACCAATCAGTACCTGATCTGCCGCGACGCTTTCAACGGGCGTTTTCTCTGGCAGAAGCAGGTTGGCGCCACGTACTACGGCGGGTTGTACATCGAGAACATGGCCCCCCTGGTTTCGAGCGGGCGCCGGCTGTACTACGCCGGGGAAAACGGCACGATGCCCGTTGTGGATACGCGTACCGGCGATACGATCCGCGAGCTGCCGACAACCTACATTCCCGGAGCGATAGCCGCTGCCGAGGGGATTGTCGTCGCGGCAACGTGGAAGGGCGGCAAATGGATGGGCTCGGTCAAGCGCTACGACCGTCGCCGCATGGACTGGGCAATCGAGGCCGGGACAATCGAGGCGTACGACGACGAGAGCGGCAAACTGCTGTGGAAGCAGGACATCCTGGGCACCTCCATGCTGATTGCCGAGGGGCGGGTGTTGGTCGTCAGCCGGGCGGCGCGCGACGAAATCGAGGAGAACCATGGACGGCCCATGGAGCGTGAGGTCGAGTTCGCCCAACCCGAGGAACCCGAGGCCGACGCGTTGGAGCTTGAAGTCGACAAGCCGGGTTCGGAGGGTCCCGAGCTGCTGCCGGAGGCGGAAGCGAAACCGCCGCCGGTCACGAAGGTCAAGGTGAAGGTGCTGCGCCCCGGTAAGAAGGTTGTCGCCCTGGACCTGGCAAAGGGGACGATCCTGTGGGAAACGGTGGAGCAGGAGATCGGCGTGCCGAACCAGCGAATCAGTGTCGAGGCCGCCGGGACGGGTACGGTGGCGGTTGCGTTCGGCGGTCGTGGTCAGGTCAAGTTGTTGGACGCATCGAGCGGCAAGCTGCTCGATCCCGAAACGGAGGCGCGGGTGGCGAGGGACTTTTTCCGTTACCGGACACACATCTGCACTCCGGTGTTCCTCGTCAACGGAATCCGCCTGCAGAACCGCGGCGGGAGCATCGTCAAGGGGACGGAGAACTACAACTTCGGCGGGGCGCGCGCGGCTTGCCTGACCGGGACGATTCCCGCCTACGGCGCGGGGTACATAGCGCAGAACTGGTGCAACTGTTCGCCGGGGCAGATTCCGGGGCTGCTGGCGGTCGCCCCGATCGGGAGCGAGCCGCAGCCGGCCGAGATGGAACAGGCGGCGACGCCGGTGATGTATGCCGAATACGACGCGAAGCGGGACGCGGCGGCGGGTGAGTCGAAGTGGCTGACTTTTCGCGGCAACTCGGGCAGAAGCAGCGGCGCGTTTTGCGAGATTGCCACCAACGTGACCGTCGTCTGGTCGAACAAGGTGGCCGGAGCGCTCGTGGACGGCACCGTGCGGCTGGACTGGCGCGACTATCTGAACAGCCGCCTGACGGCAGCCGCGCTGGCTGACGAGATGGCTATCGTGGGCGACATCGATCACAACGAGGTGGTCGGTCTGTACCGCGAGGATGGTACGGTGGTATGGCGTTACATGACCGCGGGCCGGGTGGACACGGCTCCGACGATTCACGGCGGCATCTGCTTCGTGGGGGACCACAGCGGGTATGTTTCCGCTCTGAAGGTCAAGACGGGTGAGTTGATCTACCGTTTGCGGATTGCGCCGGACGAAAAGCGGATGGTGTCGTACGGGAAGGTCGAGTCGGTGTGGCCCGTGATCGGGGGCGTTTTGGTGGCCGACGGCAAGGCGTACGCGTCAGCCGGGCGCACGCAGGGTTCGGACGGCGGGCTGGTAATCAGGGCCTTCACGCCGGAGACGGGTGAGCAGCTCTGGGCGCGGGCTTTGCCGCAGAAAGGCAACGGTGTGATCGAGAAGAAACCGCGCAGGAACGACGCCATGGTCCTGGAGAATGGTTCGCTGAGGATCATGGACCACCGTCTTGACCCGGACACGGGTGAGATTGTTCGTAGCGCGATGGTGATCGCGTTCGGGGAGGCGCTGGCGGCGCGGGAGGGGTCACTGGGGCGCAAGCTCGACCGTCGCGAGAAGCAGAAATTCGAGCGGGCGTTTCGCGGCAGCAACACGGTTTCGGAAGTCAGCATGGGCAACGAGGGGATCTATAGTTGGAACTGGACGCGTCTTGGTCACCGCAAGTTTCATCACATCGGTTGCGGGGACATGAAGGGCGACGTTGTCGGCTGGGACGACCGCTACGTGGCGGCCGCGGAGTCGCGCGGCGGGCGGATGAGGATCAAGTCGGTCGCCGGCGGGGGGGCGAAGACATACGCCATGCCCGCGGGATACCAGGCAACGGCCCTTGTCGTGTGCAGCAATGCGGTTCTGCAGGCGGGCTCGATCATGGACCAGGGGGATCGCAAGGGATTCATCAGGGCTGTCGGCATCGCCGACGGGGCGGAATTGTGGCGGCAGACCTTTGAGAAGGAGCTTGCTTTCAACGGGTTGGCGGTGGATCGGGGGGAGATAATCGCCTGCTTTGACGACGGCACCGTTACCATGCTAAGGTAGTTGGCGCCGTTCGGGATAGTTGATTCGTCGGACAGGTAGAGGCGGCCGGATCTGCCGGCGGAGTTTTTGCGGATTCTCCGAGGTTTTGCGGGAGAGCAAAGAATGCGGCTCGCGGTCATTTCAGACATTCACGGCAACTGGCAGGCGTGGCAGGCGGTACTGCGGGACATGCAGTCGCGGCGTGTCGACGGGCTGCTGTGTCTGGGCGACATCGTAGGGTACGGACCGCGTCCGGCGGAGGTGCTCGAGGATGTCCTGTCGCGCTGCGACAACTTCGTTCTCGGGAATCACGACGCCGTCATTGCCAATCGCCTCGACCCCGAGATCTTCAGCGACGAAGCCCGCCTGGCGATCGAGTGGACGCGCAAGCAGCTTGACAGCGGTGCCGTGGATTTCTTTGCCGGACTGCCGTTGGAAATGGAGGACGAGGACATCCTCTGCGTGCATTCCGAGGCGGAGGATCCGGAGCGCTACGACTACATCTTCGACGCGGACGAGGCGCTGCCTACTTTCAAGGCTACGTCGGCGCGGGTGGTGCTGGTCGGTCACACCCATGTGCCGGGCGTTTTTGTCTACGACGAAGAAACGGGACTGGTGACGCCCCGCAAAGCGGAAGACACCATCCTGACTCCTGACCGCCGTTACGTCGTCAATGTAGGTTCTATCGGAGACTCGCGCGACGGCAACGAGCGTGCCTGCTACTGCGTTCTTGATCGCGAGACGTATGGGGTCGAGTTCTGCCGTGTTGAGTTCGACTACGAAGCCTATCGGCGGGAGCTGGTGGCCACAGGGTTGAAGAACGTTCCCTATTTCCTGCAGGTGCGGGACTTCAAGCTCAAGGAGACGCAGCGGTTGTCCGACATGGACACCCGGAAGCTGAAGAGCTCTCAAGGGGCGATTCGCACACGGGCGCGCGCCGTGCAGATTCACCTCGACCCCGACCTGTTGGACCAGGCACGGCGCAAGCAGATGGCGCCGCCGCCGCGCGAGGAGATGAGCACGCAGGCCAAGGTCGCGCTCGGAGCGGCCGGAGCGATCGCGGCGATACTGATGGGCATGCTCCTGGCCTGGGTGACGTTCCGCGAAGACCCGGAGCCGATCATGGAAGACGGCGATGTGCTGTTTGTGCAAACCGATCTACCGGACCTCGGCCAAAACGGTCGCGGGCGACAGCCCGTAGTACCTCCCCCGGCGACACAGGCCGTCAATACTGTCAACACGGTCAATGCCGTCCCAACACCCCCCCCTCCCGCGACGACGGGCAGCACCGACGCAGTGCAGGGGACAGTGGGGCAGACAAACGTTGTGCCCGCGGCAACGAACGTTGCCGCGGCCAAGCCGGTGAAACCTGCGCCACAGCCGCCGGTCAAGCCGGTTCCACTCGCGGCGGCCGACAGTATCCCCGCCGTGCTGGCCTACGAGGGGTTCGAGTATCCCGCGGGAAAGCTGGCGAAACGCGATGGCGGGTCCGGGTGGAAAGGGGCATGGGCCGACGTGGACGGGATTGGCGGCGGTGAGGTGACCGCGGGCAGTCTCGAGCAGAAGGGCTATGAGGAGCGGGGGGATGTGAAAGGCAGCCGGGCCGGGCAGAACAGCGATTCCCGTTGCGGGCGCAAGCTCGACACCTCAAAGGGCGGTGTTTTCGAGCGTGCAGGATACCTCGACGGGCACCGGCGTCTCGGCAAGGACGGCAAGACGCTGTTCGTCAGCTTTCTGCAACGGACGGAGAAGAAGGGCAAGTCCTGGGAACTGGAGTTTCACCGTGGCGACCTGGGAGGCGGCGGTAGAATCAGCGGGATCGGCAACGATCGGAACGGGCATAACCTGTGGCTGAGAGGTGCGCGGCATCACGGAAAGATCGGCAACGCCGATACAAAGGCAAACTTCATTGTTCTTCGGATCGCCTTCAAACGCGGCAACGACGATGTGGCCGTCTACGTGAATCCGCCGCCGGGCGCGTCGCCGCCGGAGACGCCGACGTTCTTCAAGGGCGGGTTCCTCGACATGTCGTTCGATGGGATATCTTTTGCGGCCTTCATGGGGAAGGGGGCCGTTGAGCACGACGAGATTCGCATCGGACGGTCTTACGCATCCGTGGCGACTCCGCGCGACTACGTTCCGGCGGGGATCGCGGCGTTGGTCTGCAACCGGGAATTCCGTAAGGCGGTTGCGCAATTGGAGCGCAGGAATCCTGAGCACGGGGAACTGGACGTGCTGCGCGAGCTCGCCGGCAAACTGACGGATGTCGACGCGACTCTGCTTGAGTCCTTCAAGCGCGATGCCGGAAAGGAGATCGTTGTGCAGTTGGCGGGGGGCAGCAAGCGCCCACTGCTGATCAACAGCGTGCAGGGCAGGAGCATTCGCTGTACGCTCGAGGCCAGGGGTAAGCGCATCACCAAGGATCTGACGCTGGAAGGTTTTCATCTGCAGGAGCGTCTTCAGCGGTTGGGGGGGACGGATGCGTCGGCCCCGTGGGTCTACAACGGTTTACTGGCCATGGACGGGGGACGCCCGGACATTGCGCGGCAGTCATTCGCGAAGGTCGCCGGGAATCTTGGCAAGGCGCTCGTTGTTCACGTCAGCGGCAGCGTGGAGGAGCTCGTGCTGGCGGAGCTGGCATCGGCGTTGAAGAAGAGTGGTGTTCCGGTCAAGGGCGACGGGATTCGGGAGGTGCTCGACTATCTTACCGAGAACCCGCCCACGCCGATGATCCAGCGGCGTTTGCTGGGGCTGGTGAAACGGTGCCGGATCGGCGTGCAGAAGCGGGGCGTAGCGTCGTCGGCCGTCACGGCCGTCTTTGAGGAAGCCGAGGAGATACTGAGCGGGGGAGGCGGGCTCGTTGGCGGCCATTCGCCGGTTGCACACTGGACTATGGACGAGCTTTCGGGGCCGGTTGTCAGAGACAAGGTTGCGTCGCATCACGGGCAGGCGCGTGGGGGTGTCACCCGCGGCGCCGGGATCTCACGGGGATGCCTGCTGTTTGACGGGAACGGACGGGTAAGTTTTGCGAACACGACCGGATTCCGTTCGGACAAGGCTTTCACGTGGACGGCATGGATCAAAACCGAGCACGAGGGCTCGATCATGGCGCTCACCCATCGGGGGGACAACTGGGTGAAGCACGCGCGTGCGCTCATGGTCAGTGGCAATAAGCTGCGGCTCGAAGTCGGACATATCGACGTGAAGAACAGCAGTTCGGATGTCGCGGACGGGAAGTGGCACCACGTGGCCGTGACGCTAAGCGGCGGCAGGAACGTCGTTTTCTACGTTGACGGCAAGCAGTCCGGCAAACATGCCCTCAAGGCTGAAGCGGGCATAGCTCCCAAGGACTGCGTCGTCAAGATCGGTTTCACGAACAAGAACTACAATCCGGGCGGATTCAAGGGTGCGATCGACGAAGTGATCTGCTACGACGTCACGCTCACGCCTGAGGAGATCAGGCGGCTGTACCTGGAAAAGCGGAGCCAGTGAGCCGGGTCCTGCCCCCGCCCTGCGTAGACCCCATCCGAGAAGGGGCGCGCGAGTTTCGCGGCGCGTGGAGGAGCGATTAAGTAGAAAGATTAGGTAGATAGAGGGTGTCCGAAAAGCCCCTGGAGACGGCGGTCCTCCGCCGTTACGAGCAAA
>CAZKRK010000083.1:0-22375 GCA_964555035.1 uncultured Victivallales bacterium | reverse complement strand
CGGGACAAGCCCGGCGGGGGCCACTCTGCAAGTGCAACAAATCGCGGATGCGCCCTCTTCGACCAGTGGACTGCGATGAACGTCCTATCCCGCTGCCGCGCGACCATACCAGAACGCCCGCCATAAATTAGCCCCCCACAACACCCACACAACTGCCGCCAGGCTCAGAAATGGTGCGAAGGGAACACCACCGCGCCGGTCCACTCTGCGCAACGCCAGCAATGGCGCCAGGAACAGCCCCGCGATCGGCAACGACGCCGCGAACGTGAACAACGCCCCGCGCCAACCCAGAAACGCGCCGACGGCGCCCATGTACTTGACGTCACCATAGCCCACCGCGCCCTCGCCGAACCGTCGTGCTCCGAGCAGGCGCTGCGCCAGCGCAAGCCCCATACCGAGCACTGCACCCCAGAACGAGAGCGCCACCGCGGCCCAAGGCGAACCCGTAGCATGCAGTGACGGAACCAGTCCCGCCAGCAGCATGCCGACAGGAATACCGCCCAACGCGATCTCGTTGGGTATGATGTGGCGCCTCAGATCGACGGCAACCGCGCACGCCGCCCCTGCCACGAAAAGCGCATAAGCAAGCGTCATCCCCAGTGACGGGTAACGAACCAGCCCCAAACCGGACAGCAGCTCGGGACGCGCGTAACGCATCCCGATAACCGCCACAACCATGCAGGCAATGCCCACGGCCAGGATCGGCGCCAAAACCGCGGACGCCTCCGGGGCGTTGTCGGCAGCCGGCCCGGTCGGACTCTCGCCCGTTGCCGTCACGTCGCGTCGCTCCGCCGCAGCTTCTCGTACAACGTGCTGCGGCTGATGCCCAGGCGCTCCGCGGCCAGCTTCTTGTTGCCCCCGCACTCGCGAAGCACCTGCCGAATGTGCCGCCGCTCCAGTTCTTCCAACTCGGCGCCCTCCGGCAGCGAATCCGGCTGTTCCGTATCGTCATCGCCCCGGACTGCCGACATGAGCTCGATCGGCAGATCGTCAACCTCCAGGGACTCCCCTTCAGCGAGAACCAGGGATCGCTCGATCACGTTGCGCAGTTCGCGGACGTTGCCCGGCCAGCCGTACTGCTCGAGCAGTGCCATCGCGTCCGGCGAGATGCTGCGGACATGCGTGGCGAGATCCTGCGAGAGCGAATTGAAAAAGTAGTTTGCCAGCTCGGGAATATCGTCGCTACGGTCACGCAGCGGCGGCAGTGTCAGCTCGATCACCTTCAGGCGGTAGTAGAGGTCTTCGCGAAACTGGCCGCCCTTCACGGCGGCTTCCAGGTCGCGGTTGGTCGCTGCAATCACGCGCACATCGACCTTGATCGTCCGGTTTCCGCCCAGTCGCATAAACTCCCCCTCCTGCAGAACACGCAGAAGCCTGACCTGCATCGCAAGGCTCAACTCGCCAATCTCGTCCAGGAAGATCGTCCCCCCGTCGGTCTCCTCGAAGATGCCGCGCTTGGCGCCATAGGCGCCGGTGTAGGCCCCCTTCTCGTGCCCGAACAGCGCACTGCCCAGGAGGTTCTCTTCGATCGCGCTGCAATGCACGGGCAAAAACGCCCGATCGCGGCGACGGCTCTCGGAAAAGACCAGCCGCGCAAACAGCTCCTTTCCCGTGCCGGACTCACCGCGAATCAGGACCGTGGAATCCGCCGTGGCCGCCTTCAGGGCTATCCCCACGCAACGCTGCAGCGGACGGCTGCACCCCACGATACCGACGGACGCGCCGGTCGGACGCGCGGACGGAACGGCGGCCTTGCCGACGCTCCGAATAGTCAAACCGATACCGATCGCCTCGGCCGCTCCCAGCGTGGCCTCGAGCGTCTCCCGGGACAGACCGTCTTCGCCTTCAACGTAGATAGCCCCGACCGATGAGCCCGCCGTCTGGATCGCGACGCAGACGTAGTCCGTCCGTTGCGCGTCCCAGTCCGCCGGCACGCCGCGGGCCAGCTCCTGCGGAATGCAGGTTCCTTCCCGCGCCACCTCTTCTATCCTTGCGTCCGGAAAGCACACGCCGCTGCGCGAACGAGACGCGCCCGCCCGGTGCCACTTGAGTTTCTTTTTCTCGGCGCCCCCCGCCGCCAGGCACAGCGCCACGCGGTGCACGCCCCGTATCCCCACCATGTTCTCCATGAGGGAACGCAGAATGCGTTGCTCACTCTGCTCGGCCACCAACGCAAACGCGCGCACGATCTGCCAGGCATTCACCGCGCGTACGTCGTATCCGAACGACAAATTCGTAGACGAAGTGTGACTCGCGACGTCGACCGTGAGCTCGTCATTGCCCGTCGCCGGTGCCGCCGCACCGGGTTCGACAAGCGCCCCGTCCCCGACTTCCGCAATAATGCAGAAAGTCAGCTTCCGGCTGCCCACGGCTATGCGGTCGCCGTCGGAAAGCGAGTGCCTGGCGACGGCCACTCCGTTGACGCGCGTACCGTTGCGGCTGTTCTGGTCAACGAGGGTATAGCGACCGTCGCGCACAAGGACTGCCGCGTGGTCGCGCGACACACTGGTGTGGTTGACGGTGATGTCGCAGCTCGGACTCCGCCCGATCGTGACCCTCTGCCCGGTCAACGGATACGACCGGGACCCCGCATTCCTGGTCTCCTCGACTAACAGTGCCCGTCCCACAATTCACCACCTGCGCAGCTTCGCCCACCCCTACTCTCGCCCCTACTCTCACCCACGGTCTCCACAAAAGGACAGAAGACTACGAGTAAGACCGCCATCGAAGAAAGTCAATCCCCTCTTCCATCTCTCCCCAATTTCTCCAAAAAGGAGCAAACCTCTAAAGGGTCAACTTACGAACACATGTGCGGCTGGACGTGGGCCGGATTTGCAATCCGGCCGAAAGAGTGGCGAGCATGACAAGACAATGGCCCGACCGCAGGCTGCGTATTCTCAACGATATGCTCAACTCTCTCTCTGCCGGACTGCAAATCCGGCCCACTGAAGATCCGCCCACTCACTACTCTTGTCTTCCATGATGCTTCTTCCGGGCCCAGGCCTTAAAACTTGAATGCACGCACATGGGATCCCTGCGACAGCGGCTGTCTCTCGTTCTCGTAGTATGTCTTGGCACTCTCCAGGCACTTCCTGGCAGAGGCGGCACACTTGCTGCGCTTCGATCTTGACGACAGCTTCGAGTAGAAGACGAAGTTCTCGTACTTGCTCGCGTTCATGAGCGTGTCCTTGTGTTCCGACATCAACCCCTTCCACTCCGTCACAAGCGCAGACCCGTCATCGAAGGGGAAACCGGCAGGGAAGGCCTTCCTGGCGAGCCCATCTTCTTCCAGCATCAGCAGGACCCATCCCGCCGTCACCCGGTCCTTGTACTGGCTCACGATGTCAGCCAGACCGGATTTGCCGGTGGCCTTCTCGATGATCCGCGACGCATACTGGGTAGGCACGCACTTCGGCATGTCGCTGTGCTGGACCATGTCATAGTAGAGTATGCTCTCCTGGAACTCGTTGCACACCGAACACAGCGCCAATCCCAAGTCGTAGACGTTGCCCTCGCCGAGGACACTCTCGTAGAAAGCCGCGTCGTCGATCTGACGCGGATCCGTCACACTCAGGCTCTGCTTCCAGCGCTGGAAATAGCGATCCAGGGGGGCCTCGGTGGCGGCGGCGCCGTTCGCGAGATCGGCATTCGAGCGATACTTCTCGTTCTCGACACCCAGCGCGCGCGCCTCACTTGACTGCGCCGCCAGCAACATGCGCGGAGGCGGAACGACCTTCAGGTTCAGCTTCGGCGGTTTCCCGATCGGAACCGGCTCATACACCGTCGGGTCACGGAACTGCTTCTCGCGACCGCGCGAGGCAATGATCTTCTCCATCGACCGGTTGGACGCCTTGAGACGCTGCATGTGCCGCTCCGTTGACGTGCGGATGAGCGTACTCCAGCGCTGCTTGTGATCGGCGAAGTCCAGGGGCGACGGCGCGGCCGCATCCAGCAACCGGTCAAGCGCGTTGGTGTCGTTCTTGCCGACGTGACTCTCCGCGTCGGTCAGGAGCACAAGCTGACTGGTCGGCTGGGGCGTGTCGATCGACACCCCGGCATCGGAAGCATTGATGGCGACCGAGAACTTGTCCACCGTCACCGACTGGTGGTCAGGTCGGGACGCGACAACGCGCCAGTCGCCCGGTTTCAAGCTGACCTTGTTGGTTGGAGTGTTCTGCGTGTGTGAGCCGTCATCGTCCAGCCTGGCGAAAGTGAGGGTCGCCGCGGGCGTCTCTCCAGGCCTTGGCCAGGCGTACGTGAGGGCTACCGAAACCGGCTTGGTCACCAGACTGCGCTGGGTCACGGTCTCGTAGTAGCCCGGACCGATAGTCAGTTCCTGCTGCTCGGGGAAGTAGCCGGGAGCTTCGAAGTAGAACGATATGGTCGTCTGCTCGTCCAACGCCCGCTTGATCGGCGTTGCGAAGCCCTGCCCCTCTACACGTGTGGGCGTTCCGTCCGCCAGCTTCCAGTCGCACCATATGCCGTTGACCTCATCCGTCACGTTAAACGCAACCCAGGCATGTGAAGTGATATCCCCGATATCCGCGGAAACGGGCTTCAGGGCCTTGTAAGCCCCCTCTTCGCTCTCGAGCCATGTGTCGTCGCCGATCCACGAACCGCCTTCATTCGGCAGCTTACCGATAAACCAGTTCCGCAACGCCTGCGTGTGAGGCACCCTCTCGTCCGACCTGAGCGCGGACACTTTCTCCACGTGAGCTTCAAGTCCGGCAACGAAATCCTTCATGAAAGCGGCGTCCAGCAGGTACTTCTCTCGCTTCAGCTTGGTCAGCATAAACGGCACCAGGTCCGGCTTGACCGCGTCCGTCGACTTCTTGACGTCTTCGAGCGCACTCAGGTAGTTGTCAACCGTGCGCTTCAAGCTGGCTGCTTCGGTCGCCACGTCCGGATCTTTGCAGAGTGCATTCAGCTCGCCCATGCGCTGCGCAATCGCGGCATAGTTGTTCGCCCAGTCCAGGTTGTTGAACTCGTCCAACTTCTTCGATATGTTGGATTTCTCCCACGTCTCGTCCGGCGGGATCTGCACCTGGCCCTGCCGCGCCTTCTCGTCGTCGATCTCCACGTACTTCGGTTTGAACTTCGCGCGCTTCATTCCCACCCATTGTCCTATCTGGACTTGAATGGACTCCTTCTCGGCAACAGGGTCCAGCTCGTCGAGCGCCTGGCCCTGCAAGTCGCACACGAACGCGTCCAGACCGGCGAAACGGGCAGCGGGAGTCAGGACAACCTCGAACGGCGTCTTCTTTACGCCCCCGACAACGAGGTTTGTGACATAGACACCGCTCGCCAGATCAAAGCTGGCCGGCAGCGCTTCATAGGCGTTCGGCAAGTCCGTCTCGACCTTGACAGTCGGGTTGTCCCTGACGTTCACGAAACCGATTCTCACCTTCTCGCCCGGCGGGGCGGGCACGCGCGTTCCCGAACCTGTGACAAACGTGACCGTCCGCGGCGAAGTGTTCTCCGCCTGCACAACGCATCCGTCACGGGCCTGGCTCACCAGGATGTTGAGATTCTTGGTCCTGTCGTCGTCCCGGTCAAGCCGGGCCAGCAAGCCGTCCAGGGCCTTGACGTTCGCGCCGCGCTCCGCGCGCCACGTCTCGTGTTTCGAAACACTGTCGCGCACTCGGTCCAGAAAACCGGCACGAGTGTCCGTGAAAGAGGACTTCTTGTCGTTGGGGATGCTGATCGCGGCGATCTTCTTGAGCTCCTCCGTCGCACTCGTGACGCACTCCACGAGAGACTTCTCCAGTTCCTCCTCCGCTATCCCCTGCAGGCGGGCGATGGCGCCCATCGTAATCGAGCGGGCCTCGCCCATCGTGCTGAGAGCCGTCGTGACCTTCTGCAACAGGGTATCCGCGCGAACCTGTTTGGCGACAAGGTCCTGCGCCAGGGTGCGAAACGCAGAAAGGCTTCCGACGGACTTGAGGACGTCCCGCTGCTGCCACTCCGCGACATCCCGCTTGAGCGCCGTGATGTCGTCCCTGGTCTTCGGGGAGTAGTCGTTTGCCTTTACCAGTTCCAGGACCTTCAGGCGGTCTTCCGCGTAGTCCGCGGCAAGCGTCCGGACCTGCTTGCCGAGCTCGTCGGTCTCGGCCGGATCATGTCCCCCAAGCTCCGTCAAACCCGGCACACGGTCGAGAAGAGCGTCGATGCTCCCCTTGATCACGGCAGGGTCCGCGTCCACGCGCTGCGCATACTCCGTGGCCTGAATCACGGCTTGCCTCACACCGACCACTTTGCGGTCGAATTCGGGCAACCCGGCGTCGATCCGCGCCAGGCGGACGTCAATGTCCCGACCGAAATACGTGGCGTAAAGGTGACCGCCCTTCTTCTTGCACTCGTCAAGCTGATACTCGAGCGTCCCGATCGGCTTGATATTCTTCCGTGCTTCACGATTGCCGACGCCCAGCCACGCAGTGAGCTCCCTGTCCTGCCTGCTCGACCACGCACCCAACGCTTTTTCCAGAGATGCTACGGCCTCGACAACGACCCCCGTCGGGAACAGCGTCCGGACCTCGTTTGTTGCCAGAAAATCGGCAGCGCTGGATGCGCTCGCCCATCCCTGGGCATTGGTGATGCCGCCCGCGGCGACGTCGCCGCGAAGTTCGATCGCGCGTCGCACCCCATTCTGAGCCGCGTCGAGCTCGGCCGTCATGTCCGTGATCCCGGCGCTTATCCGCAGTGCGGCGAGGCCCGGATCGGCCGCAAAACCCGAGACGGTCGGCATCCAGGACAACTCCATCCTGGTCGCATCGACCGTTTGGGCCGACGCCAGCTTCGCCAGTTGGCCTTCACTCTTCCGCTTTGCCTGCGACACGAGCTCGTCGACCTTGCCGCGCAGAGCCTCCCGCGCATCGACGCTCCCGACCGGTGTGCCCCCCGGCGCTATGAGGGAATTCGCCTTGGCACGCTCCAGGGCCTCCTTGTTCAGCGCCAGCAGTTGCGCAACGTATCCGCTCGTCGGCAAACTCCAGGCATCGGCATTTTCAATCTGGCGTTGCAGGCCGGCGTACCTGTCTTTGAACGTGTTGACCTCTCTGCCGGCCGCGATCCCCTGGAAATAGACCTCTATCTTCGTGTTCAGCCTGTCCGTCGGCGCCACCGCATAGGGAATCTTGATGAGGCTGGCCCTGGCCGTACTCCATTCTTTCTCGAAAGCGTTCTGGCTGCTCTCGCTTCTCGTCTGGACCGCCTTGAACTTGTCTTCGAAAAGGCCCAGCGTGGTTTCTACGCGCCCGACGAGATTGCTGCTGATACTGGCCCATGCCTCCTTGTTGTTCATCACATCCCGTCCGGACCATGTAACGGCACTCGCGCAGAGCGAAGACAGAACCGCTGCATCACGGGCCGTTGCCGCGTGCGATTCATCCAAAGCCGCATCTATCGTGTCCCTGACCTGGATCGGCTTCAGCACCGTAAACCATAGCGCCCCGCCGGCGAGCAGCAATACGCCGGCGGCCACGCTCAGTCCCACCATGATCGGACGTTTGAGTTCCTGGAAAGTGCGCTTGGCCCGCTTGGCGCGCGACTCGCTAAGCTCCCTGAACACGGCCGTATCGACCCGGCGGGACGTCTCGGACTTGACCGCCGACGCCGGGGCCGGCGCAGCTTCGGGAGCCGCGGCCGGCATCGCAACCTCGTCGACGATCTCGGTTTCGTCAATCGCCGCCGGCGCGGGAGCGATGACCTCGTCTTCCGTGATGGGAATGTCGTCATCGGCCGCAGCCGCAACCGGGGCAGGCCACTCCACAACGGGCGGGGCCATGGCGGTCTTGGTGGCGCCTTCCTCCTTCACCTCCACGGTCGTGTCCGGCTCGGGCTCGGCGCGGCGCTTGTGCCGCCGATCGTACTTCTTCCGGAACTCCTCCACGTACTTCTTGACTTCGGGATAGGCCTTCGCCAGGTCGCGGATGGCCTCGCTCGCGGCCTGGTAGCGCCGGCGCGGGTTCTGCGCCGTCAACTTCTGCAGAACGCGAATGGTGGCCGGGAACTCCTTGAACGCAGGATGGGTGAAGTCGACGTCGACGCGCTTGGTCGCGCGCACGAAAAACGCCCGGTGCACGTCGGAGTGGTACGTCTTCAGCGGGGGCAGGGCCCGGCGGTTGCACAGGCCCTCATAGAAACACAATCCCAACGAATACAGGTCGCTGGTCGATGCGCCACGCTCGGGCGTGTTGGCCGAGGCGAATTCGGGCGGCATATACTCCAACGTGCCCGGAAGACCGCCGTGCGTCTTCGTCCCCGACGCATCGCGAGCAATGCCGAGGTCCATCAGGCACGCGGTCCGGTTGCCGCCTACCGGGAAATAGAGATTGGCGGGCTTCAGGTCGCGGTGAATGATGCCGTTCTTGTGCAGGTGATGCAGCGCCAACAGGTAGCTGACAAAGTGCCGCAACACCAGGTCGTGCGACAACCCGTGCTTGCCCACGTCTTCGCGAAGCCGGTCCAGCAAGGTCGATCCGGGCATGTCCGGCAACAGCTCCATCACGAGAAAGTAGCTTTCGGTCTCCTCGTACTTGAAGAAATCGACGTAACCCACCATGCCGGGAATGCGCCGGCTTCGCCGCAGGGCCCGCGCCTCGCGACGGAAACGCGCTTCGTACTTGGCCGACATCAGATACTTGACGGCCACCGGTGCGCCGTCGGACACCCGAACCGCCCGGTAGACACGGCCGAATCCGCCGCGGCCGATGAGCGCGCGCAGCTCGTACTCCTTCTCCCCATGCACGACCTTGCGATACGTGACCCGCTCGACCGCCTGCTCCATGCTGCGGTGGTCCTTGAAACGGCGGCCCGGATCCATCGTCAGGCCGGCTTTGACCAGCGCCTGCGAATGCGACAGGATCTTGAAATTGTCGTGCTTGAAACTGACGGGAAGGTCGGTCTTGGCCTCCGTCCAGCGACGGTGAAACTCGTGCAGGTCGCCTTCGATCGGCGGGAACGGCAGGTCGCCGGTCAGCATGTGGTAGAGGCAGACGGTCAGACTGAAGATGTCCGACTGCACGCTGCCGCGAAAGTTGGCCTCGGAGCGCGCAAACTCGGGCGCCATGTAGTCGCAGGTGCCGACCGCCCCGACCGTCTTCGTCGCCGAACCCTCGGCCACGCGCGCAATCTCGAAATCGATCAGCTTGACCCGCAGGTCCGGCGTAATCAGGATATTCGAAGGCTTGACGTCACGATGGATCAGGTTGACCGCGCTGGTCGCATCCAGCGCGCTCAGACACTGATAAACGATCGGCTTGACGTTCTCCCAGCAACCGCCGAACTTGTGTCCTTCGATCCACTGCGTGAGCTGCTGTCCCTCGACAAACTCCATCGCAATGACCGGCCGGTCTTCGAAATCGTCCGAGTGGACAAACATCTCATAGTAGCGGACAACGTTCGGGTGGTTGATTTCCTGGAGCTTGGTGAACGAGCGCTCCAACTTGCGATAGCGCGAATCGGTCGTCTCCTGGCGCAGGCACTTGAGCGCCACGATGGAACCGGCCGACAGGCCGCCCACCGACTTGCTGCTCTGGGCTTTCCAGATAACAGCCTCGGCGCCGCCGCCCAGCTTCTCGATTAGCGTATAGTCGCCGATCCGCTTAGCCATGATACACTCGCACGCTCAACTTCCGCCGCAGATCACCGGGATCGCTTGGTCAGCTCTTCCTTGCGCCGCTCGTTCTCGGCAACGAGCTTGACGACCCCCATCAACGCCCGGCGTCGCTTGAGAAGCTCTCGATCCGGATCGAAACCAAGCGCCTTATCGCGGGCAGCCTCGACATCGCGGAACCACTGCTCATCGGGTCGCTCGGGATCGACCCTCTCGTATCCGAGGTACCTGGTCAGGCTGCTCCGGGCGCCGGGACGCGTCGTCTCCAGAACAGACCATATGTGCTCGACGGCATCCGGCTCCAACTCGACGCCCCCATCGGGAATGTCCTTTACGGCCGGCACACGGTCGCGACTGCCCTCCTCGCACCACTCGTTCAGCCGGGCCAGAAACTCCCTGCATCGCCCTGCATCGAACTTCGAGAGAGTCCGCAGGTGCTCGAAGACTTTCACCTTGTCGTCCTTGTTGCACATGCCGCTGTCGCAATACCACCAGATATTGGTCAACCCATCGTCCTCCAGCAACAGCGCCAGACTGTCAACGGCCGCGGTCGCCGCGGGGACTCTGTCACGCCCCTCCCCCCACAGACGGTTAAGCTCGCTGCAGTACTTTGCGGCGATTTCTTCCGGACGCCGACCCTTGACGTCGGACATCCGTGGTTCCAGCTCATCCCCCGAGAACAGCAACGGACACTGCGCGGACCACGCCGCGACCGCACCACCCAGCCGCTCCGTCGCCGCTTCGTACGGCTTCACGTTCGCCGCTATGCCGGACCACACGGGATACCAACTACGATAAGCCGCGGCCGCATTCGTGTCCACCAGCGACAAGTCGCCCTGCAATTGCTTCTCAAGCCAGTTGCCGGCGGCAGACCACTTGCCGTCCCGCAAGGCGCCCTTCACCAGCATATTGAACTCGGCGGCGAACTTCTTCCTCTCCGCGGCCTTCTGCGCCTCCTCCCGGGCCTTGCGTTCCTCCTCCTCGCGGACCTTACGCTCCTCTTCCTCACGGGCCTTGCGCTTCCTCTCGGCTTCCTCACGGGCCTTGCGCTTCCTCTCGGCTTCCTCGGCCTGGCGCCTCTTCTCTTCCTCCAGGCGCTTCTCCTCTTCCGCGTAGGCCGTCCTTAGAGCCTCCTCGCGCTCAACATACGCAGGATGATCCCACTTGGCTCCGGGCTTCCGGTCGATATGATCCCGTACGCGCTGCCAGTCCTTCTTCGCTCGCGCTTCCTCGGCAGCCGCCAGCGCTTTCAGCTGGGTGTTTTCCCGCCATCCCTGTCCCGCCGGGTAGGTGACCGTCACACGCCGGTTCCCCTCCACGACCTTCGCCGTCTGCTCCACGTCCTCGAACCCCTCGACGCTGAACCGGAACTTGTATTCGCCCGGAGGCAACATGAAAGCCATCGTGTCTTCGATTCCACGCCACCCGTTGGTCGCACTCGCGTACGCGATACCCACGGGTGTCCCCCGCGGAACTCCCGCCGGCAGCTCGTGGCCGCGATTGAAGACAACCGCAACCGTCCGCGGTCCCGGCGGAGGACCGATCGTCGAACCACCGGTATCGTTGCCACCCGTTCCGGCGGTAGCCGTGGCGTTGGTGGCTCCCTGATCCGCGCCCGTCACCTGCCCGGTCACGTTCGACGTCGCCGGCGGCTCCCCCTGCCCCGTCACCGCCACAACCGTGTTCGTCTGACCCGGAGTGTCGTTGTTCGATCGGTTGACGCTCTTCCCGGATGCCTCGGCCAGAATGCCCTGCGCCTTTCGCCACGCCTTGCGCGCCTGCGCTTCGTGCTCGGCATACGAGAGACGCAGAGCGGGGGCCTTTGCACAGTGGTTGGAGATGGCCGCGATATCGGGGTCATCCCTGGCCACCAGTACCATCAGATCCTGAACGTACTTGAGAACCGGCATTGGCGTGAGCGTCGGAATCTTGAGCTCGTTGGTCCCCTGTTTTACGTAGATCGACACCGTTTCGATAACGTAGTCCGCGCGGGCCCACGCCATCTGGCAGCGGCAGGGCTCACTCAACCGCAAGACTCCGTCCGTTACGGCCACGTCTTGCCCCTTGTCAGCCCCCATCGTCACCTGAACCTGGACCGTGACGGGCGGCGCCAGCCGATCCATTTCTTCTTGCGGAAACACGAGAACGGCCTCCTGGTCGGTTGACGGCGGCGGCTTCTTCTTCGAGAGAATCGCGGCCACGACAGCCGCCAGGCAGACCAGAACGAGAGCCGTGCCCACAATGCCGCGCTTCGCCGCCCGTCCGCGCCGATGCAGCACGTCGCTCTCGGCTGTGGTCGGCTCGATCGCGTCCTCATCGGAATCGACATCCCAGTCGTCCGCCACGGCCACGCTCGTCCCGCTGCCGGGCACCAGGTGCTCCTCCGAGTCGTCGATCTGGTCGCTGGTATGGTCCACCGCGTCCGCCGCCGTCTCTTCCCCACTTCCCGTCGCCGTGTCCTTCTGCTCGTCGGCGCCGGTCAGGGTCGACGAGGACGATCCCGAAGCGGCCGAAAGCTCGATGACATCCGCCGGTTCCGGCATCGGCCCGACATGAATGACGACCACGCTGATGTTGTCGCGGCCACCGGCGCTGTTGGCCGCATCGATCAGGCTGTTGACGATATCGTCGACGTCGCTCTCCTCGAGGTGGCCCAGCATTCGCGCCAGCTTCTTGTCCGGACACATCTTGGTCAGACCGTCGGAACAGAGAAGGTAAACGTCGCCCTGGCGAACATCCACATGGGTCGTCTCGAACTCGACCTTCTCGCGTACCCCGACCGCGCGCGTGATGACCTCCCGGAACATGGGCGAAAGCGCTTTCGCCTTGCGCCCGGACTCGACCGCCAGGGAATGGTCCACGGTGAGCTGGGTCAACTTCTTGCCCCGCAGACGGTACAAGCGGCTGTCGCCGGCATGGATCGCCGAAGCGGCCTCGGGACGACCCGCATCGAAGATCAGGCTGACAAAAGTCGTGCCCGTCCCCGTCGTACCCAATTGCTTGGAGCGCTGGAATATCCAGTCATTCGCCTGGTAACCCGCGTGCCGTATCTGGGTAATCTTGCTGGCAATGCTGAGCGGGGGACGGGGGGCATAGACGCTCATCGCGCCCTCGACCTGGCGCTGCAGCGCCGAGCTCGCGACCTCCCCGTCTTCCGCCCCGCCCATTCCGTCGGCCACGCAGAACACTCCGTGTTCCGGAATGGCCCACACGGCGTCTTCGTTGTTGCGCCGAATCCGGCCAACATCCGTCTTGATTGCCGCCCGCAAATGAATGAACGGCGTTATTTCCTGCGTTTCGGGCAGAACCGTGGTCTCATCCATGTCGCCTCGATCTAGTCAGAATGCTCGACTTCACCTGTATCGCTCGGATCGTCCTCCGCGCGAATCTCTTTCTCCGTCACTCCCATCGGTTTCAACTCGTCGTCCGCGGACGCGTCGTCGTCACCGTCACTCACCGCTTCGTCCGAGGTCTCCTCCGGCGTCTCCGGCAATTCCTCGTCCTCTTCGACAGGAAGCTCGCCCGCACCCGCGCCCTTGGCGCCGTCAAAGACGACGGCCGTGGACGGACGCACACCGATCGAAATGCTCTCGTTCGCCGCCGGCGGCAGCTCGCGGTCACCGCGAATCGAGGCCTGCTGAGCCAGAATGTAGTCGATCATGCCCAGCGCCGACGATTCGCTGATGTCCATGAACTCGTGAATGAAGAACGGGTTCCCGAACACGCCCTGGCGCGACTTCAGCTCCGGCGTATCCACCACGAACGCCTCCGTACGGAAGATCTTCCGCATCAGCTCCGGGTCACCACCGAGCACTTGGCTGTTGACGATGATCAGACCGGGAATACGCTGCTCGCCAATATACTCGATGCCCTCCAGCGGCGTGCCGTACTGGTCGAACATCGTGAACACGTACGCCGCCAGCGTATCCTCGCCGCTCAGGTTGTAGCTCTTCAGATAAACGTAGCCCCGCAGCTCGGTCTCGAGCGGATCGCTCGGCGTGCCCAGGTAACCGCTGATGTTGAAGTAGGCATCGCCCCCGGCCTTCAGATTCACGCCGGATCCGTTGTCGTCGACCAGGCCGCCGTTGCCGTCCGCCCCTCCGGCGTTCGGCAGGTTGATGTGCAGCTCGCCCCCGGCCGCAATCAAACCGATCGGCGTGTCGCCGGCTTTCTGCTGCTCGATGTAGACGTCATCGCCGGAGATCTCATTGATCGTGCCGGCATTCATGATGATGAAACTGCCGCCGGAACCGATGTTGCCCCCCGCCTGAATCGTCAGCACACCGACCTGCATGTCCGAACCGTTGTCGTTGACGCTTCCGCCGGCGGTGAAGATGACCTCGCCGCTGTTGACCTGCCCCATGTTGATGGCGCCGGTCTCGGCCTCGATGTTGTCGGCCGTCAACTCGTCGAACGTGAAGTCTCCGGACTTCATCTGCAGGCCGCCTGATATGTCGATTACGCTGATGTCTACCGCGTGCTCGGCCGTTATGTCCGCGCCGCCGTTAACGTCAAGCGTACCCAGTCCGTCGAAACCGCCCACGTCGATATCCGCCGAACCGCCGGCCTTGACCGAATCGCCACTGAACGCGCCGCCGGACGACAGCTCCAAATCCCTGCCGGACACCAACGCCGTTATCGCTGCGTTCGTTACCGTCCGTACATCACCGTTGCGCTGGACAATGTTGTTCGTGAGCGGGCCGACCGTCGTCAGGCGCGCGTCGTTGTATTCGTGCAGCCACATATTCGTTCCCGCCTTCGCGGCAAGATTGCCGGCGTCCGTCGCAAAGTCCGTCGCCGCCGACCCGATGTTCGCGTCCGCCAGCAAGCCGACTTGCGCCGCCGCCGCGTTCGTGATCCCGCTGCCGGCCGACAGGAGATTGCCCCCGGCAACCAGCAGTACCGCGTTCGACGATCCGACCTGTCCGGCAACAATGTCGTCCGCGGCGACAAAGCGTACCATGCGGTCCGCCCACGCCGACGAATTGGTTGACATTACGATGGTCGTTGCCTCCACGTCAACATCGACGCCGGCATCGACCCGCGCCCCCTCGACCAGTCGGACTTCGTTCGTCCCCAGCAGGGTGACGTTATGACCCGCCACAACATCGGCGTTCGTAACCACAACTTCGTACGCTTCGACCAGGATGTTGCTCGTGGCCCGCATACCCCGATCGGTCACGCCGGTAACCACCGTTGTCGAGCTGTCGATCCCGATGCGGTTGACATCCACCGGTCCCACCTGCGCCACGGTAGCCGTGCTGCTCGAGGATATCATGTAGATGCTGCCACCGGCTTCGGCCGCAACCTTGCCCGCCTGGATCTCCAACGGCTGGTAGGCGCCGGTCGGGTCGCCGATGTCCTTTCCGGCGGCAAGCTGCACTTCCGAAGCAATTACGTCGATGTTCGTCTCCCCGCCGTCCTTGATCGACCCGGCATGGGCATGGATGCGGACGTTGGCCGGCGTTACCAGGCCCCCGACCACGACGTCCTGGGCCGCATCGTAGCGAATGTTGCCACCGGCGTCGGTTACCGCGCCGTTGGTCATCGTGATCGAACCGCCCCGCGCCTGGACGTCCACCGTACCGCCCGCCGTCAAGTCGCCCGCCGCCGACTGATCGATGGAACCCGCGGCCAACAGGCTCATGTCGTCTGCCGCTTCCACCGGCGCCTCGATCTCAAGATCGCCGCCCTTGGCTTCGAGCAACACGTCGTCGCCGCGACCCTCGACCGCGTTGACCACCACCAGGTTGGTGGCCGCCTCGATCTTGGCCGACTGGGCCGCCGAGACACCCTCCAGCAGCACGCCCTGCTGCTGCGTCGTGCTGCTGTCGATGCCGATACGGTTGACCCCGATCTCACCAACAGAACCCAGCGTCAGGTCGTCGGTCTTCTCGCTGATGTAGATGTTGCGATTGCGGTTGGTCGCCGCCAACGTCACCGCCGTCACGTCGATCGGGCCGCTGTTCGTGCCCAGCGCCTCACCGATCGCGTTGTGCGCCTCGAGCTGAACGGCGTTGGCCGCAATGTCCATGTGGTCGTCGCCGCTGTCGACGATCGCTCCATTAGTGGCCTCCACGCGCACGTTGGCCGGAGTCGCAAGACCGCCGAGCTTCACATCCTGCGAGGCCAGGTAACGGATGTTCCCGCCCGCCGCCGTCAGGGCGCCATTCTCCATCTCGATCGAACCGCCGCGCGCTTCCGCATCCACCGTGCCGCCCGCCGTCACGTCGCCCGCGGCAGACTGGCCGATACCGGCCGAAGCCAGCAGACTCGCATCGTCGGCCGCGGTAACCGCCGCCTCGATGTCAAGGTCGCCGCCCTTGGCCTCGAGCAGCACGTCGTCGTTGCGCCCCTCAACCGCGTTGGTTACGAGCAGGCCGCCGGTCGCCTCGATCTTGACCGACTGGTCGGCCGAAACGCCCGCCAGCAGTTCTCCCGACTGCGGCGTGGTGGTGCTGTCGATTCCGATGCGGTTGACGCCGACCGCGGCCACCGAACCGAGCGTCAGATCGTCGGTCTTCTCGCTGATGTAGATCCCGCCGTTGCGGTTGGTCGCCGCCAGGACTGCCGCCGTTACGTCGAGCGGACCCTCGTTCTCGCCCAGCGGTCCGCCGATCGCGTTGTGCGCTTCGAGCTGTACGCCGTCGGCCTCAATATCCATGTGCGCATCGCCGCTGTCGACGATCGCCCCGGCCGTGGCTTCCACGCGTACGTCCGCCGGGGTCAAGAGACCGCCCAGCGTCACGTTGGTAGCCGCCAGGTAGCGGATGTTGCCGCCGGCTGTCGTCAGGGCGTCGTCGGCCATCTCAATCGAACCGGCGCGCGCTTCGGCGTCAACCGTGCCGCCCGCGGTCACGTCGCCGGCTGCCGTCTGGTCGATGCCGGCCGCGGCCAGCAGGCTGGCGTCGCCGGCTGCCGTCACGGTTGCGTTCACGGTGAGGTCGCCGCCCTTGGCTTCCAGCAGCACGTCGTCGTTGCGTCCTTCGACCGCATTGTCGACTACCAACCCGGAGCCGGCCTCGATCTTGGCCGACCGGTCGGCCGAAACGCCTTCGAGCAGCACGCCCGACTGCGCCGTCGTCGAGCTGTCGATGCCGATGCGGTTGACGTCGATCGCCGCCACCGAACCGATCGTGAGATCGTCGGTTTCACTGATGTAGATGCCGCCGTTGCGGTTGGTCGCCGCCAGGGCCGCCGCCGTCACGTCGAGCGTACCGTTGTTGGTTCCCAGCGGCTCACCGATTGCGTTGTGCGCTTCGAGCTGCACGTCATCGGCCGCGATGTCGATGTGCGCGTCGCCGTTGTCGACAATCGCACCGGCCGTGGCTTCCACGCGCACGTCGGCCGGAGTCGAGAGGCTGCCCAACGTCACGTTGGTGGCCGCCAGGTAGCGGATGTTGCCACCGGCCGCCGTCAGGGCGCCGTCGGCCATCGTGATCGAACCGCCGCGCGCCTCGGCGTCAACCGTGCCGCCCGCGGTCACGTCGCCGGCCGCGGACTGGCTGATACCCGCCGCGGCCAATAGGCTGGCATTGTCGGCCGCGGTCACGGTCGCCGTGATGTCAAGGTCGCCGCCCTTGGCTTCCAGCAGCACGTCATCATTGCGGCCCTCGACCGCGTTGGCAACCAGCAGACCCGCCGCCGCCTCGATCTTGGCCGACTGATCGGCCGACACACCTTCGAGCAACACGCCGGCCTGGTTGGTCGTCGTGCTGTCCATGTAGATCCGGTTCACGTCGATCGCCGCAACCGAGCCCAGCGTCAGGTCGTCGGTCACTTCGCCGATGTAGATCCCGCCGGAGCGGTTGGTCGCCGCCAGCGTCACCGCCGTCACGTCCAGCGGACCGTTGTTCTGACCCAGCCGCTCGCCGATCGCGTTCTGCGCTTCAAGCTGCACGGCGTCGGCCACGATATCGACATGCGCGTCGCCGTTGTCGATTATCGCCCCGCCCGTGGCTTCCACGCGAACATCGGCCGGAGTGGTGAGGCCGCCCAGGCGCACGTCCTGCGAGGCCAGGTAGCGGATGTTCTCGCCCGCCGTCGTCAACGCGCCGTCATCCATCACGATCGAACCGCCGCGCGCTTCGGCGTCCACCGTGCCGCCCGCGGTCACGTCGCCGGCCACGGACTGGTCGATCGCCGCCGAGGCCAGCAGGCTGGCGTCGTCGGCCGCCGTCACCGAAGCCGTGATGTCAAGCTCGCCGCCCCTGGCTTCCAACAGCACGTCGTCGTTACGGCCCTCGACCGCATTGGCAACCAGCAGACCCGCTGCCGCCTCGATCTTGGCCGACTGGTCCGCCGAAACGCCTTCGAGCAGCACACCGGCCTGGTTGGTCGTCGAGCTGTCCATGTAGATCCGGTTCACGTCGATCGCCGCAACCGAACCGACCGTCAGGTCGTCCGTCGCCTCGCTGATGTAGATGCCGCCGTTGCGGTTGGTCGCTGCCAGCGTCACCGCCGTGATGTCGAGCGGACCGTTGTTCTGGCCCAGCCGCTCGCCGATCGCGTGCCTTGCTTCGAGCTGGACGGCATCGGCCGCAATATCCATGTGGGCGTTGCCGTTATCCACGATCGCGCCGTTCGTGGCTTCCACGCGTACATTGGCCGGAGTCGCAAGACCGCCCAGGATCACGTCCCCCGAAGCCAGGTAGCGGATGTTCTCGCCTGCCGACGTGAGGGCGCCGTCAGCCATCGTGATCGAACCGGAGCGCGCCTCGGCGTCAACCGTGCCGCCCGCGGTCACGTCGCCCGCCGCGGACTGACTGATTGTCCCGTCCGACAGCAGGCTGGCATCGTCCGCCGCGGTGACCGTGGCGGTGATCTCCAAATCGCCACCCTTGGCTTCCAGCAACACGTCGTCGTTGCGGCCGGCCACGGCGTTGGCAACAAACAGGCTCGCCGCGGCTTCGATCTTGGCCGACTGGTCGGCCGAAACGCCTTCGAGCAATACGCCCGGCTGCACTGTCGTCGTGCTGTCGATGCCAATGCGGTTCACGTCGATCGCCGCAACCGAACCAAGCGTCAGGTCGTCGAGCGTCTCGCTGATGTATATGCCGCCGTTGCGGTTGGTCGCCGCCAGCGTCGCCGCCATCACGTCGAGCGGGCCGTTGTTCTGCCCGGCGGGCTCGCCAATCGCGTTGTGCGCTTCGAGCTGAACGGCATCGGCGTCGATATCGACGTTCGTATCGCCGTTGTCAACGATCGCCCCACCCGTGGCTTCCACACGTACGTCGGCCGGAGTCGAAAGGCCGCCCAGGCGCACGTCCTGCGAAGCCAGGTAACGGATGTTCTCGCCTGCGTCCGTCAGCGCGCCGTCAGCCATCGTGATCGAGCCGCCGCGCGCCTCGGCGTCAACCGTGCCGCCCGCGGTCACGTCACCGGCCGCGGACTGGTCGATCGCCGCCGAAGCCAGCAGGCTGGCGTCGTCGGCCGCGGTCACCGAAGCCGTGACGTCCAGGTCGCCGCCCTTGGCCTCGAGCAATACGTCGTCGTTACGGCCCTCGACCGCATTGGCAACCAGCAGACCCGCCGCCGCCTCGATCTTGGCCGACTGGTCGGCCGAGACGCCTTCAAGCAGCACGCCCGGCTGCACCGTCGTCGTACTGTCGATACCGATGCGGTTGACAGCGATCGCCGCCACGGACCCGAGCGTCAGGTCGTCGGTCGCTTCACTGATGTAAATGCCACCGTTGCCGTTGATCGCCGCCAGGGTCGCCGCCGTCACGTCGATCGGACCGCTGTTGGTCCCCAGCGGCTCGCCAATCGCGTTGTGCGCGTCGAGCTGCACCGCGTCGGCCACGATGTCCATGTGCGCGTCGCCGTTGTCCACGATCGCCCCGCCCGTGGCTTCTACACGCACGTCGGCCGGCGTGGTCAGGCCACCCAGGCGCACGTCCTGCGAAGCCAGGTAACGGATGTTCGCGCCCGCCGTCGTCAACGCGCCGTCAGCCATCGTAATCGAACCCCCGCGCGCTTCGACATCCACCGTGCCGCCCGCGCTCACATCGCCCACCGCGGACTGGTCGATCGCCGCCGAGGCCAGCAGGCTGGCGTCGTCGGCCGCGGTCACCGAAGCCGTGATGTCGAGGTCACCGCCCTTGGCCTCGAGCAATACGTCGTCGTTGCGGCCCTCAACCGCGCTGGCAACCAGCAGGTTCGCCGCCGCCTCGATCTTGGCCGACTGGTCGGCCGAGACGCCTTCGAGCAGCACGCCCGGCTGCACCGTCGTCGTGCTGTCGATCCCGATGCGGTTGATGTCGATCGCCGCAACCGAACCAAGCGTCAAATCGTCGGTCACTTCGCTGATGTAGATCCCGCCGGAGCGGTTGGTCGCCGCCAGGGTCACGGCCGTCACGTCGAGCGGACCGCTGTTCGTCCCCAGCGGTTCGCCGATCGCGTTCTGCGCTTCGAGCTGCACGGCATCGGCGACGATATCGATATCCGCATCGCCGTTGTCGATTATGGCCCCGCCCGTGGCTTCCACGCGCACGTCGGCCGGCGTGGTCAGGCCGCCCAGGCGCACGTCCTGCGAGGCCAGGTAGCGGATGTTGCCGCCGGCCGTCGTCAGGGCGCCGTCATCCATCGTGATCGAACCGCCGCGCGCCTCGACATCAACCGTGCCGCCCGCGGTCACGTCACCGGCCGCGGACTGGTTGATGGCCGCCGAGGCCAGCAGGCTCGCATCGTCGGCCGCGGTTACCGTGGCCTCGATATCAAGGTCGCCACCCTTGGCCTCGAGCAGTACGTCGTCGTTACGGCCCTCGACCGCGTTGGCGACCAGTAGACCCGCCGCAGCCTCGATCTTGGCCGACTGGTCGGCCGAAACGCCCTCGAGCAGCACGCCCGGCAGTACCGTCGTCGTGCTGTCGATGCCGATACGGTTGACGTCGATCGCCGCAACCGAACCGAGCGTCAGATCGTCGGTCACTTCGCTGATGTAGATCCCGCCGTTGCGGTTGGTCGCCGCCAGGGTCACGGCCGTCACGTCGAGCGGACCGCTGTTCGTCCCCAGCGGTTCGCCGATCGCGTTCTGCGCTTCGAGCTGCACGGCATCGGCGACGATATCGATATCCGCATCGCCGTTGTCGACGATCGCCCCGCCCGTGGCTTCCACGCGCACATTCGCCGGCGTGGTCAGACCGCCCAGGCGCACGTCCTGAGAAGCCAGGTAACGGATATTGCCGCCGGCCGTCGTCAGAGCGCCGTCGGCCATCACGATCGAACCGCCGCGAGCTTCAGCGTCAACCGTATCGCCCGCGGTCACGTCACCCGCCGCCGCCTGGTTGATGCCGGCCGCGGCAAGCAGACTCGCATAGTCGGCGGCCGTTACGGTCGCGTTGATATCAAGGTCGCCGCCCTTGGCCTCGAGCAGTACGTCGTCGGTGCGGCCCTCGACCGCATTGTCGACGACCAACCCGGCGCCGGCCTCGATCTTGGCCGACTGGTCGGCCGAAACGCCTTCGAGCAGCACGCCCGGCTGTACCGTCGTCGAGCTGTCGATGCCGATGCGGTTGACGTCGATTGCCGCCACCGAACCGATCGTGAGATCGTCGGTTTCACTGATGTAGATGCTGCCGTTGCGGTTGGTCGCCGCCAGGGTCGCCGCCGTCACATCGAGCGGACCGTTGTTCTGACCCAGCCGTTCGCCGATCGCATTCTGCGCTTCAAGCTGGACGGCGTCGGCCGCGATGTCGATGTGCGCGTCGCCGTTGTCAACGATCGCCCCGCCCGTGGCTTCCACGCGTACGTCGGCCGGCGTCGAAAGACCGCCCAGCGTGACGTTGGTCGCCGCCAGGTAACGAATGTTGCCGCCGGCCGCCGTCAGGGCGCCGTCAGCCATCGTGATCGAGCCGCCGCGCGCTTCGGCATCGACCGTACCGCCCGCGGTCACGTCGCCGGCTGCCGTCTGGTCGATATCGGCCGCGGCCAGCAAACTCGCGTCGTCGGCCGCGGTCACCGTAGCCGTAATGTCCAGATCGCCGCCCTTGGCCTCGAGCAGTACGTCGTCGGTGCGGCCCTCGACCGCGTTGGCAACCAGCAGACCCGCGGCCGCCTCGATCTTGGCCGACTGGTCCGCCGAAACGCCCTCGAGCAGCACGCCCGGCTGTACCGTCGTCGAGCTGTCGATGCCGATGCGATTGACATCGATCGCTGCAACCGAACCAAGCGTCAGGTCGTCGGTCACTTCGCTGATGTAAATGCCACCGTTGCGGTTGGTCGCCGCCAGGGTCACCGCCGTCACCTCGAGCGGACCGTTGTTCTCACCCAACCGCTCGCCGATCGCGTTCTGCGCTTCGAGCTGGACGGCGTCGGCTACGATGTCAATGTGCGCGTCGCCGTTGTCAACGATCACCCCGCCCGTGGCTTCCACGCGTACGTCGGCCGGCGTCGAAAGACCGCCCAGCATAACGTTGGTCGCCGCCAGGTAACGGATGTTCTCACCCGCCGTCGTCAGCGCATCGTCATCCATCACGATCGAACCGCCGCGTGCTTCGGCATCCACCGTGCCGCCCGCGGTCACGTCACCCGTTGCGGTCTGGCTGATGGCCGCCGCGGCCAGCAGGCTGGCGTCGTCGGCTGCCGTCACGGTCGCCGTGATATCGAGGTCGCCGCCCTTGGCTTCGAGCAGAACGTCGTCATTGCGGCCCTCGACCGCGTTGGCAACCAGCAGACCCGCGGCCGCCTCGATCTTGGCCGACTGGTCCGCCGACACACCTTCGAGCAACACGCCGGCCTGGTTGGTCGTCGTGCTGTCCATGT
>CAZKRK010000082.1:0-22383 GCA_964555035.1 uncultured Victivallales bacterium | reverse complement strand
CTGCCCCGCATCTGACGTACTGAAGAAAACTGACTTCCTTAGTCGGATAAAGCCCATTGCATGTTGACCGTGTCTTCCTCATGCTCCACACTATCACGCCGTCTTCTGGCTGCGGGGGACGGGCTTCCGGCCCCGGACGCAAAGGGCGGTGAAGACTGTAGGACCGCGTCGCGGTGTGGGTGGTAACGATAGTCCGGGGAATTGCTTCCCGGGTCGAACAGAAGGAGAGGACGATGAAGAGAACACTGTTGAGTCTGACGATCACCGTGACGGTGGCCACGCTTGCGCTGGTCGCGGTGCCGGCCGATGCGGGTACTGTGTTCACGGACCTGTACGACACGAGCGTCAACACCAATAACATCAACTCCGGGATCGCCGCTCGCACGTTCGGGGAGGTCACCGTCACGGGCTACAACGAAGCCGGGTCTGCTTGGCAAACCCAGTTGCGGACCGACAACGGCGGTGTGCTTATGCTGGCTCCCAGGGACAGCCCCGGGCAGCCAAGGGTATGGGTTGGCCCCGACCATGACTTCCTGCCTGAACTGGGACAGACATACGAAGAGTACACGATCGTCTTCGACGTCGATCCGAGCGACTACGGCACCGCCTGGGCAGGATTCACGTTTGGCGTGAACGCTGCAAACCAGGGCGCGCATGTCACGAACGACCATGGCGGGTTGTCCGTCAGGTTCTGGGAAAACGACAACTGGGAGATCTTCGACGGCACGGACGGTTCGGCAACTGCCGTTGCAAGCGGGAACCACGTGGCAACCGATTACCGCACTGTTCGGCTGGATGTGACGGACAGCGGTGCTGCCGTTGCGGTCGAGTTGTCGATCGACGGCGTATCGCAAGCCAGCTACACGTATACCGGCACGTTTGCCGGCAACTACCTGGCATTCTCGGCATTTACGGACAATTCCGACTCACACTCCTCCAGCCTTTTCGACAACTTCAACATCCTGCCCTCATCGCCGTACGTCTGGACCGATCCGTACGACACCAGCGCGCATGCCAACGATATCAATGCCGGGATCTACGACCGCGCCGCCGGCCAGATCCTCGTCACGAGCTACAACGAAGCCGGCGCCACTTGGCAGACCCAACTGCGAAGCGACAACGGCGGCGTGCTTCTATTGGCGCCCAACACAAGCGCCAATGACAAGGTATGGGCGGGCCCCGACTACGACTTCCTGGCCGAACTGGGTCAGACATACAAGAAATACACGATCGGCTTCGACGTCGATCCGAACGACCACACCGGTTCCTGGGCAGCATTCACGTTTGGCGTAACAGCAGGCAATCAGGGAGAGTGGCCCGATCAGAATCACGGTGGGCTGTCCCTCCTTTTGAGGGAGAACGACACCTGGGTGATTCACGATGGCACGGACGGTTCGACAGTGGGCGCCGCAAGTGGGAGCCACGCCGCAACCGATGGTTTCCGTACCGTGCTGCTGGATGTGGCACACAAAGGCAGTAGCGTTACCGTCGACCTCTCGATCGACGGCGTGTCGCAAACCAGCTACACGTATACCGGCTCGTTCGCCGCCAACTACATGGCGTTCGTGGCGTATACCGACGCAGCAGAGACAGACTCCAGCCATTTCGACAACTTCAGCCTCATGCCTGTATACACGCGTGGGACTATTTTCGTAATCCGATAGGATTCTGTCCACGCTCCTGGCGGCCAGCCTGGGGTGCTTTGGGAGAGGATAGGATTCGGGGGATTAGGGGGATCGTCCGACAGATAAGAGGCACGCCAATGCAGAAGACATCGACTGCTGTTGCGGTACTTGGTGTACTGATTGGTGCCTGGCAAGGCGCCATTCGTGGCGAAGGCCGTGAACATGACCAACAGGAAAGAGAGAGTTTCTCAGTGACGATGAACCGTAAGAACCGAGTTTGGATGACGACGCCGTGGGCGCAGGACGATCCTGAGAAACCCCGCCGCAACCCGGTATTCCGCAAGACGGTTTCAGTGAACGGGGAGGTGGATTCGGCGAGCGTCGATGTCTGTGGCTTGGGCCATTACGAACTGTATATCAACGGGACGCGCGTGGGTGACCGTCAGCTTGAGCCGGCCTTTTCCGATTACACCAAGCGCGTCTACTATTCCACCTACGACATCGCCGGATACCTCAGGGAGGGCGAGAACGTCTTTGCTCTCTACCTTGGCCGCGGCCGCTACAACATGGATACCGTGTCCGTGTGGGGTTTCGAGAACGCTCCGTGGCGAGAGCAGTGCCGCTTCTGGCTCGCGGGAGAGATCGCTGCCGGTGGTGAACGCGCCAGCCTGGATACCGCCGGGTGGAAGTGCTTCGAGGGTCCCATTTTCCGCGACTCCATGTATGGCGGTGAAGGGTTCGACGCCCGGTTGGAACCGCAAGGCTGGAAGACCTCCGGTTTCGATGACAGCGATTGGCTGGATTTTGTTGAGACAGATGGACCGCAAGGGGAATTGCTGCCTGCATACTTCGAACCCATCCGCATTGTCGACGAGTTGCCCGTGGCTCGAACGGTCTATGCGGATGCGACCCGCGTGGTCTTTGAATTCCCAAACATGCTCGCCGGCAACGTCCGTATTCGCGTGAACGAACCGGCCGGCACCCGCATCCACATCACCTATGCCGAGGGTTGCGACGGCAACCAGATTGTATCCAAGAAGCACAATCATCATATCTCCGGCGATTACTTCCAGGAAGACGAGTACATCTGCCGGGGCGATGGCGAAGAGGTCTGGCAGGCGCGCTTCTCCTACAAGGGGTTCCGCTACGTGGAGATCACGGGCTTCACCGGTGAATTCCATGCCGACCAGGTCACGGCATTGGATCTGCATCAGGATGTGAAACCGCGGAGCAGTTTCAGTTGTTCGGATGAGCTGATCAACCGGATTCACCAGGCCAGCACGCGGGCGCTTCTGAATAACGCGCACCACGTTATCACCGACACCCCGACCTACGAGAAGAACGGGTGGACCGGAGATGCCCAGCTAACCGCCACGATGGGGCTGTACAACTTCGAGATCGAGCGTTTCTACCGCAAGTTCGTTGCCGATCTCAGCGACTCGCAGCTGCCAAGCGGCGAGCTCGCGCCCATCGTCCCCACATCCGGCTGGGGCCTGACCGGCAACCCCAACGCCAAATGGCACGCGGTTCTCGGGGCGGTTCCCGCCTGGGACGCCGCGCTTTTTGTCATGGCGTGGGAGGTCTACCAGTACACCGGCGACTCCGAGATCGTAAGGGAGAACTATGACGCAATGCAGCGCTACCTGGACTACCTCGGCAGCGTGGCAAACGACCACATTGTCGAAGTCGGCCTTGGGGACTGGCTCCCGCCGGCGGGAGATCCGTTAAGCCCGAAGGGCGGCGTCCCGACCGAGGGACCGTCCATCAGTTCTACGGCCTGGTACTACAAGCTGACGGACATTCTCCACGACTGCGCTGCCATGATGCAGGATGAGCTGCGACAGGAACGCTGCCGGGCATTGAAACCGCGGATTCGTGAAGCGTTCAACAGGCGGTTCCTCAATCCGTCCCGGGACGCTTACGAGACCGGCAAGGAGAAAGGCTATCGCCAGACGTCCAACATCCTGGCGCTGGAGTTCGGCCTGGTACCGGCGGAGCATCACGCCGCTGTCTTTGGCCGGTTGAAGTCCGAGCTCTGCGAGAGTGGCAAGCCCCGCCTGAACACCGGCATCCTCGGCACGCGCTACCTGTTGGACGTATTGGCTGACAATGGCGAAGTGGAGCTGGCCTATGACCTCCTCACCTCGGAGGACTATCCATCCTGGGGCTACTGGTTTGCCAACGGGCGGGTATCTCTGGGTGAAATGTGGGAGCAGACCGCCCGCTCGTGGTCGCACCACATGTTCGGCAGCATCGACGCCTGGTTCTACCAGTACCTTGCGGGGATCAGACCGACCGCGCCGGGGTTCAGGGAGATCGCCATTGCCCCACACATCCCTGCCGGTCTCGAGACAGTCACCGCCACTGTCGGCGCCCCGGCCGGCGAGGTGCGGTCTACCTGGAAGAGAGATGAGGCGGGTGGCTACCTGTTTGAGTTGGCGATTCCGGAAGGGACAAGGGCCTTGTTCTCGTTGCCCGAAGGCGTGCCAGGTATCATAATCGACGATGAACGTGCAAAGACTGGGCTCGCCCTCCCTGCCGGGCGGTCATCGATAACCGTTACCAGGAGCGGTGAACTCGTTACGTCTTTCAATTGAGCAAGAACCCGAGCGGGAAGCCACCGGTGTGGATTGCTTTCGAGATTATTCAAGATGGAAATTGTCCCCCAAGCCCTGTCATCCTGAGTGCAGGTCAGCGCCTAGCGATGACCGGAGTCGAAGGATCTCGGGAACCGATATCACGCCGGACGCGATCGCGGCTCTTGAGATCCTTCGACTCCGCCCGCCGCTCCGCGCCGGGCTTCGCTCAGGATGACAGTGTGGACTTTTCGGCTGGAACTATGAGGAATTGCGACATGATTCGAAAGCTGTACCTGGCATCTGTCGTTGCCGGCGCATTGATGATCCTTGGCTTCATCGGACATGCGGATGCGGCCGATGGCGAGCTTTCCTCACTGCGCGTGCCGGTCTGTTTCACGGATAACATGGTGCTGCAGCGTTCCCACCCGGTGACGGTATGGGGTGATGCCGCGCCGGGAAGCGAGATCACGATCGGCTTTGGCGGGCAGACCGCAAAGACCAAAGCCGATAGGCATGGTAGATGGCGAACCCAGCTCGATTCCATGCCCGCCTCGGCAGAAGGGCGTACGCTGACGATACGTTGAAGTCTTTCGAAGTGGCGGCTGTCGACGAGGAGTTTGTCGCCGCTCATGCGCGGATCGCCGGCTGGACGATCGAAGTCTGGTCGGACGACGTGCCCGAGCCTCTCTTCGTGAGGTATGCGTGGGCTCCGTTCCCCGTGATGGATCTGTTCAACAAAGAGGGGCTTCCTGCATCGCTGTTTGCGGCAACGCCGGCCCCATGACTACAGACGAACACTGCGAACTGGAAGTTGCTCCCCCGGGATACGTGTGTTAGATTCCATACGGCATGAGCGGGAACATCTACCAGGAATTGACGGTGGCATTCAATGCGGGCCGCCTGCGGGCGATTCTGAGCAGTGGCCAGGCTGTGGTGCTGCATCGGTTGGCCGTCATGAGCAAGGATGGGGACTGGATTCTCCGCGAAGACGATGAGGCGCTCGGACACGGGCTGGCAGTTCTTGCCGGCCGCAGGGCGCACTATCGGTTTGGCGCCCCTCTCGATCGGCGATGGATGGCAGGCGGGTGGAGTTCCCATTTCGAGTTTCGGATGGAGGCATTGCGTGTGCGGACCGACTTCGTAACACGCCCTCCACGGATCTCGCCCGGGGCATTGGAGGCCTTGTGGGTTGACGCCGAGCGCGCAGGGCGGGAGATCCCTTTTACGGATGCGGTCACACTGGCCGAATTGAAGAAGACGAACCGCGAGCGGGACTATGCGGTGATTGGCGAGTTGGCGAGATTGATTGATGACCCCACTGATTGCCTGCTGCTGTCAAGAAGCGCGCGGGACCTGGTGGCGCTGGCCGGGAAGTATCCGGAGCTCGTTGAGGATGCTGCAGAGCGGCGCCCCCTGCTACGTCACGTTCACGACGCACGCGACGTTCTGGAAGCGGCTCTCGATGCGGAGCGTCGAGAGCTCATTCACGCAAACGAGCGACGCCTTGAGTGCTACATGGGAGCCGCGGCCGATTGGGCACATGCATGGCCGGAAGTCAGCGCGGAGATTGCCTCGCTGCCGCTGGGAAAGGCCCACGCCGCGCTCGTCGCGCGTGCCGAGGACCTTCTGCCTTTTCGCGTGGAGGTGACGTGAGTGGAATACGGGACGAGTTCCTCAGCGAAGAGGATCTGGACCTCCGCAACCTGACCGAGGAGGAACTGGTGGCTTACTGGAACCAGTGGCTTGAGCAGGCACAGGCCACCAATGATGCCGACGAGCATACGTACTCTCACGGCGTGTTTGAATATGAGCCGGCCACCAGCCGCTTACGCTGCGTGGCGGAAGGGCGAACCGCCTGTGGCTCAACGGGCGTCGAATCGCAGCGGCAGTGAATAAAAGCGACTACGTAGGTCGGATAAAGCCCATTGCATGGTGAGGGCGTTCTCTTCATGCTTGCTCTTTCCACGCTGTCCCGTAACTGTCGGGGACGGTCTCCTCATACCCAGGCACGAAAGGCAGCGGGGTCTGTGGTCAGCCCCGCTTCTGGGCGCTATGCTAGAGAATTCGAGACGGAAACGTGGAACCGGCCTGGAGACCGGTTCTTCTACGGAAGACCACGCGCGATTTGAGTCTCCGGCCAGAACCATGAGGAGTTGCGACATGAATCGAAAGCAGTACCTGACACCTCTCATGGCCGTCGCGCTTTTGGCTTTCGGCTTGTCCGCTTACGCGGCAGCGCGGTCGCCGAATATCCTGCTGATCGTCTCGGACGATCAGGGCTACGGCGATTTTGGGTTCACCGGAAACAAGCTCGCGGACACGCCGGTATTGGATCGGCTCTCGAAGGAGGGCGCGTTCTATCCGAACTTCATGGTGGCACCCGCCTGCACCCCCACCCGCTCGGCGCTACTGACAGGGCGCAACCATCTGGACGTCGGCGTGTGGGGTGTCGGGCCGCGCGGGGATGTGCGCCGCGACGAAGTGCTGATGCCGTCGTTTTTCAATCCGTCCGGCTACAACACCTGGCTGTTCGGCAAGTTCGACGGGGCAAAGATGCTGGAGCTCGGCCCCGTCGAGCGCGGGTTCGACTGGTTCTGCGGTATCGGCGGCGGGTACCTGCACAAGCGGCCGCTGCTTTACACGCCGGAAAAGGGCGAGTGGACGGAGGGCTGGTCGGCGGAGCTCATCACCGATGCGGCGATCAAGAAGATCCGCGAATCGGGCGACACACCGTGGCTGGTCCATATGGCCTACATCATTCCCCACCTGCCGTGGGAATGCCCGGATTCCTATGCCGATCCCTATCGCAAGAAGGGGTTCTCCGAAACCTTCGCCCAGTGCTACGGCTCCATCAAGCAGATGGACGATCAGATCGGCCGGCTGCTCGACGCGGTGCGCGAAGCGGGGCGGGAAGAAGACACCATCGTGGTGTTCCTGAGCGACAACGGTCCGACTGAAGGCCGCCCGGCCTGGGTCAACAACAACTACAAGCATGCGCAGAACTCCGCGGACTGGAAGCTGCGTAACGTCTGCAACCTGATCGGCCATAAGGCGGAGGTGTGGGACGCCGGCATCCGCTGTCCGCTGCTTGTGCGCTGGCCGGGAAGGATCAAGCCGGGCGTCCGCAAGCACGTCACGATGGTGGAAGACATTCTGCCGACCCTGCTCGATCTCGCGCAGATTCCTGAAGCCGAGCAACCGGAGCACCTGCCGTTTGGCGGGAAGAGCTTCCGCGCGTCGCTCGAGGATCCCGGTTTCACGGAAGAGCGAGATATCTTCCGTCTCGCCCTTGCCGGGCCGGGCGAACCGGGCAGCGTCACGCCGTCGCTGATCGTTGAAGACGCCCGCGAAGCCGATTACGGCAAACTGCACATCGTTCTGCGTCGCGGGAACTACAAGTTCCATCATCTGCCCGGCGGCCGGTTCCGTCTCTACGACATGGAAAAGGACCCGGGCGAGAAGACTGACCTCAGCACGAAGATCCCGGAGCGAACGGCGGAAATGGCGAGGCGCTGTCGTGCACGGTGGGATGACATCGCGTCACGCAACCGCACCTTCCCGATGCGACAACTGAAGATCGACAACGCCGACCGCTGGGCGGAGTCGTGGACGCTCCACGCCAACCGTGCGCTCCACTTTGGAGGCAAGATGAGGTCGGTCTTCTACGGTGGCGCCAGGGGATTTCGCTCCCCCGGCGACCGCGCGGACTACACCGTCGACGTGCAGAAAGCGCTTACCGTTTCGTTTGTCGCGGAAGGGAAAGCACTCGACCAGTGCGCACCGATCGGCCTCCTGGTTGACGGCAAACCCGTTGCAGTAGAAAGCCGCTCGGCGGACAAGATCGTGTTTGGGACCGCTGCATTACCGGCGGGGAACACTCCCCTTTCGCTGGTAGTGGCGGACGACGCGAAGGCCGGAACAGCTGATGGAGAAGTGATTAAGGTGGTTCTGAAGCCCAAGGAGTAGTGATACATGTTGGGACGCATGTGCGGGAAACGTAGGTCCGATTTGTAATCGGACCCAATCCCCGCCTGTTGTCTCAAGTGACGGAGGACGCTACGTCTGAGCGGCGTTGGGTCCGATTACAAATCGGACCTACGTTTGCTCGAATCAACAACTGCCAAACATGAACCGGACAGAATCGATGAAGACAGTATGCACACTCCTGCTTTGCCCCTTTCCCGGTATTGCACTGGCCCGTCCCAACATGGTGGTCATCCTGGCGGCTATCGCAGGATTCGTATTCGCGGCACAAGCGGCGCCGCCATCCAAGCCGAACATCGTGTTCATCCTGGTCGACGACCAGCGTCACGATTCGCTGGGTTGCGCCGGGCATCCTATCCTCAAGACGCCGAATATCGACAAGCTGGCGCAGCAAGGCGTGCGTTTTGAGAAGATGTTCGTGACGACCTCGATCTGCATGGCCAGCCGCGCGTCCATCTTCACCGGCCTGACGGAAACGGGCCACGGCTACACCGGTGGCGAGCTGCCGGCCACCCCGGTCATTACCCAGGATGTGGACACGAGCTTCCCGGTTCTGCTGAAGCAGGCGGGCTATCGCACGGGTTTCTTCGGCAAGCAGCACGTCAGGTTCCAGGAAGGCAACACCACGGCGCTGGATCGCATGTTCGATGTGCACGGAAGGATCGGCCGCAATCCCTACTTCAAGAAACAGCCCGACGGCAGCCTGCGGCACGAGGCGGAGCTGATTGGCGACCGGTCGGTGGAATTCCTCGATGGGCAATCCGCGGACCGGCCGTTCTGCCTCTACATGAGTTTCAATACTTCCCACGCCGAGGATGGCGACAGGCGCCCGGGAATCGGGCATTTCCCGTGGCCGAAGGCGGTTGACGGCATGTACGAGGATATCGTCCCCGCGCCGCCGTGCCTCGGCGATCCGAAGTACTTCGAAGCGCTGCCGACGTTCATGCGGAAGTCGATGAACCGCGCCCGCTGGTACTGGCGCTGGGACACGCCGGAGAAGTACACCATCAACATGCGCGCCTACCTGCGGATGCTCACGGGCATGGACCGTGTGGTGGGCAGGGTGATGCGGACCCTGGAGGCTAAGGGGTTGGCCGACAATACGGTTGTAATCTACACGGCGGACAACGGCTACTACATGGGCGACCGCGGTTTTGCGGGCAAGTGGTCGCACTTCGAGGAATCGCTGCGCGTGCCGCTCATCATCCACGACCCGCGTTTGCCGGAAAAGAAACGCAACCGGGTGGCGGCCGCGCCGGTGCTGAACATTGACCTGCCCGCCACCATGCTGGAGCTGGCCGGGATCGACGTGCCGGAGAAATACCAGGGGCGCAGCGTCCTCCCGGTATTCAATGGCAAGGCGCCGGGAGATTGGCGGACGGACCACTTCCACGAGCACCACTTGAACAATGCCACCATTCCCAAATGGCGCGGCGTGCGCGACGGACGCTACACCTACGCCCGCTACTTCGAGCAGCAGCCCGTCTATGAATTCCTCCACGATCGGCAGCTTGATCCCGACCAGATCAGGAATCTCGCGGACAATCCCGAACACAAGGAAGTGCTGGAGAAGCTGCGCGCCCGGTGCGATGAATTCACCGCGCAATACACCCGCCCTGAAATCGTTGCGTTCAAGAAGTCCGAGCTCGCCAAACCGCGGGAGCCGAAAAGGCCGAGAAGACCGAAGCGGAAGCGCGCGAAGAAATAGCGAATTGCGGAGGAGAACGGTGCGTGAGCGTCGCGAACCGGCGCTTCAGAATCCTGGCATTTCGTACGTCCGCTTTTTGGTGATGCCACGTGACACACAAATGGGGCGGGCGATCTGCGTACAGAATGCCTTTGAAACAGGGCTGAACTGCCGGCGCGTGCCGATGAACGCCCGCACCACTGGGTTGATTGCTCCATGGCTCATATGGGCTCTGGAAGGTCATTATTCCGGAGTGTTGAACACTGGAAGGCGCCGCCCGGGAGGCTTGATTCTACGAAGATCTTCTGGTGGCGAGTAACTCCAGTGCATCAGTTATTGTGTGATGTTCCCGTTGTTTCTGGTATTCAATCGGTGAAGCGGACTTCAACTCTCGTCTGGCGCCACGAGGCGGTATGGTACGTATTGGGAGGCCAGATGTCGTCGAAGAAACATGATGAGGTCGTCGTTCAGCAGATTGCGGGTTGTCAGGATCGGCTGTTCGCTTACATTCTGACGCTGGTGCCGTATCGAGATGCGGCGCGTGACATTCTCCAGGAAACTAACCTCGTGCTGTGGCGGCGGCGTAAGGACTTTGTGCCGGGGACCAATTTCCCGGCGTGGGCCTCGAAGGTGGCTTTCTTTCAGGTGCTGGCGTATCGCCGTGACCGGGCACGTGACCGGCACACGTTCTTCAGCGAGGAATTGATGGTTCAGTTGGCCGGCGAAGCGCGGGAGGATCTCCCGTCATTCGACGCACGCCGCGGGGCCTTGCGAGAATGCCTTGCCAAGCTGCCCGAGAAGCAGCGGTGGCTGATCGATCAGCGCTACCATTCCGAGAAATCCATCAAAGTCATTGCGGAGATGATGGGACGATCGATCGGCGCCGTTACGACGGCGGTCTATCGCGTCCGCAATGCGCTTCGAACGTGCGTTGTGCGCACATTAGCATCGGAGGCCATGTCATGACCGATGGTTACAATCCAGACGGGAAACTGGAGCAACTGCTCCTGGACCTGCTCGATGGCGAGTGGGACACGGGAAAGCAGCAGACACTCGACACACTGTTGATCAACGATGCGGCCGCCCGGGCTCATTACCGGGAGCTGATGGCCATGCATGCGATGCTGGATAGTGAGCTCAGCGGCGCGCCTGATCTGAACGGGGAGATGCTTTCCAGCGGAACGCCGGGCGGGGCGTCTTCGCCCTCGCGGGTCGGCGACGCCCAATCTGCCCCGGATTGTCATGAGCCGGCAGTAAGCCCTGTGAACCCCCGGTTCGTGTTTCTGCGCTGGGCTGCCGCTGCCCTCCTGATCATGTCGGTCGGCGTGGGTTTGCTCTCTCTTGTCAACGCGCACCGGGGCAATCAGCAACCTCTTGCCGGAAGCGTTTCCGGGGAGGATCCGCGTCCGAACAAGGAAGACGCTCCCGGTGACGGTGTTGTCGCCGTTGTCACGCGCACGATTCATCCGCGATGGGCCGACGGCGCTGAAGCGGTTCGTCCCGGTCAGTCACTGGCGAGGCGCTGGGTCAAACTGGATGCGGGAGTTGTGCAGTTCGAGTTTCGCAACGGCGCTTGTGTCACGCTGCAGGGCCCTGCGCAGTTTCGGCTGGACTCCACGTCCGAGTGCTTCATTCGGTCGGGAAAACTGACTGTTCTCGTCCCGCCGGCTGCGGCCAATTTCACGGTGCATTCACCCTTTTCAAAAGTGATCGATCTGGGGACGGAGTTCGGCTTGGTTGTGGATGAATCGGGGGAGTTGGACGTGCACGTCCTGGATGGGCAGGTGGAAGTGGCGCTCGAAGGGGACGAGGACGGAGCCGTTGTACGTGAGAAGCTGTCTGAGCAACAGGCAGCTACCGTTCGCGCTGGGCAGAGACAGCTCGAAGATATTCCTTTTGATCAGGGGGCCTTCGAACCGATCCGGGCAACGACCTTGTGGCGGACCCAACCGTTGAAGATCCAATTCGATTGCGGAAGCCGTGCCGGTGTCTATTGTGGATCGCAGTCACCTGCCCACGCGGCCGGCGATATGTACCCGCACGAGACCCGTTGGAATGCGGTGGTGGGCGACCAGGCCGGTGGGTTTGTTCTGGCGGACGGCAGTATTCTCTCTCATCGAATCGAGGTGGATCTCGGTCACGGGAAGAACGAGATCGATTGGGATGCTGGTGTTGACACGATGAGGGGACCGCAAGGCCGCACGCGGGGTGTGTTCGACACCGCGCTGGGTCGTGACGTCATTAACCCGCCGCCGGGTTCTACTTCGGGTCTTGTGGGCTTGCGCCTGCGAGGACTTCCGGCAGGCAAGTACCGCGTTTACGTGCTCGGGAGAACGTCTCTCGACCATGCCAACTGGGGCAACTACCTTGTCGAGAAGGCACATGTGGCGGCCGTCGGCCTGGACGTCGCAAGCATCGACGCGCCTGGGTTGAAGATGTCGCCGTTGGGCGACGCGAACGCCGGTAAATGGGTTGCCGGCCAGACGCACGTCGTAACCGATGTCGCTGTCAGCGGTCCCGACCAATTCCTGACGATCATTACAGGAAACGACAGAGAGAACTCGCCCATCCCCGCTGGGGGCAGAGCCGTGATCCTCGGCGTCCAGATCCTGCAGCTCACCGACGGATCTGACGGGAGTGACGTGTGACAGGCAAACTCCAGCCAAGGAGATCCCTTGTATGAGACCCTTCGTCCTTTCCGTTTTCCTGGTCTTTGGCTGTTTCGCTCAAATGGCGGAAGTCACGGCTGAAGACAGACCGAACGTTCTGATTCTATTCAGCGACGATCAACGTGCCGACACGATTCATGCGCTGGGCAACGACGTCATCAGGACCCCGAATCTCGACCGCCTGGTTCGCAACGGTGTGGCTTTTGAGAACGCCTACATCATGGGCGGCTTCTCGCCGGCCGTTTGCTGCCCGAGCCGGGGGATGTTGCTCAGCGGCAAAACGCTCTATCATTTGGACCCGGGCAAATCGAATTGGGACTGCGGCCGTGTGATTCCACCGGAGCATGTGAGCTTTCCGGAGGTATTCCGACAGGCGGGCTACAACACGCTTCAGACCGGCAAATGGCACCAGGACACACAGAGCTACCGGCGGATGTTCTCGTTAGGGCGAAGCTCGTGGCTGGGCGGCACCGGCGACCATTTTCGTCAGTGGACTTTCGACTACACGTCGCCCGGCAAGGTCCCGTCGAAGGAAGAGTGCCGCGCCAAGCAGGCGCCGTTGAAGAGCAAACCGCGCGGGAAGCACAGCAGCGAGATCTACGCGGACGCGGTCGTCAAGTTCCTCAGGGAATACTCCGACAGCAAACCGTTCCTGGCCTACGTCGCGTTCTTTGCTCCACACGACCAGCGCATCGCTCCGCAAGAATACCATGACATGTACAAAACCGAGAGCATGCCCGTGCCGGCGAACTTCCTGCCGGAGCATCCCTTCGACAACGGGGAGTTGAAGATTCGAGACGAGAACCTCGAAAGATGGCCCCGGACGAAGCCTGCGATTCAGAGGCACCTTTCCGATTACTATGCCATGATTACCGACATGGACGCCCAGATCGGGCGCGTCCTGGAAGCATTGAAGGAAACGGGACGGGACAAGAACACGATCATCGTCTTCTCTTCCGACAACGGCCTTGCGGTAGGTAGCCACGGCCTGATGGGGAAACAGAACCTGTACGAGCACAGCGTCAAGGTCCCGCTGATCTTCTCCGGCCCCGGAATCCCCAAGGACCAGCGCCGAACGGCCCTGTGCTACCTGATCGACATCTATCCGACAATCTGCCAAATGGCCGGTCTCACTACTCCGGACTCCGCTGAAGGCAAGAGCCTCGTCGAGGCGATTGCCGACCCCAAAACGTCGGTTCGCGATTCGCTATACTTCGGTTACATGGGTGTCCAGCGCGCCCTGCGAGACGATCGTTACAAGTTGATTCAGTATCACGTGAAAGGAAAGCGGACAACGCAGTTGTTCGATCTGCGCAACGATCCCCACGAGAAAACCGACCTCGCCGATAACGCGGAACACGCCCAGGTTCTCAAGCGTATGAAGACCGCGGCGGTCCAATCACGCGATGCCCTCGAAGACCCTACGACCCGGCGGGGAAAGCAGTTTTGGAACGAACAGTAAAGGAGCCGAACACGATGGTCACCACATGCCGGCATGGACGTTCCCTCATCGTCTCGTTCTTCAGAGTAGCGGGAAGACGTCAGATGCCACTGTCATTGATTGCGCTGATTTGCTGCTCAGCCGGAGCGGTGGCGCAGGACGGCGGCGCGAAGGCGCCCCCGAACGTCATCGTCATCACCATCGACAACCACGACGCCAGTGTCCTGGGGTTTGCCGGCAACACGTTTCTTGAAACACCCAACATCGATCGACTGAAAGACGAGGGCGTCTATCTGGCCAACTACCTTTGCGCTTCGCGCTGTGGTCCGTCGCGGGCCGCGTTGCTGACCGGTCGCTATCACATCCGCAGCGGACACATCCAGACGCCGGACGGAAGAAACGTGATGGGGGACGTCAACGTCCCGACCATCGCCAATCTATTTCGAAATGCGGGGTACAAGACGGCTCACTACGGCAAGTGGCACGTCGGCAAGAACTACCCGTACCGGCCTCAGGACCGCGGCTTCGATGAGGTGCTGATGTTCTTTCAGGGTCAGCTCTCCAAAACCGGCTTTCAACACACCCTGCAGCACAACGGCCGATGGGAACCGTACGAGGGATATCGGATCGACGTGTGGTTCAGGGAACTGCGGAGTTTCATCAAGACAACAACACAAGAAGGCAAGCCGTTCATGGCCTACCTTGCAACCTGGGCCACGCATGGCGGCAACTTCGGGCGTGAGGATGTCTCGAAGAAATACCGCAAAAAGATGGACTCACTCGGAGAGGACGCAGACAAGTGTTTCCGGGACGAAGAAACCAAGTACAACTTCGCCGAGCTGGCAGCGGAGATGGAATCGATCGACCGGAATATCGGGCAGACGTTGAAGCTGCTCGATGAACTCGGATTGAGCAAGAACACGATCATCGTCTACACCTCGGACGGCGCCGGCTTCAAGTCGCCCGAGTTCTTCATGAGAGAAGACCGAAAGGCCTATCCCAGCAAAGTCCCGGCCATCATCCACTGGCCGGGCGGCGGGCTGAGGCCCGACGAGGACGTGACCGCGTTGCTCGCCAACATCGACATCGCTCCAACGTTGTTGGACATGTGCGGCATTCCCCAGGCCGAGAACGTCGACTTCGACGGACGCAGTGCTTACGGCTTCATTCATCCGGATCGGGCACCGCCGAAGCCGAGAGTCTACATCCAGGACCATCAGTCGAGGAACGGGACTCGCGCCGAGGTCCTCCGGCCGCTGAATCTTACGAATGTACACCTGCCCGACGGGACAGCCGTTTCTTTCCGCGAGGGAAGAAGCAAGGGCGTTTCTCCGGAGCAGGAGGCAAGGGCTCGGAAGATCTGGGAGGAGTGGTGGCAGGATGTCCTCACCGACTTCAAACCGCATCACCACGTCATTGTCGGCACCAAACACGAGAACCCGACCGTCGTGCAGCAGGTCTACACAGGTCTGAACGATCAGAAGAAGAAGGTCAGGGATTGCTACTTTGCCATCGAGTTCGCGAAGACGGGAACGTACCTCTTTGGCGGCAAGAGCGACAATCCGTTCAGATCTTCATCGGCAAAAGGTCGGCATGGATACTTGAAGATAGACAACACTATGCACACGGGCAGCTTTCCCATGACGCTCAAGGTCAAGGCCGGCAAGAAGATCATCGAGGTCTCCTACGATGGGAAGACGAAATCGCCGTCCCTTACAATCGAGAAACTCCCCAACCAACAAGAGGGCTGAGACCATGCGCGAACTAACTGCACTATCACTGTTCCTGTTTGCATGCCTTCCCGTCACGCAGTTGGCGGGAGCCGAATACCAGGACGACGGCATCACCGAGCCGTATGTCCCGCCCGAAGAGAACTCGGACTATATCGGCAGACTGCCGCCGGAACTCGCATCAACAATCCATGCCGGTCCTAAGTGCCTTGAAGAGTGGCAGGACGATAGATTCGGCGTCTTCATGCACTGGGATCCCTCCTGTCAGATGACCGGTGCCGTGAGCTGGAGCCGCCGGGGGCGCCGCCCGCACCACCCGTCCGACGGAACCGTGACACGGGGCATTCCCGCCGAGACATACGACAATCTCTACAAGAGCTTCAACCCGGTGAAGTTCGACGCGGATGCCTTCGTTAGGATGATCAAAGACGCGGGGGCTCGCTATTTTGTCTTCACGGCCAAGCATCACCAGGGCTTCTGCATGTTTGATTCGGCCGTGACCGAGTACGACATCATGATCACGCCATTCAAAAGGGACATCTGCAAGGAGCTGGCCGACGCGTGCCATCGGCACGAGATCAAGCTGTTCTGGTATTACTCCCAGCCCGACTGGCACGAATCGAGATACGCCGCACCGGTCGACAGCCCAGAATTCGCGCGTTTTCGCGACGAGGTGCTGCACCCCCAATTGCTTGAGCTGTACACGAATTACGGGCGGATCGACGGAATCTGGTGGGACGGGCTGGGCAAGCACCCCGACATGTGGGATACGCCGGGGCTGCTGAACAAGCTGCGCAAGCTCCAGCCCCACCTTGTCTCCAATCATCGCTGTGCCCCGCGGCATTGGCGGTTCGGCGACTTCGACGGGCCTGAGGGTCAGATCGGCCGCTTTCAAGTCAATCGCCCGTGGGAGACCTGTACGAAGATCGGTGGCGGATGGGGATACTCTGGCGACAGCAGGCCGCACAACCTGGCCAATGCCGTGGGCCTCTTGGTCCGTTGTGCGGGAAATGGTGGCAACCTGCTGCTGAACACCGGACCGGCCCCGGACGGAACGATCAATCCGCGGCATGTCGAGCGGTATCTCCAGATGGGCGCATGGCTGAAGCAATACGGCGAGAGCATTTACGCCACGCGAGGCGGCCCGTACATGCCCGGACCCTGGGGCTGCGCCACGCGAAGCAAGAGCGGCAACACGGTCTACCTGCATGTGCTCGGCACCTGGAACGGTGTCCTGACCTTACCCGACCTGCCGGCCAAAGTGCTCGCGTCGCGCGTCCTGACGGGCGGCCGCGCAAACGTGACCCAGGAGGACGGACAACTCACCATCGTGTTGGGTAACGACAACAAGAACAGCCGGCCCGCACACGTCGTGCACGAGTTCGATACGATCATCGCCATGGAACTGGATGTGCCCGCAATGCGGATCCCCGTGATACCAAGTGTCGGTGAGAATCTGACGATCGGAGCCGTTGCTTCGGCGAGCAGCCAGGCAAGTGACGCGACCCCCGCCTCGGCCGTCATTGCGACGAACGCGACCGAGTTCCATGAAGGGACGTTCATCCGTGCGGTGTGGAGCCCGGACAGGAAAGACGCGTCGCCACGGCTTGAAATCACATTCAAAGACGCCAGACCGGTTCGTCAGATCCAGATCCAGGAGGGACGCTACGGTGCGGATAGCGCGGTTGAGGCATTCACCGTTAGCCTTCGGGTGGATGGCGCTTGGAAGGAGGTCCATGCCGGAAACGGCATTGGCAACACCTTCGGACTGGTCCTGGAGGAGGCGCATTTGGCCAACGCCATGCGTATCGACTTCGCCCGATGGCGAGGGAAGATCAACATTAACATGGTCAACGCCTACTGACCCATCCTGTCTGCAAGGAGAGATTGAGCCGCGACAGCACTTGGGCGCGTTTCCGTTGTGTTCACTGGCCTGCTCGCACCCGTACGAGGTAGCGGGCCCGTCCCCCTGCCGCGCGGGCGTGCCAGCTTCCTTGAAATACCGGGGTGCCAGGAAACTGGGGAACGGAGCGTTGGCCCGAATCAGACAAGAAAGAGTGTGATGTGTTGACGATTTGCGGTATCTAGCTAAGAAGGAGTCGAGACGACAACCGAAACTCTCTCTATGGAGCATATGGCCAGCGATAATCTCAAGGAGAACCCCATGCACAGCTGCTTTCTCAGGACACTTTTGACACGCACCGTGACCGCTTGTTTCGTTCTTCTTTTCGCGTGCGCAGCCATCGGGCGCGACTTCTACGTTGCGCCCTACGGGGCTGACAACAACCCTGGCACAGTTGAAAAACCGTTTGCCACAATTGCCCGGGCCCGCGACGCCGTGCGTCCCATGGTCGCCGCGATGAGCGGTGATATCACCGTGTGGATACGGGGCGGGAGGTATCACCTGAACGAAGCTATTGCGCTTGATGATCGTGACAGTGGCAAGGGCAAGCATCGTGTCATCTACCGGAACTACAAGGACGAAAAAGTCACGATTCTCGGCGGAGTTCCGGTTACTGGTTGGACTCCGTACGAACGCGGCATCATGAAGGCCAACGTGGGCAAGGATGTTGAGTTCTGGGCCCTCTTGGTGGACGACAAGCTCGCCACGATGGCCCAGGAGAGAAGGTGGAGAACCAAGCCCAAGTCGTTGCGCAATATACGGGAATATGGCCAGATGCAATGGATGTCCGAGTATCGTCGGATTGTTTCCGTTGATCCTGAGACAGGGAAGCCCAAAACGGAATTTCCACGCGCTCACTATGGCGGCTCGGCCCAATACATGGAGGGTCATTATACGTTTGTTAATCAGCCGGGAGAGTGGGCGATGGACTCGGACTCCGGCACACTATACTACTACCCCAAATCCCCGGATGAACTGAACAACGTTGTTCGTGCCACAACCAGATCCATTTTCCAGATTCGTGGACGGAGTGATTCGCAGCAGGTCAGGAACATCACAATCGAAGGGCTTCAGTTACGATTGACCGATACACCCGCCAGTGTGCGCTGCTATGCAAACACTATCCAAACCGGGGGAATTGAACACCACGGTGCGGATTACCCGGAGACCATAAGAACGGCGCAGGTGCTGGTTGAGAATGCCAACAACATCCAGGTCAGATACTGCAATCTTGGTGAAGCGCCTCTTAACGCGGTGTCCATCTATATGCACGCAACGAATAATACCGTCTATGGATGTCGGATAAACAACGTGGGATACAACGGTGTGTGTATCGCAGGGCCGTGGATCAATAACAAGGCTCCGAATATCAACTACAAGAACGTAGTAAAGAGCTGTTACATCAGCAACCTTACGAAAGGTCTCAATCACCCGTCCGGCGTCTACGTCTACCAGAGCAGCGACAACCTGATCCAGAACAACCTGATCCACACATCGAGTCGGTATGCGATTTCGATAAAGTCATTGCCATACGGAATGTATAGAAAGGTTAAGCTCCCGAGCGTATCTCTCGATGAGTGGTATAAGAACCATAACTTCTCGAACCGGAACCGTGTATCGCGCAACTACATCTACGATTGCAACAAGAGGTCTGCAGACGGCGGTGCGATCGAAACATGGGGAGGAGGTCGTGATGGTGTCATGGACAACAATATCATCTTCAACTGTTACGGTGGTAACCCCAAAAAAGGTTGGCGTGCCCACCACATCTTTCTCGACAATGCATCCAGTTTCTGGACCGTGGGGAGCAATATTGCATGGTGCAGCCGCATTCCCGGCGGCAACGCTCCTCAGATGGTCAAAGAGCGCAAGAACCGTATCGAGAACAATGTCTACGACACAAGCAACATCCGTCTCGGCGGGCTTCACGCACAGGACAAACACGAGCATGAATTCAATAGAAACATCTTCTACGCCAACAGCCCTCTGAAGATGCATCCTGACGGGAAGGTCGGGCCTGAGAAAGACGGAGACCGTCTCATGTTCATAATGGGCAAGCCTCCCGCATCGATGATTTCGAGCATGGACAATAATCTCTATTACAATGCCCTGGGGAAGCCATTATTCTCGACAGGAAGTGCAAAGGGGCCCATGAAAGTCATGTCCTTTGATGAATGGCGGGCGGTCGAAGGCGGTTTTGACAAGAACAGCCGAATTGCCGATCCACAGTTCGTCGATGCATCGGAACGTGACTACCGCCTGCGCGAGACATCCCCGGCACTGGATATGGGAATTACCTCAATCGACACATCTGCTATCGGGCCTCTTGAAGACTTCCCCTTTGCCCCCGCGAATGATGCACTGCATACGGCGTTTCTCAAAGCGAATGGCAAAGACGTCTACCTCGAGGTCCAGTCAGGTGACAGTGTCAAGCTGCAGGTCGCGGGCCGCACGAAGCGTTGGTTTGTAGCAGATCTGTCAGAAGCAAGCATCAGCTATGAGACTGACAACTCCAAAGTCGCGACCGTATCGAAAGACGGAAAGGTTGTCCTCACAGGCAAAGGTCGAGTCTGCCTTACTGCCACAGTCACTCTCAACGGGGTGACGCGTTCCGACGAAGTCGTGATCTATGTGGGAATGTCGCGTAGGGCGAGCCGGGAGTCGAATCGGTAATTAGACCAGTATAGGCAACCTGATCCCCGGGTGGACTCAATCTCACGATGACGAAGAAAGGAAGCAGATGAAGAAGAACGTTACCGTTCAGTCGGTCATTGTGTCCATGATTGTTACCTTGGGGTTGTCACTTCTCGGTGCTGCGGCTGCCGACAAGCCCAATATTCTCTATATTTTGGCCGACGATCTGGGGTATGGGGATGTCCACTGCCTTAATCCGGATCGCTGCAAGATCCCGACTCCGAACATCGACCGCTTTGCGTCGCAGGGCATGACTTTCACCGATGCGCATTCGGCGACGTCCGTATGCACGCCGACGCGGTACGGTGTTATGACGGGACGCTACTGTTGGCGCACCAAGCTGCAATCAGGAGTGGCTGTTTTCGGTGGGCCTCTCATTAATGCGGAGCGCAAGACCGTGCCGAGTTTTCTTCGTGACCAAGGGTACCACACCGCGGGACTCGGCAAATGGCACCTGGGTGTCGGTTTCCAGTTGCCGGGGTCAGATAAGGTGGACACCAGGCATGTGGGTAGTATGCCCATCGGGGCGCGCATCGTTAATGGTCCGGTGGAGCGTGGGTTTGATCACTTCTACCATCTTTTGCTCTTTGGCAACAAGTGGACGATGACGGAAGACACGGAGGTTGTTCATGACCTGAAGCTGCACGAGCTTTTGCCACGCCTCGTGGAGCGAGGTAAAGACTATATCGCTAAACGGGTGGTGAGTTGGAAGAGGATTGGGCCGAGGACAGTGTCAGCATCCTGCCGATGCTGCTGAAGCAGGAAACGGTCGACCGAGATCCCGTGGTGCACCATTCACTAAGAGGACGGTTTGCCGTGCGCAGCGGAAAGTGGAAATTGATCTTCGCTCCCGGCTCCGGTGGCTGGGCACACCCCAAGGATAAGGAAGCGCTGGAGATGGGGCTGCCACTGCTGCAGTTGTATGACCTTGAAGACGACCCCGCCGAACAGCATAACTTGCAGGCCAAGTATCCCGAAGTTGTAGAACAGATGACGAAAGTCATGGAGTCTCTGATCACCCGAGGCCGTTCTAGGCCAGGCCCCGACCTGCAGAATGACAAATGGAGCAGGATAGTCCTGATGAAAGACAAGAGAGAGCCATAGCGGCGAACGCCGTGTTCTCAGCCGGTTCGCGCGACGGAGACGCCGGTCATGATCAGCCGGGTGCCCCCTGTTTCATGCTCCGTGCAGAACATCGAGCGTCATTCCCCCGAGATCCCGCTGAGCTCGCCGTGCCCGAATGCATGGCGAGCCGACTTCATTACCTCGATTTTGGTGTGATATCTCTTTCGTTCACGGTATTCAGCCTATAGACCGGGTATCAGGTTTTGTCTGGATCGGCTCACAACATGCCGTCCGGCCCGCATCCGGGGTGTATGTTCTACGGAGGAGTCTGAATGTGAAGATGGAGGACGGAAGCATGAGTCGCCCCATCCTGCCCTGCCTGTGCGTTATGCTGGCTTTTGCCGCGTTGCCGACCTTGGTCTCGGCCGACACCGGGCGTGAGATAATCGCCGCCTCCGGTGTGCACGGGGGGCTGGTCGTACACGTTCATTGCGAAGACGGCACGCTGACGGCGTCGCTGGGAAAGGACGAGCGTTTTCTAGTCCAGGGCTTGGATGTCAGCAAGACCAACGTGGAACGAGCCAGAAGGCGTGTCCGGTCGCTCGGCCGGTATGGGAGGATGTCGATCGACACCTTTGCCGGGGCACACCTTCCCTACGTCGACAACCTGGTGAATCTGGTCGTGGCCGAAAACCTCCGCGATGTCTCGATGGACGAGGTCATGCGCGTTCTCGCCCCGCTGGGCGTGGCCTACGTGAACGGCAAGAAGACGGTCAAGCCGTGGCCGGAGGAGATCGACGAATGGACGCACTACCTGCACGGGCCGGACAACAATGCGGTCGCGCAGGACACGGTCATTGGTCCGCCCGCGCATGTCCAGTGGATTGCGCCTCCGAAATGGAGCCGCAACCATGAATCGCACCCGGGCACCTTCGGCGCCGTATCGTCCCGGGGGCGTCTCTTCTACGTTCAGGATGAAGGCCCTATCGGTATCGTCGATAAGCGG
>CAZKRK010000081.1:0-22677 GCA_964555035.1 uncultured Victivallales bacterium | reverse complement strand
TCAACGGTCTGAATGACGGACGTTGGCACCACGTGGCGGTCGTACGTGAAGGTGAGATGATCCTGGTGTACGTCGACGGCGTACGCGCCGGGGGGGTTCACGTTTCAACCACTTTCGGCGCGGCGCCGGTGGGGGGGCTGATGCTTGCAAAGCACGAGCAGCTCGGCACGTACTTCGACGGTCAAATCGACGAAGTCAGCATCTACGGCCGCGCGTTGTCGGATTTCGAAATCAGGCAGATGATTGCCGACGGTTCCGACACGAAGGTATCGGGCGAATTCGTGAGCGACGTGTTCGACGCCGGCGGTCCGGCGATTTGGGAAGAGGTCTCCTGGCGCGAGAATGGACGCTACGATGACGCGCTGAGAGTTCCGCTCAATGACGGCATGCTCGCGTTGTGGCATTTTGACGAGACGAACGGAACGGTTTTTGTCGACGAGGTCTCGGCCCTGTCTGCCAACGGGGGGCCGGTTGTTGCCAACGCGGACGGGAAGTTCGATCGCTGCATCATGCTCGGCGGCACCGGGGGGCTGAGCGTCCCGGGGGCAGGAGCCGAGTTCGAGCCGAACGTCATTACCCTGGAGACGTGGGTCAATCTGGACACTGTGCGTGCCGCGACGTTCCTGGAAAAGAGAAACGGCGGAACCGGCTATGCTCTCGGCATCGATGCGTCGGGGCATCCCTATTTCTCCGTGGCGGGTACGACGTGCTCGGTGCCGGTAGGTTTCCGGCAGAAGCAGTGGAATCACGTTGCGGGTGTTTACGACGGCTCCATGCTGCGGCTTGTGCTGAACGGTGAGATCCGTGCCACCGTCTCCCTGCCGGGGGCGAGCCTGGCTTCGACGGGCGTTCTCACGATCGGCAGCCGCGCCGGCGGAAGCGAGGGTGTGAGGGGCCGGATGGATGAAGTGTGCATTCACGAGCGCGCCCTGGCTCTGGACGAGGTTACCGACCACGCCCGCGCGGGACTGGGTCACCTGCGCGTCCAGGTCAGAGTATCCGACGACTCCACGTTCAACGGCGGCAGCGATCCCTTTATCGGGCCGGACCGGACGTCCAGCACCTACTTCACGGATGCCATGGGCGACTCGATGGTAGGCAAGATCCCCCTGGGGCAGTACTTCCAGTATCGCATCGATTTCGGTTCCATTGACGGGGGGCTGACGCCCGTCATGTACGGTGTGACATTGCGGCAGTCGCGCTTCTCCACGAAGAAGCCCTGGGTCGCGCCAGTCGTTACGGCCTACAGGCCCTTCGTAGGCAAGTTGCTGAGTTTTTCGCACGTGCTTGCGACGAATGAGAACGACTCTGTCCACTACCAGCTCACGGGCGATGCAACCAACTGGTACTGGTGGGGCGGAACCGAGTGGGACACGGTTCCCACGAATCTCACGACCGAAATGGGGTGGCAGTTCGGCAATCCGTCGTTCGACGTGGATGCTCACATCGATACGTTCTACAAGCAACTCTACGACAAGGTGGGCGGGAACCTGAGATTCAAGGCTTTTCTCCGCTCCAGCGGCAACGACCAGGTGGCAATCGACGAGGTCGGCTTCGTCGCCTCCGAGGGGCGCATCACCGCGCTGTGGCCCAACGGGGCAGAGACGAACAACGACGCACTTCTGACCGGCGTTCCGTATGCGATTGAATGGGAGACGGGCGGCAACGTCAGTGACGATCTGAAGATCGAATTCTCGCGGGATGGGGGAGGGACCTGGCAGCGGGACCCGATCGCGGACCACGTACCCAACACCGGCCGCTACGAGTTCTGGACTACGCCGTTGGCCCAGACAGACCAGGGGATTATCCGCATAACCGACAACCAGGACGCTACGATTACGGACACGTCCGACGGCCCGTTCCAGATCGTACAGCGTTTCCGCATGTTGGAGGCGAACGGCGGCGAAACGTGGTACATGACCGAGAACAACATCATCCGCTGGGCATCGGCCCAGGGGTTGGGCGCCAAGTGCCATCTGTACTACGCGGCGGACGGCACCAATTTCAACTTCATCATCACGGACCCGTTGGTGGGCTACGGCAACGTCCAGGGCGCGGACACCAACACGTTCGTGTGGACCGCGTTGGGTGGTGACGAGCAGCCGCTCCCGTCGGAACACGCGCGGTTGCGGGTGTCGACGCTCGGCGGGGCGGGCGTGGACGCTTCGGACGGGACGTTCACGTTGGCGGGTGTCACGATTACCAACCCCGGCAAGGACGCGTACGTCAACCGCGGGCAGATGTTCGACCTGACCTGGATCTCGTCGGGCGCCGGCACCAACGTGGCCGTGGACTTCTCGCGTGACAACGGCGTGAGCTGGACCACGGTCGTCGAAGTGGTGACCAACGTCACGGGAGAGAACCACTTCGACTGGATGGTGGAGACGCCCCCCTCGGACACGGCCCGGCTGCGCATGCGTTCGCTTTCGGACCCGAGAGTGTATGGCATTTCGGCCACGTTCACGCTGGCCGACATCAAGGTTATGTCGCCCGCGGCGGGCCAAGCCTGGCAGTCGGGCCGCACCAACGCGATCACGTGGGAGTCCGGCGGTGCGGGCAACTGGGTCAACATCTACTACTCAACCAACAGCGGCGCCCATTGGGACACCGTTGAGACCGACGTACACAACGTGGGTGGGAGCAATTCATATGACTGGATCGTCGCTCCCTATCCGACGGCTACGGCCCAGGTGAAGGTCGAGTCGAAGCTGGACCCGCAGAACCTGTGGAACGCGTCGCCCGACTTCAGCATTGCCGGCGTCAGGATCATGAGACCCGCCGGGGGCGAAATCTGGCCGTTGGGACGGCCGAATTCCATCCAGTGGGAGTATGAAGCCGCCGGCTCCGATGCCACGATCACTTTTGCCTACGACGGCGTCAACTTCTTCGAGTTCCCCGGGTCCCACCACGGTTTGATCGACTTGTTCGCCTCCTACCAGCCCACCAACCCGACCGTGCGCGCCAAGGTCCGAATCGTCGCCGACGATCCGTATCCCTTCACCAACATGTGGGACGAGTCCGACGAGCACTTCATCGTGGGCGGTGTCGTCGTCTCCCGGCCCCGTCTCTTCGACCTTTTCACGATTGGTCAGAAGCATACGGTTACGTGGACGTCAGCCGGTGCGCTCGAGATGGGTGGCGACGGGTTTGCGCGCGTCTACTACACAACCACCGGCACGGACTCGAACCTGATCGCGAAGGTCGGCAACAACGAGGCCTATCCCGGCGGCAACGTGTTCCAGTGGCAGATCGACCCCGACACCCTTCCCGCCGACGCGGCCAGGATTATTGTCACGGCCGGCCCCTATCAGGGAATGTCCGACTTATTCACCCTGAGGGGCGTGCGCTTCACGTCGCCCACGCGCGGCACGCGGTTCGACATCAACTCCCAGACAAACGTCAACTGGGACAGCGCCGGTTTCGACGACAGCGCCGCCGGCTACATCTATCTCTCCAGCGACGGCGGCGTTACGTACCCCCCCCAAGTGCCCGCCAACGCGATCAATTCAGGTGGCGTGGTCGTCGTCAACGGCAACCCCGGCCGTGAATTCGTCTGGATGATCCCGTCCAACAGCATCCCGACGACGAATGCCGTCCTCAAGATGGTGGTGACCCAGTCGGACGCAACGAACGACATCGGCTACACCGTTGCGAGCCGCCCGTTTGTCATGCGGGGCCTGAAGGTCATGCAGCCCGCCCAGGGCGACGAGTGGGAGCACGACAGCACGTATACCGTCAACTACCTGTCGGCCAAGGCCGGCACATTCGTGTCTGCGTACTACTCCTTCGACGGCACGAACTACGACGGGGAGGCCGTCTTCGACAACGATGCGGCCCAAGACGGGAACAACTCCATCCAGTGGACGATTGAGCGATCGCGGACGCCGACCACGACGGGACGGATCAAGCTCGTCAGCGACGCCGGTGTGGAGACCGTTTCCGACGCGTTTGCCGTCAACGGCGTCAAGGTGATGCGCCCGATCGAAACCGACATCTGGGCCGAGACCGAGACAAACCGCATTACCTGGGTGGGAGTGGGCACGGACGGGACCTACGACCTGATCCTGATTCGGGCAAACAACAGCGAACTGCCCATTGCCAGCGGCATCGCGGCCGATTTCTACGACTGGCGTGTGACCGTGGGTTCGGCCGGAGACGGTGTTCGTGTCAAGGTATCCGACCCGGATTCGGGCTACGAGGCCTATTCACAACCGTTCCGTATTGTGGAGGAGCCGACCGTGATCATCACCGCCCCCGCGGCGGGTGATCTCTGGAACGTCTACGGAGAATTCAAAATTGTCTGGAGCCGCGGCGGCCAGGTTCAAAACGGGTTCAACGTGTCCTACTCCGTCGCGCCTCACACGACCGTTATCCCCATCGCCACAAACGTGCTGGCCGTCTACGACAGCGATCTGAATGCGTACAGCATCCCGTGGACGATCCCGGACAACCTGGGGCCGGCTTTGGTCTATGTCGAAAGCACGGTTCCCGGGCAGGAGAACGTCAAGGACACGTCCGACCCGTTCTACATCGTCGGTACGTTCGAAGTTGTCACCCCCAACGGCGGTGAGCAGGACGTCTTCGCCCTGAAGCCCAAGATCGTGAACTGGTACACGTGGGGGTCCGTCCAGTACGTCGACCTGTTCTATTCGACCGACCCGCTCCACGGCAGCAATTCGTGGGTCAAGATCAACGACGCGCCCGTGGAAGTCCAGGGCTACGAGACGGAGCCCAGCGCCTACACGTGGCAGGTGCCGCACCTGGCCGAGGACGTCGCCAGCGTGGACACCGTCCGGCTGCGCGTGCAGCAGCTTGGCGTGCCGGGCGCTGAGGACGACTCCGACAGCGACTTCCCCGTGCGCTACTACAACGTCACCTGGAATGTGTACGACCAGGCCGATCCGGAAGATACGCTGGACAAGCTCAGCGTCGTAGACAGCAGCGGCTGGTCGGAGTCCAACCTCGACTCTCCTATCCAGCACTTCTATCCCTACGGTTACTTCGACACCGTCTGGTCTCGGGAGTTCTTCTACGACAACGTGATCTTCAACTGGGAAACGACGGCCCCGTACATGACGAACAACGTGGCCATGGAACAGTCCAAGATTGAGCCGGACTACAAGGTCATGGCGGACTTCACCTACGAAACCGTGACGACGAACTTCCTGGTCCAGTCCTGGCTGGAACGCAGCGGTGTCATCCTGGAAACGGCCGAGAAGTGCGTGGTCAAGGTCTTCGACAAGAACGGCGACCAGATCGAGCGGATCGAGTTCTCCGTGCCCCGTGCGGGGGTCTTCTGGATGAATTGGGACCTGGCAGCCACGGCCAGTCGTCTCGGGCGCACGTTCGACGAACGCGACGTGTTCTTCGCGCGGGTGGAGATCACCTTCTCGGGCACGACCTATTCCTCCGGTGTGACGTTCACGCTGCGTGTCGCGGCCGGCTCGATCACCCTGGACACGATCGAGGCCAACACGCGTGACATGATTGAGGAACTCGCCGGCGTGAGTTCCAACGTGAGCGACGTTGCGCGCGGCGTCAGCGGGATTCGTACGGCGCTCACGAACCTGACGCGCGACGTCAAGAGCAGCGAGTCCAACATCATCACCAAGATCAACGAGAGCATCGATGTCATGACCAACGTCGCCGGTACCATAAGCGTACTCGAGCCGTTGACCAACCTGGCGGCCGTGGCAACCAACATCGCGGACGACGTGGCCGCGACGCGCGCCAGCATTCTTACGCGACCCATGGAGCTGGTCAGAGGCGACACGGTCGCGATTCTCTACCGGACGCGGCCCAACTACGGTCCGACTGAAGTGGACATCACGGTCTCGCCGGGGGGCTATGCCGCCAAGATGCAGGAAGTTGTGCGGGGCATGGGTATCTACCAACACGATCTGACGGTCACGATGAGTCCCGGCACCCATACGATTGCGTGTTCGGATTCCCGCGCTTCCGACCGCATCATTACGGAAGTGGTGAACAAGGAATCGAGCATCACCAACATGCTCGATACGATCGTTGGACAGGTGGACGGCATCTATCTGAAGATGACCAACATCACCGAGAGCATCCGCAACGTCTCCAACCTCGACGTGGCCGTGTCCGATATCCTGCTGGGCGTCAGCAATGTCGAGCGTACCGTAGGATCGTTGACCAACCTGGACGAGGTGACCAGGATATTGGAGGGCGTGGAGTGGGCCGCCATCAGCAATTTGACCGAGATGGGTGCGGCCATGACCAACATCGAGGAGTCCGTCAACGAGATGAAGCTCACGGTCGACAAGCTGACCAACTTCACCGACGTCGTCGACGTGATCCAGCGGGCCGACCTCCTTACGATGAGCACCAATGTCCACGCCGTCCTGGGGCGGCTGGACACTATTGAAGTTGCCGTTTCCAACACGTCGGTTGCCGTCGGGGCGTTGACAAATCTCGACTCTGTCGTGAAGACGTTGGAGAGCGTGGACTGGGGTACGTTGAGCAACATTCAGTACGTAGCTACTGACGTGACCAACATCCTCGCGCGCGTCATCGATACGCAGACGACCGTGGAAAGTCTGACCAACTTGAGCAGTATCGTCGACGATCTGAAGGATGTTCCGTGGGGTTCAATCAGCAATATCGGGACCATGGCGACGGACGTGACCAACATCCTGGCACGCGTGGAGAACACGGAGGGCATCGTCAGCTCCATGACCAACCTGCAGAGCATCGTCGACACCCTGGAGGGCGTGAATTGGAGTTCGATCAGCAACCTGACGGAGATGGGCACCACCCTCGATACGATCGAAGGCAGCGTCAGCAACGTCTACAACGTCGTGCGCGACATGGAGGGGTTGTCCGATGTGGCAACCAACATGGCGTCGCTGGCCGAGCAGTTCGAAGAGGCCGATTTGCCCGCGTTCTTCGACGAGATGTCGAATGTCGTCGAGGCCGTCAACAACCTGGACGGATTGGGCGAAGTCTACACGCAGGTCAGCAACCTGGTCGACGTCGTGAAGAAGATCGACGATTTGCAGACGCTGGAGACCAACGTCGCTTCGCTCGTGTCGACCCTGGGAGACGTGGAGCTTGATGAGTTCGGTTCCCGGATGACGAACCTGACCGATGCCATCGAGGGTATGGGGAGCCTGGACGAGATTCGCGAGAATATCACGAATCTCGTGGAGGTCGTCAGGAACCTGGAAGACCTCGACACGCTCCAGACGAATGTGTCCTCCCTTGTCGACACCTTCGACGGGGTTGACCTGGCGGGATTGGGGGACGGGGTAACGAACCTCGCGGCCGTAATCGACAAGATGGGCGACCTGTCGCCGATCGGCGACAACATCTCCAACCTCGTGTCCGCCGTGGAGGCACTTCCCGACATGGCGGGTCTGGACAGCAATATTTCCAACATGGTCGCCCTCCTCGACGGGGTGGACCTGGTCGAGCTCGGCGGGGACATTACGAACCTTGTGGACGTGATCGACAAGATGGGTAGCCTGGACGACATCCGGGACAACATTACGAACCTGGTCGGTGTCGTCGACAGCCTCAAAGGACTCGAGGGGCTACAGACCAACGTGGCCGCATTGGTCACGGCCTTTGACGATGTGAAACTTGGCGAGTTCAGCGACAACATGACCAACCTGACGACGGCGATCAACACGATGGGGAGTCTCGAAGATATCAAGGAGAACATTACGAACCTGGCTTCCGTTGTCGCCGGGATGTCGGATCTGTCCGACCTCTCGACCAACGTCACCGAGCTGGTCGACGTGTTCGGAGGGGTCGACCTGACCAAGCTCGGCGGGGACGTCACGAACCTGACCGGCGCGATCGAGGGGCTGGGGAGTCTGGAGGAGATTCGCAACCATATTACCAACCTCACCGGCGTCGTAAACAGCCTGAAGGGTCTCGAAGAGCTGCAGAGCAACGTCGTCGCTTTGGCGAAAGGCCTGGAGGGCGTAGACCTCGAGACGTTTGGCGATTCGATGACGAACCTGCAGTCGGCGATTGTCGGCCTGGGCGACCTGTCTCACCTGTACGGACAGATGTCGAACCTGATATCGACCGCCGGGCAATTGACGAACGTGCAGGATGTCGTGGATGCCCTCGCCGATATCAATTTCGGCACCTTGAGCAACCTCGACAGCGTGGCCACGGGCGTCACGAACATCAAGGAAACCGTGGACTCAATGCACCTGATCGTGGGCGGCCTGACGAACCTGCAGGGGGTGATGAAGGACTTGACGGTAGTGGATTGGGACTCGGTTGCGAGCGTGACCGGGGTTTCGGAGAACGTGAAGACGATCACCGATGCCCTGGGTGACGCGAGTCTCGTCGACGTGGCGTCCGGCGTCAACATGTTGACGAACCGCATCGCCTCTTCGGTCGAGGGCGCGTCGCTGCAAACCGAGATGCTGGAAGAGATCGAGCGCAAGCTGGGTCGCGTTTCCGATTCGTCGGGTGCGAACACGTTCTTCGGCCGGCTGGCGTCGCTTGACTCGGCCATGACCGGTGTGGCGGGCACTTCGGCGGAAGCCGCCAAGAATTCCAAACTGGCAAAGACCAAGGCGGGCGATGCGGCGAGCGGCATCGGCATTGTCAAGCGTCTGCTCGAGGCAGGCGATTTTGCGGGCGCCAGCGCGAAGTTGAACGAGATCAGGTCCGGTCTGACGGAGGCCCGGGGCCAGGTCAAGGAGGTTGCCAAGGCGTTGCCGACCCAACAGTACCGGTCCGAGGTCCTTGACACGTGCGCCAAGGTTCGCGAGATCTACGAGAAGTCCGGTGTCAAGGGGTGGGAGAAACTCGTGCCCGGTCTGGCGGGCGGTCCCGGCGAGGGTGAAGGCGAGGGCGAGGGCGAAGGTGAGGGCGCCGCTGCCGGGCCGGAGAAGGAGACGGTCGAGCAGCTCAACACGAAGATGAAGGATGTCAAGGATTCGCTGGACTTCATGCGCACGCTGATGGACGAAATGCGGTACGAGCCGGTGGTCGAGACGACGTTGCTGGGAGGCTCGTAGGGTGTCGGGTGGTGGCTTTCTCGCGTCGCTAGTCCCGTGTCGCGTGAGCGTGAAACGGATTTCGCCAGGGAAGACGCGGCATTGTCGGTTGCGGTTTTCGCTTTGCGTGTTGGGGGACAGTTGCTATTCTTCGCGACACTTGGTTCAGCGTGGCGGCTACGATGAGTAAGACAGGTTTGCGGTCAGGGCGTTTCTGGATCTGGGCGGCGTTGCTGCTGGTGTCGGCGGTGACCGTCCGGGCTGCGGGGACGGTCATTCTGCGCGTGCGCGCGGGCAGCCCGATCAATGCGCAGAGTACGCAGACAATCCACATCAAGTCCAACCTTCCCCAGGGCGTCACGACGAACGACATCGTCAGCCTTGGCGGTCTTGAACTGGGATACGACGTCAGGAACGGCGTCTACTATGTGCACAGAATCGTCGAGTTGCCTCCCGGCGGTGTCGAGGAGTACCGGGTTGAGATCAAGGACATCTGGGTTATCCCCGAGGAGACCCTGGAAGAGCTTCTGCAGCATGCCGAGTCGCTGGTCAAGAAGCTGAAGGGAACCGAGTACTACGCGACGGCTGACGCGACACGCGGGCAGATCGTCGACATGATCGCGAGCATTCGGTCCCTGCAGGACAGCACGGCAGTTGGTTCAGGCGATGAAGCAATTCTCCACGTTCGGGCGTTTGACGCCAATGTCCGCGACCTCGAGATGGTGAGCAAGCTTGTCGGCCGACTGGAGAACCTGGTGCTCAGTACGGGGCAGGATACGGGCAAGATCATCGGCGGCTACAAGACCATTCCGAAGCCCAAGCAGACCGTCGAGATTCCGCAGGACGAGTTCGACAGCGTCATCCTTCGCATCACGGTGCACAACACCTCGCCGGATACCCCTCGCATGGACCTCATAGTGAAACGCGAATTGCCGCCCGAAATCACCTCCGACGACGTGCTGGACCCGGGTGAGCTTGAGGTCGTTTCGGATGTCAGGAGCGGAGTGTGCTACGTATACAAAGAGGATGTGGAAGTTCCTCCCCAGGAGAGTGTTACGTACGAAGTGCGCTTGCGTGACAAGTGGAATGTCAACAAGTACCGGATTCCCGTTCTGCGCAAACTGGCCGATGACGTTCTTGGTCGTGTGAAGGCGCGGGGAGGCTACCGCACGGTTGAGGAGACACTGGGCAGAATCATAGCGGAGCTCGACGGCATTGAGGGTGAGTCTGCACCCGAAGACCTCAACGATCGCTACGTGGCTTTTTTCCGAGAGCAGTCAAAACGGCTGGACAGCGTTGAGGAGAAGATCAACCGAATCGAATCGGCGATGCGTCCGATGAAGAAGCCTCCCCAGTGGGGGTTTCCGATCAAGCCGCCGAGCATGAAAACGACTTGGTTGATTATTTACATTATTCTTGGCTTTCTAGCCGTAATGAGTCTACTATTCTTCCTCCGATGGTACGGGCGCACGAAGTCCGAGCGTCTGATAGAAGGTGGATAGCGTCCGTGCCGTGCGCGCAGGGGCGGGAGGGGTTGTACCGGCATCGGGCCGGCATGCTTCCCTGCAATCGTGTTCGGCCCGAAAGGGCCTTTGGCGGTCTGCGAGGCGGCCGTGGCAGGTGGTTGCCGCTCGAGGCGGGGCGATTGCGCGTCGAGGGGCGTGTTGCGGTGCTTCAGGGAGAGACTGAATGGCGGTTAAGCTCAATCTGCTGAAACTGAAGGAATTCGGAACGGTAGCCGAGATTCGGCAGGATGTTGTGCACGTCACCGGGTTGACCAACTGCATGAACGGTCAGCTTGTGAACATCGGTCAGAATACCAAGGGCGTAATCGTCGGTTTCGATCCGGACTATGTCCTTGTGCTCCAGGTCCAGCAGGGCGCTCCCATCAAGCCCGGCGATCGCGTGACGACCACGATCGACGAGTTTCGCGTTCCGGTGGGCGACCGTTTCATCGGCCGACGCCTGAACGCGCTTGCCAGTCCTATCGACGGGATGGGACCCGTCCGCGAGAGCGCCCAGTATCCGATTTTCGGGGTCGCGCCGTCGGTCCTCGAGCGCGTGCCGCTGGACGACGTGCTTCAGACCGGCACGAAGATCGTCGACATGACGCTCCCCATCGGCAAGGGACAGCGCATGCTGATCATCGGAGACCGCATGACGGGAAAGACCACCTTTGGCGTGGACGCAGTCGTCAACCAGCGCGGCAAGAACGTGATTTGCATTTACTGCGGAATCGGGAAGTCGGAAGCGGCGGTCAACCGTGTCATAGAGATCTTTGACCGCGAGCACGTCTGGGATTACGGGATGATGGTACTTGCCAGCGCCTCCGACACGATGGGGCAGCAGTACCTGTGTCCTTACGTGGCCAGCAGCCTGGGCGAGTACTTCATGTACGAGGAGAACGCCGACGTACTGGTCGTGATGGACGATTTCACGAAACATGCCTGGGCCTATCGTCAGATTTCGCTTCTTCTTGAGCGGGCGCCCGGGCGCGATGCCTATCCCGGTGACATCTTCTACGTCCACTCTCAACTCGTGGAGCGCGCGGGCAAGCTGAGGCCGGAGCGGGGCGGCGGCTCGATGACGCATTTGCCGGTAGTGGAGACGTTGCAGGGCGATTTCGCCGGCTACATACCCTCCAACATCATCTCCATGACCGACGGCCAGATCTACTTCAATACGACCCTTTTCGGCGAGGGGTTCAAGCCGGCCATCGACATGGGCCTTTCGGTCTCCCGTATCGGCAGCAAGGTTCAGTGGCCGGCAATGAAGGAGCCGACCGGCATGCTCAAGCTGGACTTCGTCCGCTACAAGGAGCTGGAGCGATTGACCAGAATCAAGGCCGGCGTTTCCGGTGACGCCGAGATGCGCCTGAAGAAGGGCAAGGTTCTCGAGGAAGTCCTGAAACAGGACCAGAACACTCCGGTGGCGATGGAAGACCAGGTGATGTTGCTGTATGCCCTCCAGCACGGATTTCTGGACTCCGTCGAGCCGCCTGAAGTGCCCGCGCGCCTTTCCAGACTACTGAAGTTCGTTCGGCAGAACAGGCCTGAACTTGTCGAAGATCTTGTCAGTCAGATGACGATGACGGACGAGATCAGGGAGGGGCTCGATGAGCAGTTCTCGCGGTTCACCAATCCCGCTGTTTAAGATCAAGGTCGAAGACAAGGGGAAGATCAAGGACATCAAGGAGATCATTGTCCGCATTGATGGTCTTCCGCAGTGTCTGAACGGAGAACTCGTCGAGTTTGGCGATGGGGTCAAGGGCATCGTCATGGGGTTCACCGAGACCGATGTTCTGGCGCTCGTTCTGGGGGACACCGGTCGCTTGCGCATGGGCCGTGACGTCAAGGGCATCAGTGAACCGTTCGAGATTCCGGTCGGCGACGGTTTCCTGGGGAGGATGGTGACGGCGTTGGGCGATCCCTGCGACCAGGGCGACCCGGTCGAGCCGGAGGGGTTCATCCCGGTTTTCAAGCCCTCGCTTCCGATCACCGCCCGCGCGCCCCTGGATGAGTTTCTCCCAACCGGCACGAAGCTGGTGGATGCGCTGATGCCGATCGCCAAGGGCCAGAGGGAACTCATCCTGGGAGACCGGATTACCGGCAAGACGGTGGTGGCCGTCGACGCTATTCTGAATCAGAAAGACACGGACTGCATCTGCATCTACTGCTGCATCGGCAAGTCTGTCTCCAGCCTCAGCAAGGTCATGGCCACCCTGCACAACAGGGGGGCGCTTCCCTATACGGTGGTGATGTCGGCGACCGATAACTCGCCCGCCGGCGAGCAGTATATCGTACCGTTCGCGGCGGCTTCGATGGGAGAGCATTTTGCGAGCAAGGGCAGAGACGTGCTTATCGTTTTCGACGATCTGACGAAGCATGCCTGGGCCTACCGTCAACTATCGTTGCTTCTGGACCAGCCTCCCGGCCGGGAGGCTTATCCCGGCGACATCTTCTATGTCCAGACGCAACTCATGGAGCGGGCCGGTCGCTTCAACGAAGACCACGGCGGCGGATCGATGACTTTCCTGGCAATTGCCGAGACGCTTCAAGGCGATCTTACCGGATACATCCCGTCGAACCTTGCGTCGATGTGCGACGGTCAGATCTTCATGAACCAGAGCATTTTCGCGGAAGGAACAAGGCCGGCCATCGATATCCCGCTTTCGATCTCCATCGTTGGCGGCAAGTCGCAGCCCGAAACGCTCAAGAAGCACGCGATACAGCTGCGAGCCGACTTCGCTCGCTACTCCGAGGTGTTGCGGTTGAGCCGGTTGTCGTCGGGGATAAGTCCCGAGGCGGCCCGCATTCTGGCCAAGGGCGAGGCCATACTGTCGGTTTTTCAACAGGGCCAGCACTGTCCGGTGAGTCTTGCGGAACAGGTCGTGTTGTTGTACGCTTTGGAGAAAGGGCTTATTAACGGACTGGCGTCGGAGCTGCGGGATCGTTTCCGCAAGGAGGTTTTCGCGTACGTGTTGGAGCACGATCCCGCCGTAGTGGAAGTAATCACGGGGAGTCGGGAACTCAGCCCGAAGACCGAGAACACGCTGGAGGGTGTGTTGAGGCAGTACCTGGACAAGACGGCGGTGACCGTTGGGGAAGGGTGGGAGTGAAGCTCACGATACTGAGTCCCAAACAGGTGATATACGAGGGAGAGGCGAAGAGTCTTTTTTTGCCCGGGGACCGGGCCGAGTTCGAGCTGCTGGACTATCACGCTCCAATTCTCAGTTTGCTGCTGCCGGGCGACGTGGTTGTAGACTGGGAAGAGCGGATTCCCATCAGCAAGGGGATTGTGCGTTTCGACAACAACGAGTGTGTGATTCTGGTGGAGCAGCAGTCCCGATGAAGTCCGGCGTGTTTCGGAGGTAGCAGGTTGAAGAATTTTGTCATTTTCCTTGTCATGTTCGTGACAATCATCGGTCCGTCGGGGGTCATCGCGGCGATCGGCTATGCCAGCATTCGCGCCTTGGGGCGCAACCCGTCGGCGGCCGGCAAGATTCTGCAGGCCATGATTATTGCGCTCGTTTTTGCGGAGGCCATTGCCGTCATCGCGTTGTTGATTTTGTTTCAGCTTTTCGGCCGGGGGTAGACTCGCGCGAGTCCGGGAGCATTGGCGAGAGGTTTTTTTGCGAGCTAGGAACTTAGTAACCAGGATGGAACGATGGAAGATACACTGAAAATGCTGCTGCCGATTATTGTCGCGCACGTCTGTGTTCTGGTCGCGGTGATTCTGATCATCAAGCGTTTGCTGATCAGCGACTCACAGAAAGCGGTCGCGCGCATCAAGGAAGTGGAGGCCGAAGTCCGCAAGAAGGAAGAGTCGGTCAAACGCGACATCGAGCAACACGAGATGGAATTTGCCAAGCGCAAGGCCGAGGCCGAGGATGACATCCAGCAGGGCCGCGAGGACGCGGAGCGGGAGATGACCCGGATGCGTGACCAGGTCATCACCGAGGCGAAGAAGGAAGGCGATCGCATCATTTCCCAGGCCAAGCGCAACGAACAGCGCATGCGCGAACAGATTGAGCTGAACATCGGCGAGAAAGCCGTGGAATACGGCGGGGAGATATTCAAGCTTGTCATCAGCGAACGCGTGACTCCGGAGCTTAACCGGCAGTTCGTCGGTGAACTCCTGGACGCGCTGGAGGAGATCGACCCCGGCACGATTACCGTGGACAGCGAGCAGGCCGAGGTCCAGAGCAGTCACGGACTTGACGCCGAGGACAAGAAGCGGTTGGAGGGTCTGCTGAGCAGCAAGTTCGGCGTTGAGGCCACGATCGAGGAGTCGCTTCAGGAAGACCTTCTGGCCGGACTCGTCCTGAAGATGGGCAGCCTTGAGATCGACGGGAGCCTGAAGAACCGCTACGAAGAAGCGGTTGAGGAAGTGAAGAAGACAGCGGGAGACTAGACCGCGGGGATGCTGCCCGGCATGGTCGGTCGAGGATCTGCTACCGAAAAGGCGTTGCTGAATGCAATTGAATCAGCTCAGGAAGGATCTTCAGTTCAATGCTGAACTGCTGGCGCTCGTGGAGACGTTGAAGAACGTTGCGGGTTCGCAGTATCACCTGATGGAGAAGGAGAAGCAGCGTTTCGACGAGTTCATGGACGCTTTTGCCAGCTTCTTTCGGGTAGTGAACCTGGTTGACGTCGAGGATCCCCTCGTTCGCGTGTCTTCGGACGTGCTCGGCCTGGTCATAGTGACGTCCGATTCCGGTTTCATGGGAGGTCTGAACCAGGGCGTGATTCGCGACGCGCTGGACGTAGCCAAGACCTATACTGGCGGGGATGACAGCAAGGTTTCCCTGGTCGTCATGGGGGACAAGGGCGCCATGACGGTTTCTGACATGGACAGGGACTTCGAGTTCTTCCCGGGAATCGGCCAGGAGACGATTTACGAGCAGGCGGTTGAAGTGCGCGATTACATCGTCAAGCAAGTTCTGGCGCGACGCATGGGCCGTGTACTTGTCGGCTACCCCCGTCCGCTTTCGTTCACGGCCCAGGTGATCGAGGTCTCCAGCCTCCTGCCGTGCGCCGAGCTGTTTGACACGAGCGCCGAGAGCGAGGTTGCGCGGCACACCGGACCGCGCGTGCTGTCGGAGGCGAGGAAAGTCATAGTTGAATCGGCCTTCTCCGACATTGTCGAGTACCTGGCTTCCGTCTGGGTGACGGCCAAGCTGTACGAGATTTTCGAGGACAGCAAACTGGCCGAGTTCTCGGCCCGTGCCATGCATCTCGAGAACAGCTTCCAGAAGGTCGAGAAGGAACACAAGAAGCTGAAACGCCAGTGCTTCAAGGCTTCGCACGAGCTCATCGACAAGGGCATGCGCGAGAGCTTTGCGGCTACGAAAACGAACAAGAAGAAACGCGTCGCCAGCGGTGCGGCGTGACAGAAGATTCCCGTTCCGGTCGTGGCGGTGTGCCATTGCTGACCGGCGGTTGAGTCCGGAGACGTGCGCATGAGCGAAGAAGCAGTTGACAAAGTTCGGCGGCGAGGCGTCGTCGTGGCCGTGCAGGGGCCGGTGGTCGACGTGAAATTCACCACCGTCGACGACATGCCCGATCTGCACGAGCTTGTCGTTGTCACCACGTTTGACAAGCGCGACGTAAGGCTTCTCGTTGCGGAACACCTGGAAGGTAACCTGGCCCGCTGCGTCGCGCTGGCTTCGACCCTGAACCTGCAGCGCAACGCTCCCGCCCAGGCGCTTGGAACGTCACTGAAGATCCCCGTGGGCGAAGAGCTGTTCGGCCGTATCATCAACGTTATGGGAGACCCGATCGACGGCAAGGGGGAGATTCAGACGGCGGAGCGTTGGCCCATCCATCGTGACGTCTCCGGAACCTCGATCAACGTCAGCGAAGTCGTGGGCTCAAAGACAGAGATCGTCGAGACCGGCATCAAGATCGTGGACCTGCTTTTTCCGGTTGTCCGGGGCAGCAAGACCGGTGTTATCGGGGGCGCCGGCTGCGGCAAGACAGTCCTGATTTCGGAACTGATTCACAACATCGTCGAAGAGCACGAAGGCGCATGTGTCTTTGCCGGTATCGGTGAGCGCATCCGTGAAGGCAACGAGCTCTACTACGAGTTCGACGAAGTCGGCATCCTTGACAAAGTCATGATGGCATTCGGCCAGATGGACGAGCCGCCGGGCGCCCGTTTCAACGTCATCCTGACGGGGATAACCCTGGCGGAGTACCTGCAGTCGACGGGCAAGGAAGTACTCCTTTTTATGGACAACGTGTTCCGCTTCGTGCAGGCCGGCGCCGAGATCTCCACCCTGTTGGGGCGCACGCCGTCTGAAACAGGCTACCAACCTACTCTGGGCTCGGAAGTCGGCGATGTGCACGAGCGCATCAAGGGGGCGATCTCCGCGTTCGAGGCCGTGTACGTGCCGGCCGACGACCTGACCGACCCCGCGGTAGTGGCGATCTTCAGCTACCTGGACGCGGTCATGGTCCTGTCGCGTGAACGCACGCAGCTCGGTCTCTACCCGGGGATTGACGTTCTGGCATCCTCCTGCTCGAACCTGGACGCGGCCGTTGTCGGGCAGCGCCACTTTGACCTGTCGCAGGAACTCCTGCGGATCTTCACGAAGTACGACGAGCTCAGGCGGATCGTAGCCGTGATTGGAATCGACGAGCTGTCAAAGGCCGACCGCGTGCTCTACGAGCGCGCCCGCAAATTGGAGAACTATCTGACGCAGCCCATGTTCGTCGCGGCGGCGTTCACGGGGCGTGCCGGACAGTTCGTATCGCTCCCGGAAACGCTTGAAGATGTCGAGAAGATCATCGACGGCAAGATGGACGACCGGCCGGAGACGGAGTTCTACATGATCGGCAAGATCGAGTAGGACCGCATCATGTTGAAGCTCGAAGAGAGGCTGCTCCGAAAAGGGGTGATTTCCGAAGACGCGCTGCAGCGCGCGGTGGAGGTTGCGCGCCAGTCCCACAAGCCTCTTGCCGAGGTGCTGGTCGAGCAAGAGGCTGTGGACGAGAGGACGCTGCTGGGGGTTCAGGCCGAGCATTTCGGGATCGATTTCATCAGTCTTTCCGAGGCGGTGGTCGATGATGCGGCGGTTTCTTCCGTTTCCGCCAAGCTGGCGGCCCACTATTCCGTCATGCCCGTACGGTTGAGTGCGGGCGTCTTGACGATCGCCGTCTCCAACCCCCTCAACATCTCCGCGGCCGAGGACATCGAGACCAATCTGGGTTACAGGGTGGAGCGGGTGCTGGCCTGCCGGGATGACATCCGCCGGGCTCTGCAGCGGTACTACGGGGTCGGCGCCGACACCGTGGAGCGAATCCTGGCTGAATCGCCGGAACGCCAGGAGGTGTTGCCACACGAAGAGGCGCACGACCTGGAGAAGCTGGCCGAAGACGCCTCGGTAGTCCGTCTCGTCAACCAGCTGCTTCAGGAAGCGATCGCCGGCAGGGCAACGGATATCCACTTCGAGGTGGGCCGTGAGGGCGTTGCCGCGCGTCGCCGCGTCGACGGCATCCTCTACGACACGAGTATCCCCAAGAACATCCGCGTGCTCTTTCCCGCTATCGTTTCGCGCGTAAAGCTGATGTCGGGACTCGACATCGTGGAGCGGCGCATGCCTCAGGACGGACGGGCCCGCGTGCGCATCGGCCGCGAACAGTACGACCTGCGCATCTCGATTGTGCCTTCGATTCACGGCGAGGATGTGGTTATTCGTATCCTGCCCTCGACCATGCTGTTTGACCTGGCACACCTCGGATTCTCGGAGAGGCACCAGGGCATGCTCAACGACGTAATCGCAAGGCCGCACGGCATCGTGTTCGTTACCGGTCCCACCGGCAGCGGCAAGAGCACAACGCTCTATTCGTGCTTGAGCCGCCTGAACACGCGTGACCGCAAGATCATAACGATCGAAGACCCGGTGGAGTATGAGCTGCCGGGGACGACGCAGACCCAGATCAACACGGCGATCGGGCTGACATTCGCGCGCTCGTTGCGCAGCATGCTTCGCCACGACCCGGACGTCATGATGGTAGGCGAGGTGCGCGATCGGGAGACGGCCGAGATCGCGATCCAGACCGCCATGACCGGGCACCTTGTGCTCAGCACGCTGCACACGAACGACGCGGCCAGTGCAGCGGTAAGACTGATAGACATGGGAATCGATCCATACCTGATTGCGTCCACAGTGCAGGTCTTCATCGCCCAGCGCCTGGTTCGTGTTCTCTGTTCGAAGTGCAAGCTCCCGTACGAACGCGAGGGCCGTACGGTGTACCGCGCAGCCGGTTGCCGGGAATGCGGCAACAGCGGCTTCCGCGGTCGCGTGGCCATTGCCGAGTTTATACCGCTCGAGCCCGGCATCCAGGAGTTGATTCTGGGCAAGCAGTCCGCCCGGGCCATACGTGAGAAGGCCGATGAGCTGGGGATGAAGCGCCTGGCCGAGGACGGCTGGGAAAAGGTGGCGTCGGGGGTTACCACGGCGGAAGAGGTTCTGCGCGTGACCACGACATAGGGCGTGCGTTGCCAGGAGCTTGCACATGCCAACGTTTGCGTACAAAGCCAAAGACGGTCCGGGCAGAACCGTGGAAGGCGCCCTGGATGCCGACTCCCGTTCGGCCGCACTGGCGGCCATCGGCAACATGGGCTACAGCCCGATATCCGTGCACGAGCAGGAATCGGATGGGGAGCGCAGAAGACGGGAGCCCCTCTGGAGACGCTTGCAGCGGATTACGCGCAGGGACGTGACGCTCTTCACCGGGCAGATCGCCAGCCTGACCCGGTCCGGCGTGCCGATTTTGCGCATGCTACGTACCATCGGCGACCAGACCGAGAACCCCCGCATGCGCAGGGTGGTGCGTGAGATCGAAGCCACAATTCGTGACGGCAGCATGCTGTCGGAAGCCCTCGCCCGCTTCCCGAAGCTCTTCCCCGAGTTGTACATCAGCATGGTCACGGCAGGAGAGTCCGGCGGCGTGTTGGACCGTATACTGACCAGTCTTGCGGAGGCGCGCGAGGAGGAGGAAGAGACGCGCCGCAAAGTCCAGTCGGCTATGGCCTATCCCATCCTGATTGTGGTCGTCGGGACCGTGACCGTATTTGTCCTGCTGACGTTCTTTCTGCCCAAGATCCTGGAGCTCTTCGACACCTACGAGGACCTGCCGGCGGTCACGAAAGCCCTGATGGGCATCAGCCGTTTCTTTGAAACCAACTGGCACTGGCTGGTAATCGGCGGACTGCTTGCGTTTGCCATTCTGAGGCGAATAGCGTCAGGCGAATACGGCCGTGTCTTCTTCGACGGCATGAAGCTGCGGACACCCTTGCTGGGGCGGTTTGTTCGCGAAGTCGACATCGCACGCTTCGCCCGGACGCTGGCGTTGTTGATCGATTCCGGTATCGCCATCGACAGGGCGCTGAAACTGGCGGCGAATACGTTGCGTAATTCGGTCCTGCGGGGAGAGATGGAGCGCGTGCGGTCGTTGACGATTACCCGGGGCATACCGTTTTCAGACGGACTCAAGCGGATGCGCAATTTTCCGCCGCTGGTGGCCAATATGGCAGCCGTGGGGGAGGAGGGCGGCAAACTCGACGAGGCCCTCAACGAGGTTGCGGTCTTCTATGAGAAGAGCGTCGTGCAACAGAGCCGCATGGTGACGAGCCTGCTCGAGCCGGCTCTGATCCTGATCGTCGGCGCTCTGGTGGGATTCATCGTGTCCGCGATGCTGCTTCCCATTTTCCAAATGGGCACATCATGGAGTTGACAGGAGTCCCAAGGCGCGTGCTGTCCCGGGTAGTTAGACCCCATCCGAAAAGAGTCTGCGTTCGGGAAACGCCCATCAATTGGACCTGGAGACGGCGGTCCTCCGCCGCTACGAGCAAGAGTTGAGCACAGATGGAACCAGAAATGAACGAAGTTCTCTCCCTGTTTCGCCACGTGCGCACTTATTTGCTCGTAACGGCGGAGGACCGCCGTCTCCAGAAGCTTTTCGGACACCGTCCAGTCAGAGTCGGTAACTCCAACTCCCGCGCTGTCATCTCGGGGGCCGTCGCGGGCGAATCCCGTTGGCTCGTGGGCAAGAACAGCCCCTGCTTTCTCCCTTGCTCTCTCCTCTACTCTCTCTTTCGAGTAAGGGAGAGAGTAGGGGAGGTGAGCGGCCGGTGCCTGTCGAGTCCGGCGTGGTTGGGGGCCATCGCGGCACTTCTCCTTGCAGTTCCCGCCCTCCGCGGCGCCCCCGTGGCCTGGGAGACACATAAGTCAAAGCACTTCGTCGTCGTTCACCCCGGCGAAAACGCACTCGCCCGGAAAGTCGCCGGCGAGGCCGAGAAGCAGTACGTTCTTATCGCGAGGGCCCTCGGCTACACCCGCTACGGCAATTTTTGGCTGTGGGACGACCGCGCGACGATTCGTATCCACCCGAGTCATGCCGCGTACGTTGCGGCGACCGGCGCTCCTGCCTGGTCGGCCGGCAAGGCCAACTACGCGCGCCGTGAGGTGGAGACGTTCGTGGGTTCGTCCGCCTTCCTGGAACGTATCCTGCCTCACGAGCTCACACATCTCGTATTCCGGGACTTCGTCGGCTTTGAAGGGGAGGTGCCGTTGTGGCTGGACGAAGGTGTCGCGCAGTGGCAGGAGGCACGCGCCACCGGTTTGCGGGTACACCAGATGGCGCGCCGGACACAGCGTGCGGGGGCACTGCTCTCGGTAGCGCAACTCACCCGTATCGACGTCAGGCGGGGAGCCGGCGCCGGGCACGCCCGGCTCTTCTATGTGCAGGCCGCCAGCCTCGTCGCTTTCATGATCGAGAAGTACGGCGCTACCGGCTTCAGCAAATTGTGTTCGCAACTGAAAAGCGGAAAGAGTCTGGGAGATGCTTTGAGGTTTACTTATCCCCGCACAATCCGTAGTATTCAGGCGTTGGATAATGCGTGGCAACAACATCTGGAGTCAGTAGAATGAAAGCCAAGTCAGGACGGTCCGGTTTTACGTTGATCGAACTCATGGTGGTGGTCATCATTATTGCCGCGTTGGCCGGGATGGTGTTGCCGAAGGTTATTCCGGCATCGGACGACGCCAAGCGCAAGGTCGCTTTGGGGAGCCTGGCGGGAATAGAAGTGGGGCTGGACCTGTTCAGGCTTCACAACGATCGCTATCCGAAGACACAAGAGGGGTTGGCGGCCCTTCAAAAGCGTCCGCCCTCGGCGCCCAATTGGAGCGGTCCGTATCTGAAGAAGAGCCCTAAGGACCCGTGGCGCCGGATGTTCAAGTACCAGTATCCGGGCTCCCGCAATCCGAATGGATTCGACATCTGGTCCATTGGTCCCGACGGTCAGACGGGGACTGAAGACGACGTCTGGCCGGAGGAGTGATCCGGTCGGCATTCCCCGGCAGGCGTACCGTTCCAGCGTCGGTCCGATGTGTGATGTGAGGAGTGGGATGTGAGATGTGAGATGCGGGACGTGAGATGTGGGATGTGGTCTCACCTGCATTTTCCGCGACCTACCCCGCGTCCATGGCCTCCCGGAGGTGCGTATCGCCTTTCGCCACACCGCGTTCCGGATTGCCTCACATCCCACATCCCACACCCCACATCCCAGCCCTCACACCCCACATCGAGACGCTTGAGCCCGTCTCCCGCTCGCTCCGGCTTCACGCTGATCGAAGTGCTCGTCACTCTGGTTATCCTCTCGGTCGGTCTGGTCATGGTTCTCCGCGCCCTGGACACATCGGTTGTTGCGCTCGACGAAGCGCGGTATGCGGTAGTCGCGGAACGCACGATCCGGGAGAAGATGAGCGAGGTAGAGTCCCTGGCCGGAGAGGGGGGGACATTCGCGCTGCAGTCGGCAGGCGGCCGTTTCGCTACGGATGACGGGTTTGTGGGAGAGATGATGGTGGAGGGCGTGGAAGGCTCCGTCAACGCCGGCGGAAAGCGCGGTACGGAGGGACAGCTCTTTCGCGTGACGGTCGCCCTGGAGCGGAAGGTCTTCAAGACCCGCTATGCGGCATCCACGTACATGTGGGTCAACGTGACGGACAAGCCGGAGGAAGAAGCGCAGTGAGTGCCGGCGATTTCAGTGGCGGGATGCGTGCCAGCAATTCTCATTATGGCCACGCCCCCTGCGACCTTGTGTCGCAGGGGGCGTGGCCATAATGAGAATTGCTGGATGCGTGCACGGTCCCGGTGTCCCGGGGGATTCACTCTGATAG
>CAZKRK010000080.1:0-22683 GCA_964555035.1 uncultured Victivallales bacterium | reverse complement strand
TCGTAGTGAGCCACGCAGCCCGAGACGCAACGCGGATCGACGCGGAGTGGCGTGGACCGGTTGGAGTGCACTACGCGCCGACACTCGCAAGCGGCTCATGGCCTTTTGATACATTCCCAGAAGCGTTCCTATTCCGCGTACGGAACTGGGCGCCTTGTGTTCTCATAACGGTGTCGCATCCTCTTTGGCCGTGGCTCGGTCCGAATGCTCTTCGGACCTACGCGGTCCCCGGAGGAAACGCTGAACGACCCGCGCGAAGAGGTGCGCAAGGCCGCCGGGAGAGCTATCCAGCGAATCCGGGAGGAGGTCGCCCGGAAAGAAGGGAACCGGCCGTAAGCTGGTCGGGCCTTTGTAGACTCGCCGGAGGCTCGCGCACGGCGCGGGCCGGAGACGAGAAGCGGGGACTACCCGGCCTGCGCCCTCCGGTGCGTCTCCGAGAGACGCACCTGCGGACGCTCTACGAAGGATGGGAAAACACGCATCCCCCGCTCATTCACTCTGCAAGCGCACGTTGATCCTGTATGCGCGCTTTGTTTCGCCGACCGTATCCAACACGCTCTCCAGGGCCTCGGATCCCGGCATCTGGTTCGTAACGGACGTCCAAACGTCTGCATCGAGAAGGTTTGTTGATCCGTCGACGCCGTACACCCTGCCCGTGCGCGAGAAGAACTCCAACAGCACCGCGGCATTCGAAACGGCTATCCGCTCGAACTTGAGATAGTCGAGCGGGTCCGCGACGCCGGTTCCGGCTATGTACTCGGCGAGGTTCAGGAACCGGTCCAAGTCCAGGTCTTCCGCTGCATCGTCGAACAGGGGGTTGAGACCGTACTCGAGTTCCCAGTAGTCGGGCATGCCGTCGCCATCCGAATCGGCCGCCGGATGAATGAACTCATAGGCACCCATGTCCACGCCGGCCGCGCCGTTGTTGTCGCCGTCCAGCGGCCGCGGCACGCCCTCGCAATCCGCGGCGGGCGCGCCCGCGGACATCCCCGCGTCAATGCAACGCGCGCCCAGAGAGAGATGATAGTCGGCTTTCGCGGCGTCGACAAACAACGGCGCATCGTCGATGCTGTTGCCGTCCTCCGCCGTGGCCGCCTGCCAATCTGCAAGGGTTGCAACGTCGCCCCCGTAGTAGGCCGTATGAGCACCGTTGCTGGTGTGGAAATCATTGTAGTCACCGGCATAGGTGCCTGTGTTCCAGTAGATGCAATAGCTCGCGCCGCCCCACGCGGCCAGTATGTTGTTGTAGAGATGTATGTCGCTCTGAGTGCGATTGATGTTGACCTGGCTGTCCCAGTTGTAAGCCAGGGTGCAGTTCTGGATTCGATTCGAATACCCGTAGTAGTGCTCCAAACCGTCATCGACATTACGGTGGATCCGGCAGTTTTCCAGGACGTTGTAGGACGACCTGTTCAGGTAGACGCCGTCCTGGCTGCAGCCGAAAATGTCCAGATCCGACAACACACCGTAGTCGGCATAGTACAGATTGGCGCCGCGCGCCGCGGCGCCGCACACCGTGAGGTTGCTCAACACCGAGTGATCTGAACTGCGGACATAGACGCCGTAGTAGCCGTTTGTGACGGCCATGTCCAGAAGCCTGACGTAGTCGGCGGCAAACAGGTAGAAGCCATAGGCCGTGGAACTTGCGGAGTTCCTATCGATGACGGTTCCCGTTCCACTCCCGCGCAGCGTCACCCAGCCCTCCGACGAGCCCTCGTCTTCGGCGACAATGTCGACGTTGTCGTTCAAGACGTAGTTGCCCGTGTCTATGTACACGGTATCTCCCGGCTCCAGGTCGTACGCATCCAGCACGGATTGCACGGAGCCCTTGGGATCGACGATCGAGCCCCGGTTCGCGTCGTCTCCCGGCGCGGCGCAGTAGACGTCCCCCACAGTGTTCGAGTCGTTGACGTAGAAGTCCATCGCGCCGTTGCGCAGGAAGAACATCGTGTCTGATGGGTCGCGAACGCCCGAATCGGACTCGAGCACGACTCTCCACAGGGCGTGCAGCGTGTTCGCGTGCCGTGTCGTATCCCATGTGCTCACGCCATTCGTGACCGTGAGTCCGTCCTGCAGGAGCTGCCAGCTTGCGCCCCCGTCGCCGGACATCTCCACGCGCACGGTCTCGCCGGTGGCGATGTTCCCGTACGTCCAGCACACCTGCACCGTGCCGCCGACCGTGCCGCCGTTGTTGAACGTGGCGGCCCACAGCCACGCGTTGGTCCGGCTCTTCGATGCCCGTGACGTATTCCCGTACGCTCCCATATTGACGCGCCCGCCGTTGGGCAACGGTTCGCGCTCCCATGCGGAAGACGGATCTCCCAGATCGATGCAGGGGCTGTGCCGCGCGTCATTGGTCCACGTGTCCTGCGCCGTCCATCTGCCCTCGACGCTCTGAAGATGAAAATCGCTGCCGGGCACCGCGAAGTACGGATCAAGGCTCAGACTGTTGGCATCGTCACCCGTTGCCGACCGCCAGTCTTCGAGCGTCATCTTCGTGCCGAAATGGTACCCGACACGCGCGCCATCCGTGGCATACAGATCGTTGAAGTCGCCGACGTAGGCGCCACCGCAGTAGATGCAGTAGTCCCCACTGCCGGAGGCGACAACGATGTTGTTGCGCAGCTCCATTGACGTGCCGCTGAGATAGACCTGATCGTCTGCGTTCCCCGCCACCGTGCAGTTTTCGATCCTGTTTGAGTTGCCGGTGCTGACATCGAAGCCATCGTCCTGGTTGTCCCACACCAGCCCATGCGCGAACCGCATGTAGCTGCAGAAATGCGAACGCACGCCGTCTCCCCCGCAATGGGCCAGCTCGAAGCCGGTCATCAGCAGCCGATCGGCATGGTCAAGCGAGACGCCGCCACTTGAAGCCCCATAGACAGCGACATTGCTGAACACGGCATAGTCGGCATACTCGAGGCGGACCGCCGAATGGCCGCTCGTGAACACCATGTCCACCACGGCGACATAGTCTGCCTGATTCAGGAACAGGCAGTAGTCGCCCGACACGCTTGAGTTCCGGTCCAGGACCGTGCCGTTCGCGCTTCCCTGCAACGTCACGTAGCCGTTGCTCGAACCGGCGTCAGCCGCCGTCACCTCGGTGTTGGCAGACAACAGGTAATGCCCGGTGTCCACGTAGATCGTATCGCCCGGTTCGATGTCGTACGCGGCCAGCACGGCCTGAATCGTCGCCTTGGGCGAGTTTGAGCTGCCCGGATTCGCATCGTCTCCAGCCGCCGTGCAATATGTATCCTGAAACGTGTTCGTGTCGTTCACGAAGTAGTTCATCGCCCCGTGCCGCAGCACAAAGGTCTCGTCGACCGCATCGAGCACGCTCGTGTCCGACTCCAGAACGACCCGCCACAAGGCAGACACGCTGCTCGCCTGGCGAGAGGTGTCCCACGCGTACCCGCCGTCACTGACCGTCAGGTTGGTTTGCACAGCTTCCCAGGCGCCTCCGGCATCGGCCGAATACTCGACGCGGACCGTGGCATCCGTGGCCACACTGCCATAGGCCCAGTTCAACGTCACAGTCCCGCTGACGGTGCTGCCGCCGTTGAAGCTCACGGCCAACAGCCAGGCATTGGTACGGCTCTTCGATGCCTGTTCCGTATTCCCATACGTTCCAAGGTTTAGGCGTGAACCGTTCGGAGACGGTTCATGCGTCCAGGACACGGCCGGGTCTCCGGCGTCGATGCAGGGGCTGTGCTCGGCATCGTTGGTCCATACCCCGCCGAACACGTATCTGCCTTCCCGGCTCCGGAGGTGGAAATCGCCGCTACCGGCGTCTCCGAACAGCGGGTCGTGACTGAGGCTGTTCGCGTCCTCCCCCGTCGCCTGTTGCCAGTCCTCCAGGAGCGTGTGCACCATCCCCCCGTAGTAACCGACGTGGGCTCCGCCCTGCGCCCACAGGTCATTGAACTCGCCTCGATACGATCCGGCCCCAACGTGCACGCCGTGGTCCCCGCTGCCGGAAGCAACCACGATGCTGTTCCGCAACACCAGCTCGCCTTTCGAACCGGACACGTAGATCTCCTCCCCGGAGTTGTCAGCCACGGTCACATTTGTCAGAACGTTGGACCTGCAGGAACTGAAATACACGCCCACTCCCCGGTTGGAACAGACCAGCATGCGCTCGAACGTGTTGTAGTCTGACCCGGTGGCGTAGACGCCCCTCTCGCCACAGTTCATGACCTCGACTTGACTCAGACTCGTGCGGTCCCCATACCGAAGGTATATCCCGTAGTTCTCGGCGCCGTTCACCGCGACGTTGCTCAACGCGCAGTAGTCGGAACTGCTCAGGTACACGCCGTAGCTGCCGTTGGAAAAGGCAAGATTGGCCAGTTTCACGTAGTCCGCCTGATAGAGATAAGCGGCGTTGCTCAGATCGTTGCTCATGACCAGCTCCACGCCGTTCGTACTCCCCAAGATGGAGACGAGGCCCTCGGACGACCCACGGTCGTCCGACCCGAGCTGCAACGTGGTCGCCAACTCGTAGTGCCCCGTGTCCACGTAGATCGTATCACCGGGTTCCAGGTCATACGTATCGATAATGGACTGAATCGTCGCCCGCGGGGCGCCGGGCATCAGGCCGCTGTTCAGATCGTCGCCCACGGCGTCGCAGTACACGTCGTGCGTGGTGTTGCTGTCGTTGACGTAGAAACTCACCGGTCCGTTGTTCAGAAGAAACGGCGAGTCGACTGCATCCCACGTAGCGCTCTCCGCTTCCCGCACCACGCGCCATAGCGCCCGCGGGGAATCGGCGTGAACGGTCGTGTCCCAGTCCACCCTCCCACCGGCGATCGCAAGTCCCGTTGCCACCGTCGACCAGTGTGCCCCGCCGTCGGCCGAGTATTCGACTTTGACGGTTTCGTTCGTATCGATTTGCCCGTAGGCCCAGCGCAGCGTAACCGTACCGCCGACGATGGCCCCGCTGTTGAAGCTCACCGCCAGCAACCAGGCGTTGGTTCGCCCCATCGACGCCTGCGTGGTGTTGCCGTAGGCGCCCAGGTTCAAGCGACCGCCGTCGGGATACGGCTCGTTCGCAAAAACACCCGCGGGGGAACCAAGATCGATGCACGGGCTGTGCTCGGCGTCGTTGGTCCAGACACCGTCACTCACGAAACGGCCTTCAACACTGCGAAGGTGGTAATCCGACACACCCGCAAACAGCGGGGCGTGGCTCAGGCTGTTGGCGTCCTGCGCTGTTGCGGTCTGCCACTCGCCGAGAGTGAACAGCCTGGTATCGTTCCAGTACCCGACGGCCGCGCCGTTCGTCGCATACAGGTCGTTCCAGTCGCCGCGGTAGGACCCGCCGTCCCGGTAGACACCGTGCTGTCCGGCGCCGGTTGCCGCTATGATGCTGTTGAGCAGGTCGAGCGGGGTCTGCGAATCGTCGACGTGGAGTTGGCTGTGAGCGTTGTCTGCCAACGTGCAATTCACCACCCGGTTGGACATTCCCAAACGTGTGTAAACCCCGTGGTTACCGTTCAGACAGATCACGCTGCCGCGAATCTCGGTGTCCGCCATGCGATAGGCACTCACGCCGTCCTGCCCGCTGTTCATGATATCCAGTCCGCTCAGGCTGTTGGTGCCGGAGTAGTACAGGCGAACGCCGTGATCCGCCGCGCCGCGGACGGCGACGTTGCTGAGAGTGCAGTGGTTCGCATGGTCCAGGAAGACACCATGGTACCCGCCCGTGAACGTCAGATCGGCCACCGCCACATACGCTGCCGCGTCCAGATGCAATCCGTAGGTGTCGGCGCTGCCGGACTGCCGGTCGATGACGCTCCCGTTGCGGCTCCCCAGGATGCTCACGTACGCGCTCGGGTCACCCGAGTCGACGGTAGAAAGCTGAATGTTGTTCGTCAGGAGGTAGGTCCCCGTGTCGACGTAGATCACGTCACCCGGCCCGAGGACATACCTGTCGAGCACGCTTTGCACCGAGGCCGCGGGCGTGTTGCTGCTTGCGCCGTCATGCGCATCGTCTCCCGCCGCGGCACAATACACATCGCCGGCCGTGTCGTCGTCGTTCACGAAATACTCGCCGGGAATATGGACGGACCATGACTGCTCGTTGGTGCCGTAGGAGCTCACGGCCTCAATTGTTATCGACAGTGTTCCTTTCTCCGACGGGGTCCAGTTCACGACCCCATTGGTGAGTCCGATCGTGAATCCGGCGGGAACACCCAACGCCATCCACCGGATGTCCCCAAGTCCGATCGCTTCAGCCGCACCGTCCGCGTCGTAGGCATAGGGCTGACCGTAATCGGCCGCGAGCGAGGGAGTGGAAACGATCGTAGGCCCTCGCAACGCCCTGTGCGCGTTGATCCGGCCGTACCCATACGTGTCGGTTCTACCGTACACATACTCGTCTGCTCCGATCTTGTCCGCGCTTTGACATATGGCGCGTCTGACCTCTTCGGCCGTCAGGTCCGGGTAGACCGACAGAATCAATGCGGCGAGCCCGGCCGCCATCGGACAGGACGAAGAGGTGCCGCTGCCGCCATCGGTGTAATTGCCGTCCGCGTCGCCGCCGATGCCGTAAAACTTGGTTACCTCGCTGCCGTCCACGTAGAATCGCAGATAGCTCTTGATCATTCCCCCGGAGCTGCTCACGTAGTAACGAAAGCGGACGTCGCCCGCGACGAGATTGGTGGTAATCTGAATGTCCGCGTCCGTGCCGCCACCCGTTATCCCCGTGCGCAACGCAAACGCGCCCTCGTACGGCTTCAATCGGTCTGTGCGCCAATTGTCGTTCGACCACGGCCAATTCGAGAGACTCCCCGATTCGAACGTCTCGGAGCCCACTCCCGGCAGGGAGATGTTGTCCAGCCAGGCCGAGCTCCACCCGCCGCCGAAATGCTCGCCGGCGTAGAAGCGCCAGCGCAAGGTGTGCGAACCGGCCCCGACCGGATGCACGTATTCGTGCCAGCCGTGCTGGATGTTGGCGCCATAGTTCGTTCCCGTGCGGTCAGTCGTCCAGATGGCGGCATAGCCCGCACTGCCGTTGCCCGAAGGCGCCACCACATCCAATGTGGCCCCCCAGTTGGAGTAGTCCGACTTTCGGTCCATGTAGTCCGACGCGCCCACGGCGAGGACCGTCGAAAGGTCGGCCGGATAGGCCACGGAATCGGAAAAGCCGTTCCCGCTCGCGAAGCAAATCGCGCACCCCTTGCCGCTGCGGCCGTTGGTGGCCGCGTTGGCGATGGCCTCGGTCACGATCGTGGAAGGATCGAGCCCTCCCCAACTGCAGTTGATGACGTCGGCAAATTGCGCGGCATAGTTGAACGTAGCGGCAAAGACGCTGTCGGCGGTGAACCCGGCGAGACTCACTCCCACGGGGAGCAGACGGCAGAGAGGCGCCACGCCGCATACCCCGCGGCCGTTGTCTCCCTCGGCCACCGCAACGCCGGCGACCCTGGTCCCGTGACTGTCGTCATCGCCCGTGGGCGAGGTGTCGTTGTCGTTGCCCGCGAAGTCCCAACCGTGCCAGTCGTCAACGTAGCCGTTGCCGTCGTCGTCAATGCCGTTCGTCTCCTTCCCCGCGCCGAATTCGTTTGTGTTCACGTACACGTTGTTCGTCAGGTCCTCGTGTTGCCACTCGATCGACGAGTCGATGATCGCGATCACGATCGTGTTGGTGCCCCGCGTGATGTCCCACGCCCCTTCCGCATGGATGTGGGCATTGGTGTCTCCCTCGAGATACGGTGACTGCCGCAGGTGCCACTGCTGCGGATAGAAAGTGTCGTTGGGTACGAAGAACGGCTTGGCGATGCGCAGGAAGTCGGGCTCTATCCATTCGATCCAGGGCTCGGAACTCAGCTCGCGCGTGAAATCACGAATCGACTCGCCGGCGTCCAGCGCGACCGCTTCCATCCGGTAGACACCGTCCATCCCCGGCATGGGCTCGAGAAGGCGCATCCCGCATGCCGCCGCCAGACGCTCCACCTCGCCATCGTTCAGAGAGGGCTGCACCCGGGTCACCACGCGCGGGGTGGCGACAACGGGAGACCGGCTTCGAGGAGACCTGCGGACCTCGTCCGCATACGTCACCCCCGGCAACGACAGTGCCGACTCGACCGCGGCACTCGCATCGTCGCTCGCGTCCTTCACGGAGAGCACAAGCAAACCGTAGCGCCGGTCTACCTCCTCGATAGCGAATCCCTTCTCCCGCGCAGCCGAAACCAGCGCCTCTACATCCGTGTCGGGGCCGAACGACGCGGACACCAGACGCTTGGGGCCACGCGCAGAAGTCGTCGCCGCGTCGAGACCGCGGGACTCGCCCCGGCTCTCCCCGCCATCCGGCGCCTGTGCCTGTACCGCGGGAAGCGGACACGCCGGGCTCTCGCGCCGCGCGACCGGCGCCTCCACCGGCAACGCAACGTTCGCAACCGGCCGTACCGACGGCGCCGACACAAGGCGTCGGACCACGCACACAAGTCCGCAAACGGCCAACGCGACACACACGGATACCATCGCTCTTTGCCAACACCGACGTCGTTTCGCAACCATCGAACCCGTCCTCCTGACTATACGATAATACCCGGCGGCGGTCATGCGGTCAAGTGCGGCCCCGTCCATAGGCCGGGAGGGCCGACATAGTAAAGCCTGGGGTGAAGCGTAGCGGAACCCCAGGATCCGTCAGTCAGCAAACCCGGTGAGCCCCGGAGGGGCGACATATGCGCGTGGTTCGACCGCTGGGCTGTGCGTGGCGGCATACGTCTTCGCGCCGCCTATGCCGCCCCTCCGGGGCTTGTTTCCATGCTTGCGCCGGTGTCCTGGGGTTCCGCTACGCTCCACCCCAGGCTTTACTATGTCGCCCCTCCGGGGCTACCGCTGCCGGCACGCTGTCATTCCCATTTTCCGGTCGCTGGAACAACGCGTCAACGTGCACGTACTGTGTAACGTTCCGAGAGTCAAACCGTTACAACGCGGATGCCGTCACGCGTCACGATAGAGAAGTAAGGATGTCTGAGGCTGTGCCGAGCCGCCGGCGGACGACGCGAAACCGCTTCGAGAGCGGCTCGACAACCGACCAGTCCGCGGTTTTGGGTGCTGCAGATGACAAACGGAGCCGTTTGCGCTGTCGCGCAAACGGCTCGGGAGTTCGCGCAGTCCGTTGACACAGCCGGAGCGCAGCTATATGCTCTTTGGAACTTCACCGTGAGACTCCATCTGCCATCCGTAAGTGAGATATCATGCGTTTCATTATGACCTGCGGGATTTTCGGGATCTTGATTCTGTTAGCGGCGTTTGCCCTGCTCGTGGCGTGGGTTGTGCTCATCTGCATTGCCCGTTCACGCAAGCCGATGCTCATCTTTGCCCTTGCGGCGTTGCTGCCGCTGCTTATCGGTATCGCCGGAACCGCCACCGGCTATGCGGCTGCCAACAGAGCGGCATCAATCGACGTCCCTCCCAACGTTGCACAACAGGGACGTGCCGTGGCGCGGCGTGCGATCTACCTTGGGGGCGGCGCCAGCGCGGTCCTGTGGGCACTGACGCTGGTCGGGATCGCCGTGAAGCGAAACAGCAAAGGACAGAGTTGAGTGGAGTACCGAATGGCACTGGCTTAAGCGAGATGCCACGCCCTTGCGGCGTGGAGTTTCAGGGCGCGAAGCCGCTACCTCAACCGCGCACAGGCCAACACCACGGTGACCAACGATTACCCCATCAACGCGGGCGTCGCCCGCAACCCAAGTGTGGCATAGGTAGAAAAATGGGAAGGTAAGAAGATGGGAGGAGGATCTCCGTAGAACGGCGCTCCTGCGCCGTTCCCGCGGCAAGTGAGAAAGCATACAAACAAGAGTTGCAGTACTTCATTCCGTCTCCTCTCAACGATTCCCGCTCCACTGACTCCGGGAACGGCGCAGGAGCACCGTTCTACGCGGCAGGACTCGCCGGATCCATCACGGTGAGTCCCGAGAAACAGCCCCGCAAGTACCCCCGGTCGCGCGCGACGAGCCGGTCGGCGTGCAACTGGGCGTGGGTGCCGATCAGGAAGTCGGCGACGACGCGACCTGCTTTCCCGCCCCGCGCCAGGTAGACTGAAAAGTGCGCTCCTGCAAGAGCTGCGCTCTCGCGAGAGGATGCAACGAACTCCAACTGCCAATCACGCAGGAACTCCTCGAATGTCTCCGAGTCGTCGAATGCGGGGCGAAGCTCCGCGACTACGCATTCGCAGACGATCAGCCGGCCTTCAGCCCTCGCCCGGCGGAGCGCGGCCTCGGAGGCGTCGGCGAACCGGCGGTCTCCTGTGATAACGTCCAAAACCACGGAACTGTCGATTGCCGATATCATCCGCGAACCCTGTCGAGGTAGTCATCGACGCCCAACCCGCCGGGCAGGGAAGCCTTGCCCCGCCACTTGTGGAAAACGTCCTCGGTGGGGACCTTCCTGGCATCGAGTAAGCAGGTGGAGTAAGTGTAGCCGCTTAAGAACGGGTTTAAGTGTGGGAAGGGCGCAGCGTACGCTTCATCGCCTTCTTACTCGCTATACGGGAGAACGGGCTCGCCAAAGGCGAGCAACATCACAGCCCGGCGAGGATCGCCAGGGGGCAACGCACGCACCACCCGAAGCCCCGCTCCCCAGCTACATCTGAACGCGGCGAGAGGGGCGTTGCTCCCCTTCAGGGAGCCTGGGTGGTTGAAGGTCTGACCGGTCTCCCCAGGGTTTCACCCTGGGCTGGGACGTGAGATCCCGCGGGATGAGGTCTGTCCCCGAAACGGCTGGTCGGAATGGCGTGAGTATTGGGAACATGGTCCGTATTCGTTGTTGACGTCAACAGGTGTCGGAGATACCCTGCGAATAGATTTATTCAATGTGCATTGAATAAACGCAGAAAAGGAGTACCTGTGGACCCGCGTTTCAGACCACACAACCGTCATCTGGACAGTGTTGATGCGTTCATGCGCTTCGACCCGCATCTCGAACGTCTGCGGAGTCAGCCGCTGGTCCATCACTTCCCCTTGCAGGACAGGCTTCCGGACGAACCGGGCATCTACTCGGTTACCGGTGGGAGGCAGATTGGCAAGAGTACCATCCTGAAACAGAAGATGGCTGCCCTCGTGCGGTCGGGAATCCCGGCCGGGCAAGCTGCCTACTTCGCGGGTGAGCTGATAGACGATCATCACACCTTGGTGCGTCACCTGGGAGACTTCATCGAGGAGCACACCGATACCGACCGGCTCCACATCATGCTCGATGAGATAACCTACTGCCGCGACTGGGACCGTGGCGTGAAGTACTTGGCCGATGCCGGAAGACTTCGCAACGTGGTTCTCGTCCTGACGGGATCGGACTCCGTTGTCATCCGCGACGCAAGAGTACGCCTTCCCGGACGCCGCGGACGGGAAGGACAGGTCGATTTTCACCTATTCCCTCTACAGCTCTCCGAAGTCGTCGAGCTGCGGGACGCCGCGCTGTTTGCCGAGCTTGGACGGAAGGAAGAGGACTTCCCCTGCCCGGATGCCGTCCGCGGCCTGTTTGAAGCGTTCGAATTGTACCTCCGACACGGCGGCTACCTCACGGCGATCAACGACATCGCTCGCGCCGGCGTTGTCTTGCCCGCCACCTTCGCGACCTACAGCGACTGGATCAGGGGAGACGTGCTCAAGCGCGGCAAGCAGGAACACTACCTGAACGAGATCTTCGAAGCCGTGTTCAAGCACTATGGCAGTCAGGTAACCTGGAACGGACTGGCGCGCGAGCTCTCGATCGACCATCCGGCAACCGTGGGCGACTACCTTGCGCTTCTGCAACGTATGGACGCCGTCGTCATCCATGCCGCCCTGCGCGAAGACAGGCTGGCCGCCGCACCCAAGAAGGCGCGCAAGGTGTTCTTCGCCGACCCGTTCATTCTGCATGCCGTACGTGCCTGGCTGCACCCCGCCACGGACCCGTTCACCGAACAGGTCCAGCCCATGCTGTCCGACCCGATGTGGGCGGGCCGCTTGGCGGAAGCCTGCGCAGCGGCTCACTACCATCGACTCTACCCCACATACTACATAAAGGCGGAGGGCGAAGTGGACATCGCCTACGTCAAGGACAGCCGCTTCTGGCCGGTCGAAGTGAAATGGACGGGGCAGGTCCGACCGAAAGACATCAAGCAGATTGCCAAATACCCCAACGGACTCATCTGCGGACGTGGCACGGAGGCGACCTCGGTCCGCGGCATCCCCGTCGAACCGCTCCCGCTCCACCTGTTCAGACTCGGCCCATCGCCGACGTCCCTTCCGGCATAGCCCTGGCCCAACTCCCATCGGTCGCGCCAACCGGCCGCGGGACGACTCTGTCGGCCCACCCATCCTCGGTTACGCAGACACGCCGACCGGAGACGAGACGCTGGTCCGTGCAGCCCGCGCCCTCCGGTGCGGCCGGCGACGGCCGCACTCTACGGACGGACTATGAAGGGCCGACCGTCGCGCAACGTCCGGGTGTGTCCCTGCGAGCTTGTTGATGTGTGCACAACGGCAGGACGCTTCTCACTTGCCGGGGCTCACCACCGACCTGTGGCCAGAACGACCCGAAAGCCAACGTTATGGCAGCTCTTGCCCGGGGGGCGCCAGCTCCGGGTGTCGACGCGGCAGTGGCGGGCGTCCGTGCGCCAAGACCCACCGCGCACCACGCGGTCCGAACCTGCGTAAGGGCCACGTGGATCCGCACCCGGACTGCTGCGGTAGTAGTGTTCGTTAAGCCAGTCTCCGCACCACTCCAAAACGTTGCCGTGCATGTCGTAGAGACCCCATGCGTTCCGTCTCTTCCCGCCTACGGGGTGCGTCCTTCCTCCCGCATTGCCTTTCCACCACCCTGCCTTGGACAGGTCGCTTTCGTTATCCCCCGTGTGGAAAGGCGTGCGTGTTCCGGCCCGGCAGGCGTATTCCCACTCCGCCTCGGTCGGCAGACGAACGGCCCTAATGTCTCCGCGCAATCGTAACGGCAAGGCCTTGCCGAGCCCTTTCGTCAGGATCTCGCAGAACATCGCGGCGTCACGCCAACTCACCTGCTCCACCGGATTCTCGTCGCCTTTGAATCTGCTGGGAGTCTTGCCCGTCACCTGTTCGTACTGCTCCTGCTTCACCTCGTAGCTTCCTATCCAGAACCCTTTGGTGATGGTCACCTTGTGGACCGGACCCTCGCAGTCCGGACGCCCAACCTCGTCATCCGGTCTGCCCATCATGAAACTGCCGGGAGGCACCCACACGAACTCCATTCCCACGCCGTCCCCCAATTCCATTGTCATCCCATCGCCAGGTCTGTGAGTACGCAGGGGACGCCGAATGGCCGGCTTCTTCTCGTTCGGGACAGGTCGGGGCGTAGGTTTCGAGAGTATCAGTTCAACTTCGGCAACGATGAACTTGACCCGCTTCATCTCCGAATCGACCGCGACTGCCTCCTCCAGTTTGTCTTGCGATACGAGCGTCTTCTTCATCGCGTCCAGCCGTTTCCGGTAGTTCCCGGTAAGAAGCCACAACTGCTTGGCCCTGTCGGTCCCGGCGTCCTTCACTCGCTGATGGTACGCGGCTTGGGCTTTCTTGGCCGGTCCGAGCAGAGTGGCGGGTGGTTCATCGGGAACGCTTTTGTCACTGTCAAACCGGGCCAATTCCTTCTTCATTGCCAGAGTGGCGTTCAGGTCTCCGGCTTTCTTGTAGTGTCCTTCGAGCGCATGCAGATCGCGACCGTACTCGGATAGAGCGTACTTGAGACTCCTCTGATAGGCGTCCTCGATCTTGACGGCTTCTTTCTCGTACACAGCTTTGAGGTCGGGCAGATCCTCGCCCGCGGCGTAGATGGACAGGTGAAAAACGGACAAAACCGAAAGAAGCATCACAGATCGCCTCATGAGCCCTCCTCGTAGCTACCGTAGTTTTCGATCCCAATAGCACCATGGTCGCACGGCTGTCAAGCGGCTTTCCGCGCCACGGCGGCGCCAGCGCGGTCCTGTGGGCGCTGACGCTGGTCGGGATCGCCGTGAAGAGAGACAGCAAAGGACGGAGTTGAGTGGACTGCCTATGAATCCACTCTACGCGGCTGGACTCGACGGATCCATCACGGTGAGTCCCGAGAAGCAGTCCCGCAAGTACCCCCGGTCGCGTGCGACGATCCGGTCGGCGTGCAACTGGACACGGAACCTGTCGGAAACTCCACCGAAATGTAGCCGCGAGCGTGGGCGAGTGGCCCCACGGCTGTTCGCCCCCCACACCTGGCACTCCCCCACGCGATGAGGGGACCGGATGAGGGGACAGACATATCGGCAGACGACCTGTCATCCCGAGCGTAGCGCAGCGGAGTCGAGGGATCTCGAATAGTGTGATCGCCCCAGGCGTCTTTCCAAACCACGAGATCCCTCGACTCCGCTGCGCTGCGCTCGGGATGACAGGTCGTCTGCTCTAGCCGGAAACTTCAGGAATGTTCAACGCAACAAGCGAGGTCTGTCCACCGTACCGGAGACACTGCTCTTCACGTTACAGATTCTCGATATCAAGCAGATCCTGAGGACGACCCGCTGCCCGCTTCATGCGCAAAAGCCATTCCCGCGACGCGTAGCGAATGCCGGCGATTTGAATGCTATCGGCGAAGAACTGCTCGACGGATTGATCGAGACAACCGGGGATGTAGTCGAAGATGTCCAGGAAGCCGGCGGCAGTCACGAACATCATCAGGCGCCTACTCTGGACAAAGGCCGGGGACACGGGCACTTGCCGCTCGAAACCCGTTTTGGGATCACGTTCATCCGAAATCCAGCGCGCATCCAACTCCTGCAGGGCCTCAAACAGACGGTGCTCGTTGTCCGGCGTGCGCACAAAAACGATGTCGTGATCCTCCGTTGCCCGGATGTAGCCGTGGGCGCTGACGGCATGCCCCCCAATAACCACAAAAGAGACGCCATGCCGGTGCAGAACCTGAAAAACCCCTTCGCGAGCCTCAGTCACCCTGCACCGCCTGGACCGCACGCCGGCGAAGATTGCGCCGCATGAAGCGCTCCCAGCCCGATGGCGATTGGTGCAGACGCTCAAACGTCTCAGCCTGCAGAGCAGCCTGCCGTTCGAGCCGCTCCGCGGGAGACGCAGCAGCCACCCCCCGCCTGATGAAGCGCTCCCTTGCCTCTTCTTGTGCATCGCCTCTCATGCATCCAGCCTGTCATGCACCATTTGGCCGGTCAAGGGCAAAGACCTTCATCCAGGAATCGCGGCGACGGGGAGCAACGGGTAAGGGGAGGTGAATTCTCGTCAAGTGCCTGTTTGAGATTGCATTGCGGCGGCGGATCGGGCAGGCTGCCTGCCATGTCATGAAGACAGTCCGCATCCGCCAGATTCCAACGGCGTGTTCGACGGCGCTCCTGCTGTCGTATGTGTTCTTCCCGTTCCCCGCATCGGCAGACGAGCCATGCGTGTCTCTCGGCGATGCCATGGCCCGCACAGTCAAGATCAACCGGGACATCGCCGCCGCGCGCGCCGCCGCGGATGTCGCGGGCTACACGCTGGCTGGTGAGGAGGCGGCGTTCCTTCCCCGTCTGAAGGCGGTCGCCGCGGTGGACCGGGAGGTAGAAGACGACGGGGCGACGCCCACGTCCAAGAGCACGGCCACGGAGCTCGATGTGGCCGTAGAGAAGCCGAACCGGCTGGGCGGCGTGCTGTCGGTCGGTGTCTCCGGGACGTCGGGCACGTTCGATCAGGCTTTCCCCTTTCCCGCGGAAACCAACCGTTCGACGGCCTCGCTGGGACTGACGTACAAACACCCGTTGCTCCGGGGCGGTGCGCTGCCGACCAACCTGGCGATCCGCAAGGCCGAGATCGACTCCGAACTGCGGGAGATGGAGGTCGGGATCCAGCGGGAGCAGGTGCTGTTGGACGTGCTGCGCGGATACTTCGCCCTGTACAGTGCCCAGGAGACCGTTCGCCTGCAGGAGAGCATCCGGGAGAAGATGGAACAGGTCGAGGCGATCGTCCGTGAAAAGGTGAAGATGCGGCGGCTGCCGGTGAGCGACCTCAACAAGGTCGCCGCCTCGCTCGTGCTTCAGGACCAGCGTCTGCTCGGTCTGCGTCGCAATGTGGACCGTCGGCGGGGGGAGCTCTTCCTGGCCATACATGCGGAAGAGGTCGCAGTCCGTTCGACGTCGCACGACATGCCCGTCGAGGACGGCCCGATTGTGCTGACGACGACGCCGGAGGCGCTCCTTAAAGGTCGCCGCGTGCCGGACGCGGAGCAGGTGCGGCTGTCGGCGTTGGCCCACGACCCGGAATTGGCCCGCCTGGAGGCGACCGTGCGCGTCATTGGTCAGGACACTCTGAAGGCCCGCGACGATCTCCGTCCGGACCTGCACCTCTCCGTTGGCGGGGGACTGGCCGGGTACAGCGCGGGAGATTTGGGGGATGCGCTGGGCGATGTGTCCTCAGGCGGGTATTCCATCGGGGCCTCGGCAACCTTGTCATGGCCGGTTTTGAATACGGCCGCACGCATGCGGCTGCGGGCGTTGATGGAGGAACAGCGTGTCCTGACGCACCGGATTCGCAAGCGGCGCGGCCAGGTGACGCACGCCGTGCGCCAGCTCGTGGCCGACCTGCAAACGGCACGGGCGGAAATCGCCCTGGCACAGAAGGGCGTCGCATTGGCGCGGCAAAACGTGGACGACGAGACAAGCAGGCTCGTGGCGGAGAAGAGCACCGTGCTGGACATCCTGTACTACCAGACCGAGCTGACCGACGCCGAACTGGGGCTCTTGAGCGTCAAGGTGGCCTGTGCGGGCCTGGAGGGGCAGATGCTGTACTACGGGCACGGGCTCGCCACACTGGCGTCCGGCCGATCGCCGGTTGCCGTCGGGACGGAGGAGGAGAGGTAGCGCGATGGAACTCTCGAACATCCGCGACTTTGTAAGGGACATCAAGTTCCTCAGCGTGCTTGACGACGCGGAACTGCGGCAGCTCACGGAAACCGCCCAGGTGCGCTCCGTGGCGGCCGGAGAAGTCGTATTCACACAGGGCGACGCCGGCGACGCCTTCTACGTCGTCTACAGCGGCCGCATCCGAATCGTGCTTACCAACGAGACCGGCAAGGACACGAACCTGGGTATCCGATCGAGGGGCGACCACTTCGGCGAAACGGCCCTGATTACGGACAAGCCGCGCAACGCCACGGCGCGGGCCGTGGAAGACAGTACGCTGGTTGTCTTCGGCAAAGCCGATTTCGAGGGACTTCTCTTCGCGAAGCCCGAACTGCGCGACTACTTCGACAAGTTCATGCGCGCGACATCCGTGCTCCGATTCATCGAGTCATGCACGGAGCTCTCCGCCGTGCCGGTCAGGGAGCTGAAGCTCCTGGTCGGTCGATTCAAGGCCGAGTTTTTCAACGAGGGCGACGCGGTGATCCGGCAGGGGGCGGCGGGCGATCGGTTCTACCTCGTCGAGAGCGGCAAACTCAAGGTCGTTCGCTGGGATGGGCGACGCCGTGAGGTCATCAACTTCCTGCGGGAAGGCGACTTCTTCGGCGAGAAAGCGCTGATGGAAGAGACAGAGCGGCACGCGGATGTCGTCTGCCTCACCGACTGCCGGCTCTTCTCGCTCTCCAAGGCGGACTTCCAGGAGCTGGCCGCGGGAAGCGCCAAACTCCGCAAGGTGATGGCCGACCGAATTGCCTCCTATCTGCACGACGAACCGCCCATGCCTTACGAGGAACTGATCCGACAGGAACTCGCGGCGGACAAGGCGCCTGTCGTCGACGAGTCAGTGCCACGGGGCGACACGGCTGTCGGTCCGAGTCGGGAACGGCAACGCCGCAAACGGCCGTCCTTCCGACGCCGTGCCATGCCGTTCCCCTTCATCCGCCAACGCGATGAGATGAGCTGCGGGCCGACCTGTCTGATGACGATCGCGAAGTACTACGGCAAGACCTTTTCGTCGGCCAGGGTTCGGGAACTCGCGCATGTGGACATGAGCGGCTCCTCGCTGGCGGGAGTAGCCTCGGCGGCGGAGCAAACGGGGTTCTCCACGCGCGGCATGCGGCTTGACCTCGACGCGTTGGGTTCCGTGACGATGCCCTGCATCGCCCATTGGCAGGGGTGTCACTTCGTCGTTGTCTACAAGATCGACTCGCGTCACGTGTGGGTCAGCGATCCGGCGATCGGCCGTCGCAAGTACACGCGGGAGCACTTCAAGAAGAACTGGTCCGGTATCGCTCTGACGTGCGAACCGACGCCGGAGTTCGATGAGCAGGAGGAGGATCGCACGGGATTCGAGAAGTTCCTCCAGTTCGTCGTTCCGTACCGGGCCGTCCTCTTCGAGGTGTTCCTGGCGTCGCTGCTGCTGAACGTACTGGGCCTGGCGATGCCGATCTTCACCCAGAACGTGGTCGACAACGTCCTCGCGCACGACAATCGGCCGCTGCTGAACGTCATGTTGGTCGGGATGCTGCTTGTGCTCGTATTCCGCATGGCGACCATGCTGCTCAGGCAGTACCTGGTGGTCCATACGAGCATGCAGATCGACTTGCGCATGCTGGTGTTCTTCTACAAACACCTGCTCGGTCTGCCACTGGGGTATTTCAAGGCGAGGAAGATCGGCGACTTCATCACGCGCTTCGGGGAGAACCGGAAGATCCGTAATTTCCTGACGAACACGGCGCTGTCCGTCGTCCTGGACGGTGTGCTCATTGTCGTCTACATCTCGCTGATGTTCTACTACGACCCGCGCATGTCGGGACTGATCCTGCTGTTTGTCCCCGCTTTTGTGGCCGTGACGCTTGCGTTCACGCCGATTCTGAAGCGACTGAACGCGGACTCCTTCAGCGCGCGCGCCGAGTCCCAGTCGCACCTCATCGAGTCGATTCACGCAGTCGACACGATCAAGGCAACGAATACCGAATTCCGGACCCGCTGGAAGTGGGAAGAGAAGTTCATTCGCAGCCTCAACCTCGACTTCCGTTTGCTCAATACGGCGATGTGTTTTCACGCCACGGGGGACTTCATCGGGTCGTTGTGCATGGTACTGGTGCTGTGGTACGGCGCCCACCGGGTGATGGCGGGGCCGCTGACCGTCGGTCAGCTCATGGCTTTCATGTCGCTGGTCGGCAGTGTCATTGCACCGATCAACAGCATCATCATGGCCTGGGATGACGTGCAGCAGACGCTCGTGTCCATCGACCGGCTCAACGACGTATTCTCGGCGAAACCCGAGCTGCCGTCCGGAGGCGGCGCCGGCCGGGGGGTCAGCCTCAGTGAAGCCAGGGGTGCGGTCACATTCGAGGATGTGTTCTTCCGGTACGGCGGGGACGATGACCCGTACATCCTTTCGAAGATATCGCTCCGCATCGAACCCGGCCAGATCGTAGCCATCGTGGGCCGCAGCGGGTCGGGCAAGTCGACCCTTGTGAAGCTGATTCCGCGCCTGTACGACGTCACCGAAGGGCGCGTCCTCGTGGACGGCCTTGACGTCCGCGGCATCAACCTGGGCTCTCTGCGGCGTCTCATCGGGCACGTCCTGCAGGAGAGCTACATCTTCAACGGGACGGTCCGCGAGAACATTGTCCTGCACGATCCGGGCGAGTCGATGGCGCGTCTCCTAGAAGTAGCGCGCCTGGCCAACATCGACGACTTCGTGTCGCGTCTGCCCATGGGCTATGACACGCGCATAGGCGAGAGCGGACTGCAGCTCTCCGGCGGGCAGAAGCAACGCGTCGCCATCGCCCGGGCACTGTACACGAAGCCGAAGATACTCATCCTCGACGAAGCGACGAGTTCCCTGGACACGGAGTCGGAACAGGCCATCCAGAAGAACATGAAGGCGATCCTGAAAGACAGGACGGCCATCGTGATCGCACACCGGATGAGCACCGTGCGCAACGCGGACGTCATCGTGGTGCTGGACAACGGCGAAATTGTCGAACAAGGATCGCACGAAGCGTTGATGGAGCGGCGGGGGCTTTACCACTATCTAAACCACCAGCAACTGAATGTATGACATGACCGAAGACAACGTACTGCGAGAAGACGTGCATGCCGAGACCGACGGCACCTCGGCGGAAGCTGCCGGCGAACTGAGCGTACTCGTCGCCGAGCACCTGCAGCGTATGCCGAACGTCGTCGCCCGGGGGCTGGTCTACCTCTTCATCCTCCTCATCGTTGCGGCGTTCGTGTACGCCGCTGTGAGCGAAGTGGATATGGTCGTGTCCTGTCGTGCCGTGGTTCGTCCGCGCGACCGGGAGTTGCGCGTTGTGGCCGACAGGAGCGGGCACATCGAGCGGATCGCGGGCCGCGACGGACAGGCGGTGGCTCCCGGCGACCTGCTTTTTGAGCTGCAATCGCGCGAAGCCACATCCCACCGCGCGGACGTCGACAGTCTCGAGACGGCCGTCCAGCTTCGGAAGGAGGCCGTCGCGGCGGGCCGCGCGGCGTTGGACTCCGAGACGGCGTTGCTGAACGTGGAGCACGAAAAGAGCGTAAGCGTCATGCAGCTCCAGATCGAGCGGCGCGAGATCGAACGTGCCAGCCTGGATGCGGACGTGGCCTATTGGTCGCGTGAAGCCAAGGACTTGCACGTCGAATGCCTCAATACCGAGACGCTGTTCACGAACCGTCTCACCTCGATCGCCGAGTACAACGCCGTCAAGAGCCGCTTCGAGCGTGCCAGGCTCGAGGTGGACAAACTGAAAACGCAGAAACGGATTTTCGATCGCCAGGACGCGATTCAGAACAAGGAACTGGCTGCCGAGAAGGCGTCGTATGAAGCGAACCGTCGCGTACTCGCGGAGAAGCGGACCCGCCTGGAGATCGATCACCGCGTCGCATTGAACGCCATCGAGAGCGATCTCGGCAAGCACCGGGCTCTGCTGGCCCTGATGGACGGTGGCGAGGGAAGCGATGTGCAGGGCACGACAGTGCGGGCCGCCATCGCCGGTGTCGTCTCGGAGACTCGTCCCACGCGGGTCGGCGACTACGTCACGCAGGGAGACGTGTTGTGCACAATCGTGCCGACGAATGCCGAGCTGGAAGTGGAGCTTGCGGTCCCCAATGCGCGCATCGCGTTCGTGGAACCGGGGCTGACCGTCAAGTATAAGGTGGACGCGTTCCCGTACCGGGACTACGGTATGCTCCGTGGCGTCGTATTGTCCGTCTCGCCCGGGGCCGTTGGGGAGGGCGATGTATATGCCGTGCGTGGGTCGCTCGATTGCGACCACTACGACGTGGAGGGTCGGCGCTACCCGCTCAAACCGGGCATGTCCGCCACGGCCGAGCTTGTTACCGAGACGAAGAGCATTCTGGCCGTTGTGATCGACAGACTGCGGGAGTGACGAATGGACGTTGTGTATGCAAACGGCACGATCGGCAGCGAGGATGTCCTGCGCAAGCTTGCCATGACGGGACAGGCGGAGGCGGCCTGTCGGCTGGCCGCCCGGGACGAGGTGGTGCACCGATTTGCGCGGAAACGGAACCTGTCGGTGAGCGATGACGAGCTCCAGGAAACGGCGGACGCACTGCGTCAGACCATGGGTCTGCACACGGCGGACGCGACGTTTGCCTTCCTGCGCCGGTGGGATGTGTCGGACGACTCTTTCGAGCGCGCCTGCGAGACGCTGGCGTTGGAGCCGAAAGTACGGCGGGCTCTCGCTCCCGACAGCCGTGTCGAAGAGTACTTCGTGTTGAACCGGTCGCGCTTCGATCGTGCCCATGTCTCTGCGATTGTGGTCGCCGAGCCAAGCCTTGCGGACGAGTTGCTGATGCAGATTGAGGAAGACGGAGAGGACTTCCATGCCCTGGCGCGGCGGCATTCCACGGATGAGCGGGGACGACGGTGCGGCGGGTATCTCGGGATGCTGGCGCGCGAGGATCTCCCTTCGGCCGTCTCGAGCAAGGTCTTCAACGCCGAGCCGGGCGACGTGCTCGGGCCTTTCCCTGTCGACAAGGCGCACCAGCTTCTGCTGGTCGAGGAGGTGATTCGGGCGGAACTGGACGACACGTTGCGGGCGGCAATCCGCGAGATCGTCTTCGATGAGTGGCTGTCCGAGTCCGTGGGTGACGACGTTCGTGTAGAAGAAGTGTGAAGTGAACACAACGAAAAGGAGGCAGCATGGCGGATATCGAGAAACTCGAAGGCGACGTGGAAGTCAATGTAGCGGAAGTCGTCGACTACCTGAAGGTAACGGGCGCATTTGCCCCGGCGCTCCGCGCCGTTGTGGAACGAAAGCTGGCCGTAGCGGCCGCCCGCAAGGCCGGACTCGAAGTCCCGGATACCGAGCTGCAGGAGACGGCGGATGCTTTCCGAGCCCTGAAAGGACTTCGGAAAGCGGACGATACGCAGCAATGGCTGGACACGTCCGGCATCTCGCTGGACACGCTCGAGGCCCATCTCGAGGCCAACATCCTGATGGCCAAGTTCAAGGACTCGCTCGAGAGCCTGGCGTTGGAGAAAGGCGAGTACGCGGAGAACGAAGAGGTCCGCTCAGCCGTGCGCGACCTCGCGTTTACCGATTGGGTCAAGCAGGCACTGGCGTAGTCGGCGGTATCGTTGTGTCTGGGCAATGGTGGGAATCCCCGCCCCTTGCGGGCGGGACAAAGAGGACGCCCTGAACGGACAAAGCAGACGACCTGTCATCCCACATCAAGATGTCTGAGTCTACTCGCCCGCTGTAAGCGGCCCAATCCCCGTAGCGTTCGCCCAGGCGAGATCCCACGCCCTTGCGGCGTGGAGTTTC